>JBGSPK010000254.1:0-4281 GCA_041738665.1 Sphingorhabdus sp. | reverse complement strand
GGGACATAAGCGCCGCCGGCGGTGCAGCTGCCCATGACGCAGGCAATTTGCGGGATGCCCTTGGCGCTCATGTTTGCCTGATTGAAGAAGATGCGGCCGAAATGGTCGCGGTCGGGGAAGACCTCGTCCTGATGCGGCAGGTTCGCGCCGCCGCTGTCGACCAAATAGATGCACGGCAGGCGGTTGGCCTCGGCAATTTCCTGCGCGCGCAGATGTTTTTTGACGGTCACCGGGTAATAAGTGCCGCCCTTCACCGTCGCATCGTTGCAGACGATCATGCACTGGCGGCCCGACACGCGGCCGATGCCGGTAATCAGGCCAGCGCCGGGGACTTCACCGTCGTAAAGGTCGTTGGCGGCGAGCTGACCGATTTCGAGGAAGGGCGAGCCGGGGTCGAGCAGGCGCTCTACCCGTTCCCTCGGCAGCAATTTGCCACGCGCGGTATGCCGCTCGCGCGATTTCTCGTTTCCGCCCAAGGCCGTCTCGGCGACCTTTGCCCAAAGCTCGTCGCGCAGCGCCCGGTTATGCGCGACGCGGGCCTTGTAATCTTCGGCTTCAATGTTGATCTGTGTCGTTAAAGTCGGTGCGCTCATCGTTTCAATTGAAACGATTTTGCAGATTTAGCAAGGCCATCGCGGCCACAGCCGCCTCTCCGCCCTTGTCCTTTTGCTTGGGGTCGGCACGGACGATGGCTTGTTCCTCATTCTCGACGGTCAGGATGCCGTTGCCGATGGCGATGCCATCCATCGTCAGCGCCATGATCCCCCGCGCGCTTTCGCCAGCAACGATCTCAAAATGATAGGTTTCGCCGCGAATGACGACGCCGATAGCGACAAAGCCATCATATTGCTGAGCTTCCGCCGCCATCGCGATGGTGCCCGGAATTTCGAGCGCGCCGGGGACGGTAATGACCTCGACTTCGTGGCCTTTTGCCTTCAGCGCGGCTTTGGCACCGGCGACCAGCATGTCATTGAGATGGTCGTAAAACCGCGCTTCAACTATCAGAAATTTAGCCATTATTCGCCTCCGGTGCCGGGTATTGGATGCTCGCCTACTATCGACAGGCCATATCCTTCGAGACCGACTAGCGTGTGGTGGGTGTTGGTCAACAATATCATGTCGTGGACACCCAATTCAGTCAGGATCTGAGCGCCACCTCCATAATCGCGGAGTTCCTCGACCTCTGGTGCCCCTGCGCTTTTGCCTTCGGCGCGGAGTTGCATGAAGCGCGAGACGACATTTTTCATCGGCTTGTTGATGACCACAACAACGCCGCTGCCTGCCTCCGCGATTGCCTCCATCGAGCGTGACAACAGGCCTGAACGTTCGTTGTCTTCACCAAACACATCGACGAACATCGACATCGTGTGCATCCGAACCAAGGTCGGTTTGGCTGGGTCGATATAGCCCTTCACCAGCGCCATCGTCTCGTCGCCTGTCGCTTTGTTATAGAATGTCATTGCAGTCCAGTCGCCGCCCCAGCGACTGTTGAACTTCATCTCCGCGCGCTTTTCAACGAGATGGTCATGCTTGCGGCGATAGGCGATGAGGTCGCGGATCGTCCCCATCTTCAGACCGTGCAAACGCGCGAACGACACGAGGTCGTCCATTCGAGCCATGCTGCCGTCATCCTTCATGATTTCGCAGATCACGCCCGAAGGATTGAGCCCGGCGAGGCGGCTGATATCGACTGCTGCCTCGGTATGCCCTGCCCGCACGAGCACGCCGCCATCGCGTGCGGTCAGCGGGAATACATGGCCGGGCGAGACGATATCGTCCGGGCCTTTCGCAGCATCCACCGCAACCGAAATCGTGCGCGCCCGGTCAGCGGCGCTGATCCCTGTAGTCACGCCTTCGCGTGCCTCAATCGACACGGTGAACGCGGTCTGCATGCTCTCGCGATTCTCGCGCGCCATCGGCGTCAGGCCCAACTGCTCGCAGCGTTGCTTGGTCATCGACAGGCAAATCAGGCCTCGCCCATGCGTCGCCATGAAATTAATCGCATCGGGCGTTGCCATCTGCGCGGGGATGATCAGATCGCCTTCATTCTCGCGGTCTTCGTCATCGACGAGGATATACATACGGCCATTGCGCGCTTCCTCGATAATCTCTTCGATTGGCACCAACGCAGGCGTGTCGTCATTGGCGAAGAGATAGCTTTCCAGCTTGCGCAATGTATCCGCCGTCGGGTTCCAGTCGGGCTGGTCAAGGTCGCGCAGCGTATTGGCATGAAGCCCTGCAGCGCGAGCAAGACCGGAGCGGGAAAGGCCGCCGTCATTGACGAGGCTACGGAGTTTGGTGATAAGTTGCGTGCTCATGATTCTTCATTTTCACATTTTAATGTGACTGTCAAAGATTGAATCACATCACGTTGTAAGGAGAGAAACATGGCATCGACTGTCTGGGTCAAGAAAGCGGCACTAACCGAGACGCAAATCCACGACGATGCCCTGCCCGCGCTGGGTGACGGCGAAGTCCGGCTGAAAATCGAAAGCTTCTCAGTCACCGCCAATAACATCACTTATGCCGTCATCGGCGATATGTTCGGCTACTGGAATTTCTTCCCGGCCAAAAGTGATTATGGCGTGGTACCGATGTGGGGCCATGCCATCGTCGAAGAAACGCGCCACCCAGATATCTCGGTGGGTGAGCGGGTTTACGGATACCTGCCGATGGGCACGCATCTCGATGTCCTGCCGGGCAAAATCAGCGCCAGCGGCTTTACCGATTCGGCTGCGCACCGGCAACCGATGAGCCCGATCTACAACCAATATAGCCGCTTAAACGCCGATCCGGAGCATACTGCATCGAAAGAGGCCGAACGCATGCTTTTCGGACCATTGTTCAAAACCGGCTTCCTGATCGAAGCGATGTTCCGCCGGGAAGGCTGGTTTGCTGCGCAGAACCTGATCATGACTAGCGCCTCTTCGAAAACCTCAATGGGGCTGGCGAGCGTTGCCAAGGACCTGTCACCGGACATCAGGCGCATCGGAATGACATCATCTGGCAATATCGATTTTGTGCGCGGCACCGGGCTTTACGACGAAGTCATCGCCTATGACGAAGTCGACAGCCTTCCGCGCGCAGCTTCAGTCTCGGTCGATTTTGCGGGAAATAGTGTCCTGTTGCGCAGCATTCACGAGGTGTTGGGCGACGCGCTAAAATACAGCTGCCTCGTCGGCGCAACGCATGTCGACGCGCGCGGAGCGAACAGCGCTGGTGGCGGTGGCGGAAGCGCGATGCCCGGCCCCAAACCAGTCTTGTTTTTCGCCCCCGATCACGCCGCAGCCACGGCTCAGGAACTTGGCCCAAAAGGGTTCGGCGAGGCCGTCGGTGCCAGCTGGAAAAGCTTCCTCAAAGCCGTCGATGGCGTGATTGCCATCGACGAACGGCATGGCCTCGATGCCGCCGCCGATGCCTTTTTAGAAACGCTTGAGGGCCGGGCCGACCCGCAGATCGGCATTATCATCCGCCCCTGAAGCGCTTAACTGCCAGATTCCACAGCTAGTTTTTTAAATGGCTTTGTAAGCCACAAGCCTGCGCATGCACTGAACAGCCATTGCGACGTATAGGTTATAAATGCGCCTATGACGTGCATATCGATGACCTCGGTCGCCAGCAAAATCGAAGGAACGCCTCCTGCAAGCATTGCAGCGTAACCCAGCGCCTGATCGTGCTCTGCGCTAGATCTGATCAATTGCGTCCCCCAAAGGATGAAGGCCAGACTGACCGCGTAAGCGGAGACATACACCAGCGACTGGTTGAACTTCCAACACAAGTTCGCAATTTCTTTCGGAAATTGCCCGTCTGCGGCAAGTGCGGGCGCGATAAAGCCATTCATTGTTCCTGCGAATATAACCGTGATTATACCAACCGAAAACGCGATCAGCGCGAGTAGTGTCCAAAAATTGTTGAGCCCCAGACGAACCGACACGCGAACGAAACCAGCCTGCAATATGAGCGTCGTAAATATAAGCCCGCCATGCACCAGCTGGAAAATGCCTGAGTCGTTGGTAAAATCGGTAGGATGATGCGCCATTACCGGCACTGACAATAATGCCGCACCCATCAACACTAGCCCGGCAATACGGTCGGTTGCCGCATCCTGTTTTTCATTGTTAGTCATAGATCGTCCTTATCTGGCAGACACGGCCACAAGAGCCATTTTTGCATGGACATTCCAACTAGATTTGGGTTGATGGTCGGCCAACCGACAAATGATCGCAAATGTCTGGCATGGAGTCATCGATGACACGTTCTTCCGAGCCGAAATCCAGATTG
>JBGSPK010000244.1:0-2289 GCA_041738665.1 Sphingorhabdus sp. | reverse complement strand
CCTAGGTCGGACGCGATCAGGGCATCCTCGATCTCGTCCAAATCTTGCGGTTCAAGCTTCGCCTTGGTGACAAGGCCGGTTATATTTTCGGTAAGCTTTGTCGAGGTTTTCTTGAAACCACCGAACAGCCGGTCTTTCCAGCCTTCCTTTTCGGTCATTCGATAACCTTCGCCAACAATAGCCCATCCTTTATTTCGTGTACGACTGTGCGGACAATGCTGCCCTCGGTCATTTGCTTATCCAGCTTCACATAAGCGAAATTTTCCGCATGACCAGATACACCGCCATTTTCGACCGCGATTTGTTGCATGGTACCGATCTGCGCCTCTAACCATGCTTGACGCTGATCCGCCACCGCATCGCGCAACGCCTTCGCGCGAGCTTTGATGGCCGATGCGGCCACTTGAGGCATCAACGCGGCGGGCGTGCCCTGCTTGGGCGAATACGGAAAAATATGTCCGTGAACGATTTTGCATTGGCGAACCAGATCGAGGCTGTTGGCAAACATCGCCGCATCTTCTGTAGGGAAGCCAGCAATTATGTCAGCGCCAATCGCAATTTCCGGGCGTTTCGCGTGCATCCGTTCAACCAGCTCAATCGCGAGCTCCCGACTATGCCGACGCTTCATACGCTTCAGGATCATGTTGTCTCCGGCCTGCAACGACAAATGCACATGCGGCATTACGCGGGGCTCGGCGGTAATCAGCTCGAACAGCCGGCCATCAATTTCCACGCCGTCAATCGATGAGAGGCGAAGGCGGGGTAAATCAGGCACGAATTTCAATATGCGCTCGACCAGATGGCCCAGATTAGGCGCACCCGGCAGGTCATGGCCATAGCTGGTCACATCTACGCCGGTCAGCACCACTTCCTTGAAGCCCTTGTCCACCAGCTTGCGGATATGCTCGATGACGCTACCCGCTGGAACCGAGCGGCTATTGCCGCGACCATAAGGTATGATGCAAAATGTACAGCGATGATCGCAACCATTCTGGACTTCGACAAAGGCGCGGGTTTTGCCGGAGTAGGCGGTAACCAGATGCGGTGCAGTCTGCTGCAGGGTCATTATGTCGGACACAACCACGGGACGGTCCGGCAATTCCATCAGGCCGTGCAATAACGCAGCATCCTGCTTCTCGGCATTGCCGAACACGCCGGACACCTCGGGCATCTGCTGAAAGGTTTCAGGCTCCACCTGAGCTGCACAACCAGTGACCCAGATACGCGCATCGGGGCGGCGTTTGTGCGCCTGCCTGATCGCTTGCCGGGTTTGCCGGACAGCTTCGTTGGTGACCGCACAGCTGTTGACGATGACGATATCATCATGCGCTGCCAGCTGTTCGGCCAGCGCATTGCTTTCGGCCAGATTGAGGCGGCAGCCCATGCTGATGACTTCTGGGTTTCGCTGCGGTGCGTTCATCCGAAATTGTCCCAGTCAGCTTGGCCTTTGAACACATAAGTGGTTCCCCCGGTCATGATGATGGGCTCATCCGGTGCCCAGGCAATCTTCAGCGCACCGCCCGGCAGATTTACCGTCACCGGCGACGTGACTTTGCCTTGCCGAATGGCTGCAACCCCGGTCGCGCACGCCCCTGTTCCGCAAGCCTGCGTTAACCCGACGCCACGCTCCCAAACGCGCAGTTTGATTTCACCATCGTTGATGGAGGCAACGTTGACATTTACCCGCTCGGGAAACGCTGCGTCATGTTCGATGATCGGGCCGAGACGTTGAAGGTCAACCTTGTCGCAATCCGGCACAAAAAAGATGACATGCGGATTGCCCACGTTGACCGCCATCGGCGCTGCCAGTTCTTCCCAGGCCAATGGCATTGAAGCGCTGTCCATTGCAAAAGCGAGCGGGATATCCTGCCATTCAAACTTTGCCATGCCCATATCGATTGTAACCTCGGGGCCAGTAAGCTGCCCGGAAATGACCCCGCCTTTTGTTTCAATGCCGACGTCTTTTCCAAGTAAGGCCACCACACAGCGCGACGCATTACCGCAAGATTCAACCTCTCCTCCGTCAGCGTTATATATTCGCATGCCAACGTCGGCGTTGTGTGATGGCTCAAGCACAATGAGCTGGTCGCAACCAATGCCGTACTTGCGGTCGGCTATGGCGCGCGCGCGAGGAGGCGTAATTGATACTGCAGAGGTCCGGGCGTCAATGACCACAAAGTCATTTCCCAACCCGTGCATTTTGTGAAATTCGCTCAGCGCCATGCGGCGCGACTTAAGGATACTCAGCGCACAAGTCTACAATTCATAGTCCGTGCAGCGCTGTGCCGA
>JBGSPK010000169.1:0-3478 GCA_041738665.1 Sphingorhabdus sp. | reverse complement strand
ATGCTGACGAACTGGGAAGAGGAGTTGCGACATGCATAAAGACGGCGATCAAATCGACGTAACCGAAGAAGAGGCGAGCGCTGGTGTCAAAAACCAGGGTGTTCGCTATGTTCTGGCAATTTCATTGGGACTGGCAATTATTGCGTTGTCGCTGATGTGGATGACAGGCGCTGTTATTAACTGACATTCTGACTTGAAATAAACCCGGTCCGCTCCCAAATTCAAAAGGCGGGCCGGGCCCCTCTGATCATTCAAGCGAATGATGATGTCGGACCGCTTCAACAAGTTGAAGAGGAGTCCCGCATATGAACGCAGCCGTTGGAATGCCATGCCCGGTATGCAAAGTCCCGCTTGTCATGAGCGACCGTCAGGGCGTCGAAATCGATTATTGCCCTCAATGTCGCGGCGTGTGGCTTGACCGCGGAGAACTTGATAAGATTCTCGAACGCAGCGCGATGGAACAATCCCCGCCGCCGCCCCGTCAAAGTGCACCGCCCTTGGCTGAATATGCCCCGCAGGATTTCAGTCATCACCAAGGCTATGGTCATGGGCATCCGTATAAAAAGCGGAAAAAATCCTTTCTGGAAGAGCTGTTCGACTAGCGCCGGATTGCGCGAGCCCAATGCGCGCGCTAACTCTGAGATATGAAACGGCAATCGTTCCGGACCCGCCTGCGCGCATTCCAGCTTATGCGCGATACGCCCCCTGACGCAGGCTTTATTGCCGATCTGGAATTTCTGGAAAATCGTGATCTCGACCTTTCGGTCAGAATCGGCGGCATGCTGGCATTTAACGCGTTGATGGTCACAATCGGTACGCATCCGATTTCGGCCAGCCCCGGTGCGCCATTAAGTGTCGATGCCGCGACGCAGCCCGCTCTGACGATAGCCAGCCTGATCGGCATTGTTCCGCTCATCATCTCCAGCGCTTTGTGTCTTCGCGCGCTTTTGCTGGGTGAGGAATTCGACAGCGAAGGCTTGGACGGCGATGACAAAGGTCTGCGTCAACGCCTCTTCGCGGCATTTATCGCTTCGGTCGACATACAAAGCAGGTTACTTCGCCAGTCCGTTATTGCTACTTTTACCGGTGGAATAATGACGCTTTTGATTTGGGCATGGATATTGGGCGATAAGATGGCGTGATTCGGATCACGACAAATCCTATACCAAAGTTATATTAACTTTTGTCAGCTAATTGTCAGTTTGTGTAAAACATGCATTATCTGAGGGGTTGACGATGAACCACCTGGAAGAAAAGAAACAAACATCCGCCGGCCGTCGCCAAGGCGACCGCAGGGTGTCAACCGACAGCAATTATGCTGGCCCGGAACGTCGCCAAGGCGAGCGCCGCATGGGCGACAGGCGCAGCGAGCCGCGCGGCCAATAAAAAAGGGCCGCCTTTCGGCAGCCCCTCTTTATTCGCAATGAAGCGCTTAATCAGTCAGCTGACGACAGGTTGATGGCCGAAGCCTTACCGTTTTTGCCAACTTCAACTTCATAGTTCACGCGCTGCTCTTTATCGAGCGAGTGCATGCCGGCAGCTTGAACAGCCGAGATGTGGACGAAGCTGTCGTCACCGCCGCCATCGGGCGCGATGAAGCCATAGCCTTTGTCTGCATTGAAGAATTTTACGGTGCCAGTAGGCATATTGATGTTCCTTTCACGAAACAGGTAACCAAATGGCAACAGCGCCATCTGGGGAGCCAAGTCGTGGTAGGAAAGACGTTGCACGTGCTGTCATTTCGTCAGTCACGCGCCTCAAATTCCGTCGCGGTCGACGATAGCATGAGGCTTTATACGCACATTCCCACGATTTAGCAAACTCGAACCGTCCGACGCGGTTTATTCCTTATCACTGCCATTATCGCTCGCTTCGGCGACTTCCATCTCCTCGGGCTTACGATGGTCGAATTTCACGCCAAGTTCCTTCGCCTTTGCCTTGCTGAACTGTTCTTGTGCGGCTGGAAACATCTCGTCCTCTTCTTCTTCAATATGATGCTCATAACGATGGCGCATTTCCTTGAATTTTGTCAGCCAAGCACCCGTTGCCATGTCGGTATCCTGCAACTCACCCAACATATCGTCGAGTTCCTTATGCTCTGCTACCGAATGGCGGCCGTCTTCCTGAAGCGCTGGGTCGGCAAGCATATTTGCGTACAGCGATTGTTCCTCGGCGGCAGCATGCGCAGTTACTTCAATTCGAAAAGCTTCGAACAAGTCACGACGCTCCGGCGTGTCCCCGCTGGTTTCGGCAATCTTGGCCAGCATTTGGCGGTGCAGGTCGTGGTCGGATTTGAGGATGGAAAAAATGTCTGTCATGTCTGCCTCCGCGTTGGTTTCGCACATAACGCAGATAGGCGGCTTCGGGTTCCCTCTGTATGGCTGGTGCTACATCGGCATAGGTTGCCAAAGCTCTATCTTGCGGCCCTCAGGGTCCATGATGTGAGCAAAGCGACCATTGGCTTCGTCGGGGAAGGTCTTTACTGGCTCCACCCCATGCTCTGCGCATCGGGCGAGGATGCCGTCGAGATCGTCGACCATCAGGTTGAACATGAATTCCTTTTCCGACGGCGCGAAATAGTCGGTGTCGGCCTTGAACGCCGAAAAGACTGTGGCCGCGCCTGGATGCTCAGCTGCTGCCTCAGGGGTAAAAACGACACCCCACGGCTCAACCTTGATGCCAAGCACACGGGCATACCATTCGTTTGTCGCCGCAGGGTCAGGCGATTTGAAGAACAACCCGCCCAATCCGAGAACATTTGCCATAACTGTTACTCCTCTGGTTTCGACGTGCTCAATATGAGCCTCCCCTATGAGTCAGTCCATCGCCGAAATGGGTGATTTGGGAACAAATGCGACGCTCCGACCATTATCAATACGCCGGTTCAGACAAATAAGTGTATGGGCGGCGCGCGCACCGGAATGGATTTGGGTCAGCCGCAACCGGAGTCGCGTCATGGAAACCCGATTAATAATAGCCTACGCACTAATCGCCATCATGGTGGGGATTATCATATTTGGTGGGACCTTATGGCAAAAAAAGCGCCTCAAAACGCGCAGTCGTGATGCAGGCAAGGGCTACTGATAGAATTCCACCAAATCCCAAAGATTTCCATAGAGATCTGCAAACACCGCAACCTTGCCATAAGATTGCACTGCGGGCGGGCGGACCCATTTGACGCCGGCAGCTGAATAAGCCGCATAGTCACGGTCAAAATCGTCAGTGGCCAGAAACAGGAACACACGCCCTCCTGCCTGATTGCCTATGAAATCTTCCTGTTCGGGTTTCGATGCTCGGGCGAGGAGGATACTAGTGGCTTGGTCGGGTGCCCCGGGAGGGCGAACAAGAACCCAGCGCTTATCCTGCTCCGGTTGATATTGGTCAGCAATAAGCACGAAGCCGAGCTTGCCGACATAGAAATCCAGTGCTTCGTCATAATCCCGAACGACAAGGGCGATGTGCGCAAGATAAGACATCG
>JBGSPK010000166.1:0-15533 GCA_041738665.1 Sphingorhabdus sp. | reverse complement strand
GGAAGCGCAAGCCCCGCTCGAAGGCGTCGAAGCCCAGTTGGCGGCACTAAAGGCCGAGAACCAAGCGATGCGGGTCGACGGGCAAGCGGCGATCGATGCGGTCTCCGCTGAAAATACAGCACTCAAAAGCCAGATTGCGGTTCAGGCAGCAGCTCCGCCTCCTGCTGCGCTTCCGGCTTACGGGCCGCAGGCGGGCGGTTATGATGCACGCGGCCGGACTCCAGGTTCGCCGATACCCAATACAGGCGGAGCGCCAAGCGACGGACTGTCGCCGGGTGAAGTCAAACTCCTGAGCTTTGGCGCGACCGACAAGGGTGGAGCCGGCAATCGCACGCAGCGGCCCGAAGTCTCACCGCTGGTCGTCGAAGATTCGCCCGATTATCTGCCGCCCAATTCCTATGCTCCTGCACGCGTGATCGTTGGGGTCGATGCTTCTGCTGGCGTCTCAAGCCAGACCGATCCCCTGCCCGTCGTGTTGCGGATTACCGGACCTGCCCGTTCGGTGATGAAGAACGGCAAGATCCTCACCACCCGGATTACCGGATGTGTGGTCAACGGCGCTGCGCGCGGCGACCTCTCTTCGGAGAAAGTCTATGTGAAGCTCGCCAAGATGACCTGCGACCAGCCCGGCGGGCGCGTCGCGGTCTCGGAGGTCAAAGGCTTTATCAGCTTTGCCGGTAAATCCGGCGTGCGCGGCCGCGTGGTGAGCCGTGAAGGCAGCTTGATTTCGCAGGCGCTGCTTGCAGGCATCATCGGCGGCTTTGGCCGCGGCTTTTCAGCCAATGCCAACAGTGTCTTTTCAGGTGTCACCACAAATGCATCGGGCGAACGCTCGAAGCTCTCAGGCGGCGACATATTGGGCGGCGGGCTTGGCCAGGGTGCGGGCGATGCTGCCGATACGGTGAGCAAATATCTCATCGAACGCGCCGAACAATATCAGCCCGTTGTCGAGATGCCCACCGGCATCGACGTTGAAATCGTCTTTCTCGACGGCGTTTTTGTGAGGAATTCTTAAATGATCGAGCAACAAGAAACTACGCCCGCGCGTCCGCGCCGCTGGCTGAAAGTCGGCGCGGGACTGTGCGCGCTTGTCAGCCTGTCGGCAGCGACGGGTTGGGGTGCGGCGACCATTGCCTCAACCCAGATCAAAAACCAGAATATCGACCAGTTGCGCACAGCGCTCAAATTGCGTCTGCCCAAAACACCCATCGATGCGCTTGATTGCGCAGGGCATGGCGGGCTGTGCGAAGTGGTCTCCAAGACCACGCTCTTCTACGTCGACACCAAAGCCAAATATCTGGTCATTGGCCGGATCTATGACATGGAGGCGCGGCAGGATCTGACTGCAGCGCGGTTGCTGGCGCTCAATCCCGATCTGTTGACCGCAGGGGCAGCGCGCAGCGACGACCGCAACGCGGCGGAAACACCGCGCCGGCCCGCTAGCCCCGCAAAAGTTTCACTCAGCGTACTTCCTACCAAAGGCGCCATTCATTGGGGGCCAGCAAGCGGTCCCAAGCTGATCGTCTTTTCCGATTTCCAGTGCAGCTATTGCCGCAAATTATCAGATGAACTCAAATCGCTCGGGGTGCGTGTCGAAGAGCGCCCGATATCGATCTTCGGCGCAGCAAGCCGCAAATTGTCCGAACAGGTCTATTGCTCGGCCAACCCTGCAGCGGCCTTGCATGCAGCCTATGGCGGGCTTGCGCTTGCCAGAGCCAAGCCGTGCGACACCAGCGGGCTGGATGCCAACGAAGCCTTTGCCAGGAAGCATGGGTTCGGCGGCACGCCTGTGATCGTGCGTCCGTCGGACGGCGCGGTCGTCGAAGGGTACCGCAGCGCGTCCGACCTCAAAGCATTTCTGAACGTGAACCCCAAAAGCAGCGGAGCCTGAGCCATGAGCATCAAACATCATAATTTCGCACTTCCGTTCATGCTGGCCAGCCTTTCGGCCTGCGCGACGCTTGGAACCAATGTGGCCGGTGACTTCAGCTGCCGTGCGCCCAAAGGTGGATGCGCACCGACGGCTACCATCGATGCAGCAGCCACCACGGTATCACATGGGCACGCGTCAGAACGCATGCCGCCTCCCGCTCGCGCTGGCATTGTGCCCGGCGATGTGGCGCGCACCGGCGAGCGTACACTCAAGATCGTATTTCCCGCGCATATCGATAGTCAGGGAACGCTGCGCGACGAAGCGGTGGCTTGGGCAGTTGTCGAACAGGCTGATTGGGCAGCAGCGCTTCGCCGCAGCCCGGTCGATTCGAGACAGTCACTCGGCAAACAACTTCGGCAAAGCCTCAAGCAAAAGCACCCATCCGCGGGTACGCCGCAGTCAGCTTCAGCGCCTGTTGACGAGGATCCACCTGCAACTGCCCTCGAGACAGTTCCGGATCAATCCAATTCCGATGCTCTTCTATTCCCCTTGGTCTCGCCGCTGGTCCTCCCCTCCACGGCGCGCGAGGCCATTGCCGGTGCAGGCGCACCGGCGGTCGAGGGGTTCGACATGTCTTCTCCCCTGCATGTTCGGACCCCTCGATCCTCAACTGACAAAGTGTTGCAAAACTATCCAACGCTTGACGCCATTGCGGCTGCCAAATCGCGGTCGAAGACTGACGAAGCACCTTTACCCAAGGATCCGCAGTGATGGGCATCAGCTTTCGCACCCTCAAGGACAGCTTGCTGACAGGCTTGCTCGGCGATGCCGAGCAGGCAGAAAACGGCCGTCCCGCCTTCATGCTCGATATGCTGTCGGACTGGCTGCCCTACCGTGTGTTCGATACCAGCAACCGGCTCTATTTTAACAGCGGCTCGAAGGGTTTCATTCTTTCGGTCACGCCGTTGATCGGTGCCGACGAACGCACCGGCGAGATATTGGGGTCTTTCTTTTCAGAAGGGCTGCCATCTGGCGCCTGCCTGCAGGTCCTGCATCATGCTTCCCCAAGAATTAGCCGGATTGTCGCCCCCTGGTTTGCGCCGCGCTACGCGCAAGGCGGGATCTACGAAGCGATTGCGCGGCACCGGGCCGCACGGCTGTACGATCTGGTCTGGAATTCAGGATCGGCAGATGCGCCCTTCCATACCCGCCACCATCAGGTGATCATCTCTTTGGGGGTGCCAAGCGCAAGCCAAGTCAGCAATGAAGAGCTGGTCCAGTGCCGCGATGGCCTGATATCGATGCTGCGTTCGCTCAATTTGGGCGTTTCCGAGATGGCACCGCAGGATCTCATCGCGCTAATCGACGACCTGACATCGCCGACCACGGCACCGCAGGATGATGCGGTACCCTATAATCCGCTCGACCCGATCGCTGCACAAGCAATCCGCCGCGATATCGAGCTCGTCGTCCATGAAGATCGGATACTGCTGCGCACCGAACGGTTTCGGGCCACCGGCAACAGTGAACACGGCGTGCCGGAGATCGGCACGGTCTATCCCGATTGCTTTGATGTGCGCCATTACGGCGTCCGCAATATGCCGCAACGCTGGGCCCCGTGGGAATGCGCGCGCCTCATCGGCGATCTGTTCACCGACAAATTACGCTTTCCCTGCCCTGCTGCAACCATGCTCTGTCTGGTCTATCCCGATCAGGAGGCGGCAGGCGCACGCGCAGGATTCAAATTCATGCGCACCACAAGCTTGGCTGCAACCAAAAGCGCGCGCTTCCTGCCCAAGATTGCCGAGCAGTCTGCCGAATGGCAGCATGTTCAGGCTGAACTTCAGGAAGGCCGAAAACTCGTTCAGGTCTTCTACGGCCTCACCGCCTGGTCGCCGCTGGGTGACGGCGACCGTAACGAACGGGCTATCAAGTCAATCTATAAGGCGGCTGGCTGGGATCTGATCGACGAGCGCTTCCTGCAAATCCAGGGCTTGCTCGCCGCGATGCCGCTTACGCTGGCCGATGGCCTTGCGAAAGACATGGTGCGGCTTAAACGCATGAAGACGCTGCTGTCGACGACCGCTGCCAATATCGCCCCGATGCAAGGCGAATATCTGGGCGGCAATGTGCCGCATCTGATCTTTGTCGGCAGACGCGGCCAGCCCTTTTTCTGGTCACCGTTCGAAAATGACGCCGGTAACCATAATGTTGCGATCTGCGGCAAGTCGGGATCGGGCAAATCGGTGCTGTTGCAAGAAATGTGTGCAGCTTTGCGCGGTGCCGGGGCCAAGGTCGTGGTTATCGACGATGGCCGCAGTTTCGAGCATTCGGTCAAATTGCAAGGCGGCCATTTTGTCGAGTTCACACTGAAGGCAGGCTTCTGCCTCAACCCCTTTTCGATGATCGATGCCGTGCGCGCCGAAGAAGATGAAGATTACCGGCTCGATTGCTTTGGCATGGTCAAAGCGATCATCGCGCAAATGGCACGGCATTCAGCCCCGCTTTCGGATACCGAGCGCGGTCTCATCGACCGCGCGGTCAACCAGGTCTGGGAAGCCCGCCGTTCAAATGCGAGCGTGACGCACATTGGCGAAGCGTTGCAGACGCTGGGCAACGACATTGCCGCTGATTTGGCAACCGCGCTTGCGCCGTTCATGGCAGGCGGCACTTATGGTGCGTTTTTCGAAGGCGAAGCGACGCTTGACCTGAGCCATGATTTCACCGTCTTTGAAATGTCGGATCTGGCCGCACGCGAGGAGCTGCGCAGCGTCGTTTTGTCTGCAATCATGTTCATGACCAGCCAGGCGATGACGCGAACGCCGCGCTCGGTGCGCAAATTGCTGTTGATCGACGAAGCCTGGAGCATGCTCAAAGGCGGCTCGATGGGTGAGTTCGTCGAAACCTATGCCCGTACCTGCCGCAAATATGGCGGCGCGCTGGCAACCGCCACCCAGTCGCTGAATGACTATTATAAATCGGACGGCGCAACCGCCGCGCTGGAGAACAGCGACTGGATGCTGATCCTTCAGCAAAAACCTGAAACTATCGCCGATTTCAAAAAAGCAGGAAGGCTCGACATGGACGACCGCACCGAAACCTTGATCCGCAGCCTCAAGCGCAGCGGGTCTGATTATAGCGAAGTCTTCATCAAAGGCCCCGAGACCGAAACCATCGGCAGGCTGGTACTCGATGATTATTCAGCGACCTTGTTTTCAAGCTCGCCGCAGACCTTCGCTGCGATCGATGCCGAACTCGCCCGCGGTCACCAATTGGCAGACGCCATCGAGCGCATCGCCTTTCCGAAATTCTAACCCTCCCTCCAATGAAAGACCAAATACTCATGTCGTTAAATTTAGTAACCTCGATAGACCGTGCGCTGGACGAAGCGCGGGATAACCCATCACAGGCAAAGCGTGGATTCAGACTGCCTGCCTGCATCTCGGACAGCTGCTTCATCACCATCAAAGCCGCAGGATTTGCAGTTTCCACCTTCCTGATGACCTTGGGCTTGCCCTTGTTCTTCTTTCTGCTGCTGTCGGGCTGGAACATGGACCTGCTGTTCCTCCAGGTCGATAATCTCGCGTCGCGCTACATTGCTGCCGATAGCACCCGGCAACTGGCCTTCTCCGATGAACTCAAAATCGGCTTTTTCGGTATCGCGGCGCTCATCGCATTGTGGCGGATCCCGCGGTTTGTCCGCGACATGAGCCGCGTACTCGACATCCCGGAGCAAATATAATGGAGAACATATCAGCAACAAACACCACCGAAGTGTCCGCAAGGCGCTTTGGCGGCTACTCCGCCACAACCCTGGCAGCTTTTGCCACAGTCCTCGCCGCGGGGCTGTGGAGCGGTTGGGCGACCGACAAGCTGCTCGACCTTCAAAAACGCGAGGTCGTGACTGTCGAATTATCGACGATTATGGACGATTTTGTCGAGGCCGAAGCACGCAGCGGCCGCCGCCCTGAAGATATGAAGCGCCGCGTCGAACAATATCTCGCCGCGATCCAGGCTTCGGTTGAAGCGCTCGGACGCGAAGGCCGCACGGTGCTTGTTGCCGAAGCCGTGGTCGCTGGCAGTACGCCCGATTTGACCGGCGCGGTCCGGGCGGATGTGGGCAAGCGGATGGAAAGCCGAGCAGATGCCAAGCGTTAGCCGCGCCCCCAATGCTGCTTTACCGCGTCGGCTCACAATCTGGGCGGGGTTGGGCGCAGTTGCGCTTGCCCTTTCCAGCCTGTCGGCTTTTGCCCGTGACCATGCGCTCATGATCAACATATCGCCGAGCCTTCCCCATTGGGCGATATGGCTTGACCGCAGTGCCCCACCGCAACGCGGCGATATCATATTGTTCGATCCGCCACCGTCCGAGCTTCTCGAAATGCATTTCGGCAAAGAACCCAAGCCTTTTGGTAAACATGTCATGGGCGTTGCGGGCGACCGGGTCACCCAAAACAACCGGATATTTTATGTCAACGGCAAGGGCGTCGCCACGGCCAAAACCCATAGTAGCAGAGGCGAACCACTTGAACTCGGGCCGACCGGCACCATCCCTCCCGGCTGCGTGTTTGTCGCGACGGCGCATAAAGACGGGTTCGATAGCCGCTATGCCGCGATTGGCTGGATATGCCGCCCGCGCATATTCGGCGTCGGAAGGCCGATATTATGAGAATGTTTGGCTGCCTCCTCGCCGCCTGCCTCATCGCAGTGCCTGCACATGCACGCGACTACGGTCAGCAGGGCGCACTTTTCCCGATAACCGAGCCCGATCTTCTCGAACAAATCCAGCACAAGCTGATGGCTTTGCAGGCGAGCGGCGCCACCGCACGACTCAATGAGGATTTGAAAAAGCGCACGATTGCCAAGGTCAACCGGCCGGCGCCGGTGAGCGGGCTTGGTGTTGCCGCAGCGATACGCAGCTGGGCGTTCGATCCGACGATTTCGGTCGCAGAGGATATTAGCGACGATAAGGGCCGCATCATCATGGCGGCGGGAACAAGGGTCAATCCGCTCGACACCGTTCCTCTGCGCCAGACGCTCGTGTTTTTGGACGGCGATGACGCCGCCCAGCTCGATTGGGCGACCAAGAATTTCCCATCTTCAACGGCCAAATTGATCCTCGTGGGCGGCGCACCGCTGCAATTGATGCGCGGCAAGCAGCGCCGCTTCTTTTTCGATCAGGGCGGCAAGCTGGTGCGCCATTTCAACATCAAGGCGGTGCCCGCCACGGTCAAACAACAGGGACGTTTGCTGCTTGTTACCGAGCATCCCGTCATGGCTGCGCGAAGGTCGGTGTCATGACGTCAATACAATCAACTTCAATTAGATACATGATACTCCTTCTGTCGATCCTTATGTTGTTGGCGACCAGCACTCCTGCCCGCGCGGATGCCGGTCCGGGCCGTTGCACGGGAAAATTTGTAAACCCGATCACCGACATTTGCTGGTCATGCCTGTTTCCGATTTCGGTGGGTGGTCTCAAAATCTGGCCTTCAACCAGACCTGACCCCGACAATCCCGCTCTGCCCGTCTGTCTGTGCGGGATCAGACCCGGCATCGCTCTGGGCTTTTGGGAACCGGTCCGGCTTGCCGATGTCTCGATGAAGCCGTGGTGCTTTGTAAATCTTGGCGGCTTGAAGCTCGATCCGGGCTTCGATATCGGCTTCAAAACGATGGCGGGACCATCTGCTGTTGGCGGGGCTACGCAATATAATTCGCAGTGGCATGTCCATTGGTACGCCTATCCGCTCATTTACTGGATGGAATTGGTCGCCGATTTCCTGTGCCTTGAAACAGGCTCCATCGATATTCTCTATATCACCGAGATCGATCCTCTGTGGCAGGACAGCGAGTTGACCGCGATCATCAACCCGGAAGCGGTGTTATTTGCCAATCCGCTGGCGCTGGCTGCGTGCGCCGCCGACTGCGTGCTTGCGACAACCAAACTGCCCTCGGACGCTTTATTCTGGTGCGCTGGCTGTCAGGGCTCGATGTATCCGCTCAACGGCAATGTATCGGCCACAATCGGCCATGTGCAGGCTTCACGGCTCGCACTGTCGCGCTTTGCCTATAAGCTGCACCGCGAGCTTGTCTCCTGGGGCACAATGGGCAGCAAAGGCCTGTGCGGCAAATATCTGATGCCGGTGATGCGCAAGCAGCAATACCGCTTTCAGGCGACCAATCCCAACCCGCAAACCAAGGGCCGCTATGCTTGCGCGCCCATTGGTGCCTCCACCACCGTCATGTCAGCTGGACAGGTCTATCCCGCCATCGGCGAGGACATGGGCTATCTTGTCTGGCGCAAACGAAACTGCTGTGCATTATGAATAAGCTCCATCATCTTTCTGTAATAGCTGTGTTTTCTATATGCGCGTCCATCTGCGGCGCGGCAGCCCAGTCGCTTGATCCCGGGATTGATCTCGACGCCATCCGTGCGCGCGCCCGCGAGCAGGTGGATGATGCCGAGGCACTGGCTGAAAGCGCGCGCAAGAAAAGCGAGCAGTTGCACAGCGATGCCCGGCATCTGGAGGTACAGGCCAGCAACAATGGCCGACAATATGCGGCAAATGCCAAAGCGGCCGTGCCTGCATCACCCGACATGGCGTTCGATTTCGATAATATTGTTGCTGATGCCGGGCGGATCGCCGAGGGCGGCTTTGATGGAGCGCCGCGCTTCATCGCCTTTGCCAGCACGTCGATGCCGCCGCAGTCGCTGCGCGCAATGATCTCCGATGTAGGGCGCGCTGGCGGCTTGGTGGTGTTGCGCGGGTTGCCCGGTGGCAGCGCGAAAGCGCTGAACGCAGCACTCGCCAAAGTCATGCGCCAAGGCGAAAGCTATGAGGGCGTCGGGATCGACCCCCGACTGTTCCGCGCTTTTGGTATCGAGGCGGTCCCTGCCTATGTCGTTGCGGCAAGCGATTTCGAGCTTTGTGACGGCTTCGACTGCACAAGCCAAGTCCCGCCGCATGACAGGATGAGCGGTAATGTGACCGCCGAGCATGCGCTTTCCACCTTTGGCTCTGGCGGCGGTCCAGGGGCACGCATTGCCGAGCTTCATCTCGCCCGTCTCAGAAAGGATACACCGTGATGCGCTTGATAAAATCACTGCTGCCGGTGCTCGCACTGATGGGCCTTGCCCCGCTGCACGCCCAGACACCTACCGAAAGCGCCAAGGCGGAAGGAAAAGCGTTTGGCCGGACGCAGGGCACGCGCGCTCAGGATGCATCGACCCGACAGCCAGACGCATCGACCGTTCCAAACTTTGGCGGCATTCCTAGCCAATCAGCCTATTTTGATGATCCGGATAGTCTGGCGCCGGACTCCGGCGCGCAATCCAGGGCCCATGAAGGCTATCAAGCCATGCGCGCGTCCGCAAACCAGCGGGCGCGCTTTGACCCTGTTGATCTGGACGCTACCATAAAGCGGGCTCAGGAAGTGAGCGCCGATCCGCTGAATTACACCAGCGGCATGACGGTGACAGGCGCACAAGGTCGCTGTGTGCCATTGCCATCGGGCAATACGTCAGCTGGCCGCTATTTCGCCACCTGCAACTCAGGCTTTACCGCGACCGAAGAAACGAGAAGCTGCGCTATTGCACTCAACGTCACGGTCACATTGCACACCAATTATATCTACTGGTGCAATGAAAGCCCGTTCAACCAAGAGAACGGCACCGATGATTGTGCCTTATATGCCGGACCGCAGTGCAGGCAGACTGGATCACGGCCGGGTCGCTGCCTCCAATGGTCTGAAAATGGCGGACGGCCTTATTGTGTGGAACCCGGTGAGCCGATTTCGGTAATTACCTGCACTGAGCCAATCCCAAGCGGCTCGCTGCGCACAACTACGCAAACCAACACGGTAAATGCAGTTCGCGACGAAAGCGCGTGCGCTACAATCGCCGCCGACACTAGCTGCGTGCAGTCCGCAGAAACATGTACCGACAACGATCCGGTCACGCGCATCGTGAACGGAATATCCGTTACCCAGCCCTGCTGGGCATGGGCACGTGATTATTCCTGTCGGTCGGTCACCCCGGTGCAGGACTGCACCGAACTGGAGGCAACGCCCGGATGCACATTGGCGCGCGAAGATTGCCTCACCGACGAGCCGTGCCAGACATGGGAACGCGTGTTCGACTGCCCCCTGCCACCGACGCCGTCTGCCTCCAACCAATATATCTGCGACGGTGATGTCTATTGCATCGACGGCTCTTGCGAAACGATTGAACGCGAAGCCAATGACGAGTTCAAGGATGCGGTCGTTGCGCTAAACGGAATGGATCAGGCGCGCCGCGAGTTCGATCCGGACACGCTGACACTGTTCAAAGGCGAGCGCGGAACCTGTGCATCAAAGGTGTTCGGCGTGCTCAATTGCTGCAAGGGCAAAGGCTTCCCGCTCATTCCGGGCATAAGCCTGCTTTTGGCCTTGGGCTGCAATTCGCAGGAATTGCTGTTGCACGAGCGCGATGCGCAAGGGCTCTGCGCCTATGTCGGCAGCTACTGCTCGGACAGCGTGCTCGGCGTCTGCCTGACCAAGAAGAAGGCTTATTGCTGCTTTGAATCGAAACTGTCGCGCATCCTGCAGGAACAGGGCCGCCAGCAACTGCACAAGCCCTGGGGCAAGCCCAAGACCGAAAGCTGCGCGGGCTTCACCATCGACGAGTTCGCTCGGCTCGATCTCAGCCAAATGGACTTCTCCGAAGTCTATGCCGAGTTCACCGATTCCGCACGCCTGCCCGACGAGATGCAGGCGACCCAGGATATCCAGCAAAAGATCGAGGATTATTATGCAACTCATGGCAACTAAACGCCGGTCACAAAGCTGCCCGTGCTTGAGCCGAACCCTATTCGCAATTGCATTGTTCTTCATGGGCGCCAGCCCGCAGCTGGCGCTTGGCCAGACACCGGAGGCCAGAGTTAACGAAGCAGCAGATAATGATGCCTTCTACTGCCAGAACCGCAAACTTGGCTATTGGTTCTACTGCGAAAAGCCCAAAGCCGCGCCAAGAGCCGAACCGCAAGCACCGCCACTAAATGCGGTAACCCAGCTCGAGGCGATTACCACTGAGCTGCGTGAATTGAAGGCACGTGCCATTCTTGAACCCACCAACGAGAATGTAACCGCTTATGTTCGTTTCCAGCGTGCGCAGCTGGATCGGGCTTCACTGTTCAGTGATGTCTGGCAGCGGGCGATCTGGCAGGACCCCGACCTCGACTATACGCTGCAACGTCCGGTCTCGACCTTGGGCAAAAGGCAGTGGCAGGACGCGCGAGCGAGCGAACGTAACAACGTTATGCAAAATCTGGGGCGTCGTTACGGACTCTTCTATTTCTTCGCGCAGAGCTGTGGTGCCTGCGAGGTCATGTCACCGATCGTCCAGTCGGTGGCGGGAACCTGGTCGATTGCCGTCCGCGCGATTTCGACCGATGGCGGCCCGTCGCGCCATTTTCCCAATTACATCGTCGAGACCACCCAGCGCAGCAAGATGGGGCTTGAGCCGAAGGTTACACCCGCGGTCGTGCTGTGGGATGCCGAGCTGCGCCGCGCGATTCCCATTGGATACGGCGTCATGTCGGCAGACGAACTGCTCGACCGCATTTACCTCCTCACCACAAAGGAAGCCGGACATGATTACTAAAGCATCGCGCCAAAAAGTGGGTACCGGTTTTTGGCACCGGCGATGTGCATCGAAACGCTTCAAACGCGCAACCGCAGCACTGCTCATCGCCGCCCTGCCCTTTCAAGCAGCCTATGCCGATGTCGGAAGCTCGATGGATAACTTCCTGTCTGATGTGGGCGGTGCCGCCAACGTCACTGGCCCGACTGCGTTTGAGGGACAGGCTGCAGGCTATTATAGCCTCGGCAATGTCTGGACGCGTTATCCGCAAAAGACGACAAACATTGCCAATCTGCAACTGCCGCGCGCGCGGGCTGGCTGTGGCGGCATCGATATCTTTGCTGGCAGCTTCAGCTTCATCAATGCGAGCGAGATTGTCGCGATGCTGAAAGCCGTCGCCAACAACGCGGTGGGTTTCGCCTTCAGCCTGGCGATCGATACTGTCTGCCCCGAATGCTCAAAGATCATGCAGGAGTTCAGCCAGAAAGCGCAGTTGATGAACAATCTCAACATCAACAGCTGCGAAATGGCGCAGGGCCTAGTGGGCGGTATCTGGCCCAAAGGCGATCTGGCTGACAAGGCGATCTGCGAAGCCATTGGCAATAGCGAGGGTATCTTTACCGACTACGCCGCTGCCAAACATGGCTGCGGCACGCGCGGGCAGCGGACGAGCACGACCGAACAAGGTGCTGGCAAATATGACGATGTGAACACCGGGGTGCCACGCAATTATACTTGGACCATCCTCAAAAAATCAGCCTTCTTTTCGCCAAATGGGACATTCGACCGCGAGCTTGCCGAATATGCCATGACGCTGATAGGCACGATTATCTATGTGCCGCCCAAGGATGACGAGCCGGGTAAGTTCGTGCCCTTTGCAGGCGACGCCTCGTCGACATTGGTGACCGCACTACTCGACGGCACACAAGGCACCGCGATAAAAATCTTCGACTGCGATGAACCCGACAAGTGCCTCAATCCCACATTCAAATCCTTGAGCCTGCCAACATCCAAAGCGCTTCGTCCGCGCGTTGCCGCGCTCATCGAAGGCATGGTTCAAGCCATCCGCGATGATACGCCAATCACCGAGGCGCAAAAAGAACTGCTCCAGGTCGCATCGGTGCCACTCTACAAAATTCTCACTGTTCAGGCAGCATATGGCCGGGGCATGCCGACCGATGACCGTGAGACCCTGGCCGAAATTGCCAGCGTCGATCTGCTGTTCGCGGTTCTCGACCGGATTGTCGGCGAGGCTGGCCGCTCGATGTCGAGCTTCATCGGTGCTGACGAGGCCAAGATTGCGATGTGGCAGGGCCAGATGAATGCGGTGCGTCAGAGTCTTGCTGACCGGCAGACCAACACGCATCTGCGCGTGAATGCGATCATGCAGATCATCGAGAAGACAGCCTTCATCGAGAATGTCCTGGCGGCGCAGATGTCGCCCGGCATGGCAGCCTCGCTCGACTGGTCCCGGGCGGTCCAGAACCGCGCGCTCGTCAACTAAGCAAATCCTGAGGAAGCAGCGTCATGGTCGAAATCTACACGGTTGGTGGCGGCGACTATCTGGTCAATGTCTTTCAGGCCGTTGCTGCCTGGACCGGCGACGGTGGCTACAAGAGCCTACTCCAGGTGGTGATGGTGATGGGTCTGGCGTTGTCAGCCGTTACCCTTGCCTTCAACCAGGACTGGCGTGCGTGGATTAACTGGTTTCTGGGTGCGACGCTGATGTACACTTGCCTCATGGTGCCAAGGCTCGACGTGCATGTCACCGACCGGTTGAATCCGGGCCTTGCGCCTGCGCAAATCAGCAATGTGCCTTTGGGTCTAGCGCTGATGGCAAGTTTCACCAGCCAGATTGGCGATTATCTGACCGACGCATCCGAAGTCGTGTTCGGCCTGCCCGGCGATCTCAATTATACCAAAAATGGCATGATCTACGGCTCACGGCTTTACGATGCCACACGGAGCTTGCGCATTGCCGATCCTGAATTTGCTGCAAATCTTGACGAGCATTTCCGGCAATGCGTTTTCTACGACGTTCTGCTCGGCCGCTATTCGATGAAGCAGCTCGCCGAGAGCAGCGATATCTGGGTGACGATCGCACCCGGCAGCCAAGCGCGCGCACAAAAATTCCTGACCCGTGACACGGGCACCGGCACAGTCAGTGCCAATATTGTCACGTGCCGTGAGGCCTATACCAACCTCAACACCCAGTGGACGGGCCTCGTTGATGGCATGGGACAAATATTCGGGCGGCAGCTATATCCGAACCAGACTGCAGCCCTTGCCAAAGCCAAGTTATTTGCCGACCTGCCGATTGCCTATCAATATTTGACCGGCGTCACGACCAACGCGACCGACATCTTCAAACAGACGCTGACCATCAATGCAATGAGCCAGGCGATGCACGGCTTTGGCGGATCGAGCGGTGCCAGCAATGTCGATGTCTATGCGCAGACCCGCGCTGATATCCAGACCGAGCGCACCTACAGCTCGATCGCCAATAATGCCATGAAATGGGTGCCGCTGTTGAATGTCGTCCTTACCGTATTGTTTTACGCGCTGTTCCCTGTGCTGTTTCCATTATTCCTGATGCCCAAGACCGGACCGCTGGCGCTCAAAGGCTATGTGACCGGCTTCTTCTATCTGGCTGCTTGGGGACCGCTGTTCGTGATCCTGCACATGATGCTGATGTTCAAAGGGGCTGCCGATATGACGGCGACTACCGGCACCGGCGGCATGACACTGGCAAGCTTCACCGGCATGGCTGACGTTAACAGCGATATCGGGATACTTGCTGGCTATCTGATCGCCTCTGTCCCCTTTCTGGCGGGCGGCGTCGCCAAGGGGGCGATGGCCATCTCACACCATGCCACCTCTTATTTGAACCCAAGCCAGAATGCAGCCGAAGAAGCCGCGCGGGAAGCCAGCACCGGCAATGTCTCGCTCGGCAATAGCAGCTTTGAGAATTCGAGCGTCATGACGCGGCAATTTGCTCAAGGGACCACTGCACCCTCATTCACTTATGGCGCGGCCCAGACCAAAAGCTATTCGGGCAGCGGAACGCTCACGACGAGCTTTGCCGAAGGCAGTTATGACCAACTGCCGACGTCAAGCTATCCATTCACGCCGACGCTTGGCCAGGAGTTCACATCGCGACTGTCCAATATGGCCAGCCAGAGCCGCGGCAACAGCGAGACCTTCTCGAACCTTGCGCAGCAATCGACGTCGAGCGCCATTACGCAGTTCCGCGAACTCAGAAACCAGGTCAGCAAAGGCAGCAGCTTTGAGACCGCGACCGGTCAGAACAATTCCGACAGCGTCCAGACCGCATTTAACGAAGTCGATCAAGCGTCCAGCAGTCTGCAACGCACTTATGGCCTGTCCCGCAGGGCAGCCGACGATATCTCGACATCGTGGTTCCTAAACGGCGAAGCTGGTGGCGGATTAAAGGGTTCATTTGGTTCTGGCCAAGCAAACGTTGGCGTGAAAGGCGGTCGCAACAAGACATGGACCGACAGCGATATTGGCATTGCGTCAGAAGACCGTTCGCGCATCATGGGAAGTCTCCAGCAAATATCGGATAGCCGCAACTGGTCGAGCACGCGCGATGGATTTGTTCGGACGGTCAGCTCGTCCAGCAGCTCTTCTGTGTCGACCAGTGCCAGCGGCATGAATGCCTCTCTGACCGAAGCACAAAGTTATACCCGCGAGGCCCGCAGGTCCGAAGAGATTGCTAATCGTCTGGAAGAGCAGGCATCGTTCTTCGAAGGCAATAGCGCCAATGGCAGCCTCAATCTATCGCAAGCGTACCGCGAATGGGGTCTTGGCGAAATCGAGCGCAACCGTGATTATTACGGAAATGCTCGCTTCGACGACATCGACTTCCAGTTGGGCACGCAGGCCTGCTGCCACTTCGCGGATCTCTTCTAGCGCAACCATGCTGGCTTCGGCACATTGCGCCCGCTCGATCTGGGTTTCCAAATCATGCGTCAGAACTTCCGAGCCGTCATTAGTGGCAACGAGCGCGCGAACTTCGTC
>JBGSPK010000158.1:0-6283 GCA_041738665.1 Sphingorhabdus sp. | reverse complement strand
GCTGTTGTTGTAATCGAACCCGCTGCGATTGTTATTCTGCTGCCGGTTGTTGTTATTGTTATTGCGACCGCGACGGCGGTTATTGTTGTTCTGAGGCCGGTTGTTGTTGGTATTCATCAGGATTTGCCCTGTCCTTAAGCTATGCACAAAAATGTTGCTTGGTCCCTTTAAACCTGAGCCTTTCAGGTCGCGCCAAGGTCCGTCCTGACCCTGAATTCATTCCATCTGCGCTGGGGGCGGCTTCGCGCCAAAGGCCCGGTTTTGGGCGTTTTTGCTGCGATGCACGTATCGCTCTAGCGGTTCAAATTCCCGAATCCAAGCGAAAAGCGCAAGGCACGGGGTTTTCCAGCCAGATCGCGGCGCATTTCGGTGGATAACCCTACTTTGCTTGCCAATTCGCTAACGGCATCGGCTTGGGTGTGGCCGATTTCGAAAATGGCTACGCCATCCGGCAAGAGCAGCGCCGGAATGAAGGGCAGGAGGATGCGATAATCTTCCAATCCGTCGGGTCCAGCGAACAAAGCATTATGCGGTTCATATTCGGCGACCATTCGGTCGAGCGCGGCGTCATCCTCGATATAAGGCGGATTGCACAGGATGAGGTCAAACCGGCCTAAGCCATTGCTCCAGCCTTTGTCACGCCAGCTTCGATGCAGCCATTCGCTGCGCGCCGCGAAGCCCAAATGCTGAGCGTTGTCGCTTGCCACCACAAGGGCACTCTCGCTTGCGTCGATGGCAGCGCCGACGGCGTGGGGAAACGCTGATAGTGCGGCAAGCAGCAGCGCCCCCGACCCAGTCCCCAAATCAAGGATCCGGGCTGGTGCGTCGCGATGGGCAAATGCTTCCAGCGCAGCGTCGATCAACGTCTCACTATCGGCGCGGGGGATCAGGACATCTGGCGTTACTACCAGATCCAGATCCCAAAATGCCTGACGCCCGATGATATACGCTACTGGTTCATGAGCCATTCGGCGGGCGATGAGCGCAAAAAACCCTTCCGGCGTCGCCAATTCGTTGTGCCGCAGCAAGAGCGCTGATCGGTCGCATCCAATCGCATGGGCCAGGAGCAGTTCGGCATCAAGGCGCGGCGTATCGCTCACGCCCGAAAGGCGCATGGTCGCGTAGCGAAGTACAGGTGCCAAGCCAGTCATCATCGCGCCATAAAGCTGGCGATTGCACATGCCCACAAAATTATGAAAGCCGGCCGTAGGACAAGAGCGACCGACGTAATTATGGCACATCTTCCGCCAGATTGCCTCGCTCTAAAGATAATTGGTGACCCCGTGCATCCTTTTTGCCGCCTGCCGCGTTATTGCCCGTCGAGGGACAAATTGAAGAAGGATTCAGAGATGAAAGCATTCAAACTTACTTTGGTTGCAGGCCTGTCAGCACTCTCGTTGAGCGCGTGCAATAGCGGCAATGAACCAAGCGATACGCCTGCTACAGACACCACAGTGGTTCAGGACGAAACCATGACCCCTGACACGCGTGTTGCGGACCAGCCGATGGGTGACAAAAACATCGTCGCGCTGGCACAGACAAACCCACAGGCATCGACGCTGGTTACTGCCGTTACAGCCGCAGGCCTTGGCGAAACGCTATCTGGGCCGGGTCCGTTTACGGTATTCGCGCCGACCAATGACGCTTTTGGCAAGGTTGACAAGGCTACACTTGATGGCTTGATGAAGCCTGAAAGCAAGGACAAGCTTGCTGCCCTGCTGAAATATCACGTAGTTGCCGGCAATGTTGCATCAGGCGACCTTGCCAAGCAGATTGCGGACGGCAAGGGAACTGCAACGCTCAAGACTGTTAATGGCGCAAGCCTGAAGGCAAGCATGGACGGCGACAAGATTGTCCTGACCGATGCCAAGGGTGGAAAATCGACCATAACCGGCCCTGACATGGTCGCGTCGAATGGTACGATCCACGCAATCGATACGGTTGTAATGCCATAAACTTCAGGGGCTTATTGGGCCCCGAAGCGAATTCCTCAAATCCCCCTAGCAGGAGTGAGAGGATGATAAGAGCCCCGTCCGGAATCCTCCCCCGGGCGGGGCTTTTTATGAGAAGATATGCTGGTTGCGAACGCGTTGTCGCTTCTCGAGATATTCAGGACTGAAGTATCGAGAGGAGTGCTTGCTCAATGTCATTGATCAGATAGGGTTTTTGCAAAAGCGGGGCTGAATGGACGTTGTCGGCGGTGTGGCCATAGCCGGTGGCCATCAGGAACGGGATGTTTCTCGCGGCAAGAATATCTGCGATTGCTGAACTGTTTCCCTCACCCAAATTCACGTCGAGAATGGCGCCGTCAATCATTTCGTTTGTGGCAAATGCAAGGCCTGATTCCAACGTCGAAGCTGGCCCGATGACGATCCCGCCTAATTCGGTAATCATATCCTCAAGCATCATTGCTATGATAACTTCGTCTTCGACCAGCAATATCCGCTTGTTTGCCAAATCGCTCATTTTTGCATCTCCGGCAATACCGCTTTGAGTTTGCACACCAAGCCTGCAGGTTCAAATGAAATATCAACCTGTCCGCCGAATTCGGTCGCCAATCCCCGTTCGATCATTCGCATGCCGAACCCTTTATGGTTCGGGCTTTTGACGGGCGGTCCTCCTGTTTCGGTCCAGGTGAGCATTAGCTTGCGTTTTTCAGAAACAGACCAGGAAATTTTCACCCGGCCCTCTGGTACGGAAAGCGCTCCATATTTAACGGCGTTTGTAGCCAATTCGTGCAGCGCGAGCGCCATCGTGACGGCTGTTTTCGTACCTAAAGTCGCAGTTGGCCCGGCGATTAGAATCTGTTGGCCGATAGCAAGTGGTTTCAAGCACGTGTTGATAAGCTTGTGCATTTCGGTTGGTCGCCATAACTCGGCAGTGATAAGATTTTGTGCCGCAGAAAGCGCGGCAAGCCGTCCTTCGAAGGATTTGGCGAAATCTTCGGGCGACGTTCCCTTTTTTGCAGATTGCCGCGCAATGCTCTGGACGATTGCCAGAGTATTTTTCACGCGATGGTTTAACTCGTCGATCAAAAGCTGCTGGTGTGCCTCGGCCTGCTTTTTCTCTGTAATGTCGAATGAAACGCCAACAAAACGTGGAGTTTCACCCGTCTCTTTACTGATCATCGTTCCATTACTGCGAAGCCATCTTTCTTCACCGGTGTCAGCCCGCAGAATACGATATTCGATTTCAAAGGGCGCGCCTTCTGCAAAGCATTTTCTTGCGGCTGCTTCGGCCCGGTCGTGGTCATCGGGATGTACGCGGGCCAACCAGTCGTCAAACGGGGCGCGGCCATTGTCGGTCCGCGCATAACCCAATATGTCGAACCTATTCGGCGACCATGGACCCTCCATCGTCGAAAGATCGATTTCCCAAGTCGCCATGCCCGCGCCTTCGATTGCAAGCAGCATGCTCTCGGAGGCCCTGCGAAGTTCTGCTTCGGCTTTACGTCGCGCGGTAACATCAACCGTAACGGCGAGAATGCCGTAAGGCGTCCCAACGTCGCGCTTGATGACGGCGACTGAATTATTCACCCACACTTCCGATTGGTCAGGCCGCAAATAGCGTTTTTCAAGTGTGAAAGGCGTTCCAAACCGAACGGCCGCCTCGAATAATGGAACATTGCGCTTAAGGTCGTCCGGGTGGGTAATATCCTGCATTGTCCGCGTCAGCAATTCCTCCCGGCTCCATCCGCAGATCTCACAAAAACGATCGTTCAACAGTGTGAACCGCCCATCAAGGTCGACCTGCGCAAAGCCGGCTGTCGCCTGGTTTATGAAGGCAGATAACTGTGCCTCTCGTTCGCGGATCGCGATCTCTGCGGTCTTCGCGTCGGTGATGTCATGCGCCACTCCAATGAACCCAATATGTTCACCATGAGCATTCCGGCTAGGGTTGGAGATCGAACTTAGCCAACGCCACTCGCCATCCCCGCGACGATAGCGGCCAACGAGCGTGAACGGCTTTAAACTGGCTTCACCATCAATTGATTGCTGCAATATGTTCGCGGCGTCATCTGGATGAATTATGTTGCGCCAGTCAAAATCGACTGCCTCAGGATAACTGCATCCCAAAAAATCGACATATGCGAGGTTAACGAAACTCCTTTTGCGGTCCAGCCCGGTCACCCAAATAGGGACGGGTGCGGAATCCGCAATTAATCGAAATGACGGGTCGCCATCGGACACATGAACTTCATCTGTCTGCATGTGGTCTGTGCCGATTGGTCCGCCCCTCATATGACAAAATGAACCCTGAATTTCGTCCGTCTGATTAACGAAGCGCAACGACTGACATCATATTTTGTTCCCACTGATGGATAGCGATACAAATTATACTTGTCTTTAATGCCATTGCACGGGATGCCGTGCTCTGCGCCTGTGCAACTTGAACAGATCCCGTTCTTCTCGTAATTCTGTTCTCAACAAAAGAGGGAAGGATAACAAATCCCATGCAGCACGCCGATGTCGGCAGTTCGGGATTAGCCACTCCGGCAGTAATGCTCGACATCGGCATTACCGGCCACCGCAGCAAACATCCTGTATTTTCCGCCAATCGCGAAGGTATCGCCAAAAGTCTCGCCGACTTGATGACGTTTCTTGGTCGGGCGGCGGACGAAGAGGTGGGCAAGATTGCGGGCGTGGAGTCCGCACGGCTTCAACTGCATTCGCTGCTTGCCTATGGCGCCGACCTGATGGCGGTAAAGTGTGCCAGGGCCAATAGCTGGTCTGTCGCGGCTCCGCTGCCATTCGGCCGCGCGCTAAACCTTGCAATAAATGCGCAGCCCGAAACGCTTGCCGACATGAACGCGCTGTTGGTTGGCGCGCCTGCAAACGATGCGGCAACGGCGGCGCGGGGGAAGGAAATTGCTGCGATAGCCAGCGAAGTCAATCTGTTCGAACTTGCCGAGCAGGATGTCGAGGTGGAGGCGCTTTACCGCGCGCATTTGACTGCCCCTGACGATGAAGTAGCGAAACAGGCATTTGTCGCAATCTGCTCTGATCGTGCGGCTATGGCGGCCCGGGTTATGGTCGAACATTCGGATCTGCTAATCGGCATATGGGACGGCATTACGCGTGGGACCGTCGGCGGAACGCGCCACACGATTGAAGCGGCACTCGAACAAGGTGTAGCTGTGATCTGGATAGATGCCCGCAACCCTGATGGCTGGCAGATATTGCGCGCGACTGAAGAATTGGCTGGAATCGCAGGCCGACCCCTCGCCACGAAAGACGAAGCCGCCGTTCGGGCGACGGTTCATGATGCCATGCACCCGTCCAGCGACGGTCGGAAAAGTTACCATAAAGACGATAAATGGCATGCAAAAAGCAGCCCGTTGTTTCAGGCCTATCGCCGCGTAGAGGCGATGTTCGGCGAGCCGACCAATCGACCGTTTCGCAGTTTGCGTCAGCGTTACGAACATCCCGATGCCATAGCGACCGGAACCGGCGCGCCGATGCTGGCAGCCATGCGCGCGTTGCCGGGTGGGGACCCTGCAATGCCGCAACGCATCGCCAATGATGTCTTCAAGCCTTTCGCCTGGGCGGACGGCATATCGACTTGGTTGTCCGATGCATATCGTGGCGGCATGGTCGCAAGTTTCTTCCTTTCGGCCTTCGCTATCATCGGCGGCGTTGCCTATCTGCCGATTGCGTCGGTGGAGCAGAAATGGGGATTTGCGGCGTTTGAATTCTTGCTGTTGGCAATGATTGTGGCGATTTTTCTCACTGGCAAACGTCTGCGCTGGCACGAGCGCTGGTTTGAAACCCGAAGGGTGGCCGAATATTTTCGCCATGCCCCCATCATGCTATTGCTGGGGGCGTCTCGTTCGACCGGTCGGTGGCCGCGAGGGCAAAATGGCAATTGGCCCGAATGGTATGCGCGCAATGCCTTGCGCGGTATCGGTTTGCCGCAACTGAAGGTGACGTCGGAATATCTTCGTAGCGCATTGACCTTGATGCGCGATCATCATGTTTCATCGCAGCGTGCGTATCATCTCGGCAAGGCGGCCCGGCTTAAGCGCGCGCAGCATAATCTCGACCGCAGTTCCGAATTGCTTTTCCTGCTCGCGGTGATTTCGGTCGCGCTGTATCTGATGATTGAAATGGGTGCGGCCTTGGATTGGCTTCCGCATGACTTACCGCATGACGTGGCCAAGGCTTTCACTTTTCTTGGCGTGCTATTTCCGACGCTAGGTGGCGCACTCGCGGGTGTTCACTATTTCGGTGATTTCGAACGATTCTCGGCAATCTCTGAAATCACTGCCCAAAAGCTTGGCGAT
>JBGSPK010000153.1:0-19376 GCA_041738665.1 Sphingorhabdus sp. | reverse complement strand
GGTTGCCGGTCTGCCTGCGGGCCTGGCGCTCACCGGAACAACAGCGAACAGTGTGACCATATCAGGCACCCCCCGGTCCCAGGGCACATTTACGCTTTCGGTGAGCGCCAGCGACAGCAGTACCGGCAACGGTCCGTTCGTTGCCAGCCAAAGCTTCACGCTGACGGTTGCGGCTCCGAATCTGGCAATCTCTCCGGCATCAGGAAGCTTTGCTTCAAATTATGCCACCGCGTTCAGCCAGAGCTTTGCCGCAAGCGGCGGTGTTGGTCCGTATAGCTACGCCTTGGGTGGTAGCCTACCTGCTGGCCTGACGCTGAATACAGCAACGGGGACCGTTTCGGGTACTCCGACTACCACCGGCAACTTCGCGTTCAATGTTACCGCGACCGATACTGGAGCTAGCGGAGTGGGTGGACCGTTTACCGTGCAGGGCAGCTACACACTCGCCGTCGCCGCGCCGACAATTGCGGTGACGCCTGCCGCAATTGCTCCCGCAACTGCCGGGACGGCATACAGCGTTGCGCTGGCAGGATCGGGTGCCGTCGCGCCGTACAGCTTTGCGCTCGGCGGCGGCACACTTCCTGCAGGGATCACGCTGTCGGCAAGCGGCCTACTTTCCGGCACGCCCACTGCTTCAGGTAGTTTCCCGATCACTGTGACGGTACGGGATGCCAATGGGCAGACCGGAACGGCGAGCCTGACGCTTGTCGTCAATGTCCCCACGATTACCATCACGCCAGCCACGCTGCCTGTGGCGATCCAAGGCGTTGCCTATAACCAGACGCTTACCGCCAGCGGTGGCATTGCGCCTTACCGCTTTGCGGTCAGCACCGGCAATCTGCCCGCCGGTCTCGCGCTCAACACCACAACAGGGGTTGTCAGTGGCACTCCAACGGCATCAGGCACCGCAAACTTCGCGATTACCGCCACCGATAGCACCAGCGGTACAGCGGCTAGCGTTACCGTTACGTATGCGTTGCAGGTTACGGCACGTCCCGATCCCGCTAGCGACCCTGAAGTGCGCGGCTTGGTGCAGGCACAAGCGATGGCCGCACGCCGCTTTGCCGATGCGCAGGTGAATAACTTCATGCGCCGCCTTGAAGGTTTGCATGGCCGCAGCAGTGGAGGCGGTGGTTTCCAGAACAGCCTTCGTCTCGCGACCCCGGGCTATTGCCAGGACGCTGTCACCGCTTGGACGAATAGTGTTTGCGCCGAAAGCGAGAGCAAGCTGGGCCCGGTTTCAGGAGCGAATGCTGGCGAAACCAGCGGCAATGGCACGGGCGCGGCGGGCGGCTCGAATGACATGCCTTGGACGATATGGGCCGGTGGCACCATCCGCTTCGGCGACCGCGATCCGGCTACCGGCAGGCTAAGCCAAAAGTTTGAATCCGAAGGCATCACCTTTGGCGGCGACTATAGGTTCAGCCCCTCGTTTGCCGCTGGTTTAGGCGTTGGGTTGGGCCGCGATACCGTAGATATTGGTGAAGAAGGCTCCCGCAGCCGCGGTGAGGCCAAAACCATCGCTATCTATGGCAGTCACCAACTCGGCAGCGGAATTTACTTCGACTGGCTCGGCGGATATCAGGCGCTCGATTTCGACCTGCGCCGCTATGTCACGCCGACTGGCCAGCTGGTGAATTCAACCCGTTCGGGCCGCCAATGGTTCGGTACCGTATCAACGGGTGCCGATATCGAAACCGGCAACTGGTTGATTACGCCATATGCGCGGATCGACCTCACGCGCGGACGGCTAAATGGTTATACTGAAAACAGCGGCTCGGTGTTCGACCTTGCCTTCCTCGATCAGGATGTCGACTTCACCTCACTCGGTTTGGGTACGCGTGTGAACTATCGCCATATCTTTAAGGGCGGCACCTTGCTGCCACGTCTTCGGATCGAATATCAATATGATCTCGAACGCAATGGTGATGCACAGGTAGCGTATTTCGACCTCGTATCAGGTCCTTTTTCGACTATCCCGCTGACCGGGCTGGCCCGCGAGCAGCTCATGCTGGGCGCTGGCGCAGAGCTGCAACTGGACGCTGCATTGGCGCTTGAGTTCGAATATCTCAACCGTATCGCATCGGGCTCAGGCTCAGACCAGTCGGTGCAGGTCGGGGTGAAGTATAAATTCTAAGCGCCCCTTCGCCCCCAGCAGCCCTGAACGGAGTTGAACGAGTGATGGCCAAAGTGTCAACGCGCGCCACAAAAGGGTTCGGATATGCGTTTGCGTTCGCTGCGGTTGGTGTTGCTTCAATTGCTAATGCTCAACCGGCAAAGCAAAAGGCAACGCCCATTGAGTTTAGCATATCCAACGAGGCTTGCTTCAAAGGCAGAGGCATCGATCCTTATGTACAGAAAGCAATCGCTCAGCGGATACGCGCTGCTCAGCAACATAACGCGGGAGAACTCGCCATTTTCTTTGTGTCGGTGCCTTCCCGGCCCTGGCGCGGATTGACGGTCACGGCGGTAGGCCTGCACTATGAATCGACGTCGATTTATTTCGCCGAACCAGTGGCCATAGTAAGGCGTGTTTTGCAGAAGTCAGGGTTACGTTTTTCTGCCAATGATTTCATCCCGATGGCCAGCGAAGAGGCGGTCGAGGTCCAGTTGTTGCGAGCGACCACCAACGAAAGCCGCCGATATGGCGCAAGCGAAGTGAATTGTGGGGTTTGAACCTCGCAACGATCTGGGTCCTGCCCCGATGGCGCTGGCCGGAAACAAAGAAAACTTGCGTTTCAACCGCCACTGACGTGCGTGATGTACCAGTGTACAGCACGACATTGCAGTAATTCCGCCTCGGCCCTAGCCCGTTAGCCAATCAACGGTGCACCGAAACATAGATCGGAGAGACAAATGCGCATTTCAGAAATTGCCGGTTTTTTTTTACCGCCGGATTGCGACGTTAATTGCAGTGGCTGCTATTACGAGTATCGGAACAACCCCGGTGTCTGCGCAGATGACCAACGCGGATGTCTATGAACATGTGGTCAAGCCGCAAGAGGAGCAGCGCGCCGCAGAAGTCGCCGACATATTGGCGCGTCCGTCCAATTGGGGCCCCGGCGAGATTCGCAGCAACGGCAATTACGGGGGGATTGCGTGGTATGCGAAACCCAACGGCGATTATGGCTACATTGTCGCGCGCGGCTATATTTCGCCGACCTCGGCCAAGGTACAGATGGATATCGAATGCGATGGTCGCAAGGTAGCATGCGAAGAAATAAGGATGCTGAACAACCAGTGGCTGGTAGTCGCCAAGCGGACTGACAAAGTTCGTTATATCACCGCATCCGGCCAAAGCCGGAAAGATGCCGAGGCGATGGCCTTGGAGCAATGCAAAAACGAAGGCGCCACCTGCATCATTCAAGATGCCTTTGACGTCATGCCGCATAAGCGGGGCGTCAGCCATTTGCGACCAAAAGTGAAGCAGAGATAAAACACAGATGATGTTGCCGACGCCCGATAGCGCTGACCAGACCGCAGGCACAAAAACTTCTCATGGTTGGTAATTGCCTGGTCTTCACAAGACAGATGGGGGAGGAAAAATGAGCTTGATGGATGCCGCATATATATTGGTGTTTTCGGGTGCATTGTCTGTTTTGATGTCCTCGCTTGTCGGATTTGCGATGCTCATTCCCATGCAACCATGGGGCCGCAAATGGGCCAAAGGCCTGAATTTCCGACAGATTGTTGCAGCCCATCTTGACTGGATCATGCTCGGCCTGATGCAAGGACTGGCTGCTGGCCTGATCATGTTATTCGGGCTTACGCCACCTGCATGGAGCGTCTGGGCGATGGTAATCGGCGGTTGGCTCAATCCCTTGGCCTATGTTTTTCGCGCGTTCGGCGTCGACGCATTTTCCTTTGCAGGCAAGCCGCTGCAACGCGCCGCTGCCGCGTTGGGTGGCGTCACCAGTACATTGATCGCGGTTGCGTGGTTCATCTTCCTGCATGCGGCCTGGCAGGCTTGGCCCTAACCATATGGCCCAACGATCGACAGATCGCCTTGAACGGCGATGTTCCGGATTGCTGCGTGGCGGCGATAGGCTCGTGCATCTTGCGATGATCGCCAGTGCATTCACATCGCCCGCGGTCATGGCCGCTCCAACAGCAGCCCCGCCGCTAACGGTTGAACCCAAGCAGCCTATCCCCGTTACCGTTGCGTTTTATCCGCCATCGCCGCAATATCGGCTGCCCGAAAAACTTTTCATATCGAGCGGTATCCGTTCGATGATTTGCCCTGATGCGAAGTCTTCAACCACGATGCTGCAAAACATTGATCAAAGACTGCTGGGTGCACGAAAAGGATCATGTCAATCGGCCAACAGGCATATCAAAATCAGAGAAGTGCTTGATCGCAGAACTATACGGTCAACCGAGGGCCGCGAGACGCAATATCTGGCATTCAGGGGGGAAATATGGGAGGCAAAGGGGCACCTGGATAAGGTATTTGGCGTGGTCGATGAAGCCGCTCACTCCGCGTCGGAGTATACGCAACTAGAAGATTGGCAGCACGAAAATGCTTTTTTCGACGGTCGACTGCGCCGGGGTCCGGGCGTTGTAAAGGACACGCTATCCTGCCCAAAATTGTCGACGCCAGTTGACCTCATTAAGGGGCGGCAGTCAATGGACCGTGACCCCTCGGATCGCGATAGGCTTCGCCGAATGGAAGCACTGCTTAACACTTGTCAGCCGGCATCTGGAGTATTTCAACCACTAGCGGTGCTGAAGCGTTGGGAAAAACCAAATGGCTGGGTGTGGACAGCCTTGAAAGCGCAGGATGGCAATGGAAAAAACGTTAGCCTGTTGCATACGGCGCCAAAGCCGAACGTTACGCCTTAAAATCGAGGCTTGCTTCGTCAGACGCTGCTGCAACCGGAGCAGCCGGGTCAATGCAAGCCACTGCAGACGCCATCGGCCAAATAGCGATGAGACTGGCAAAGGCCGATATCATTTTATGCATGGCTGTTCGCATCGTACAATTGGTCAGATTTTATCAACCTGATCCGATGGCGCTCGCGGCGTCATCATTCGGGTGCACCGCCATACATGCCGTTGGGAAGGTCGGCGCAACGGCGGAGGTTGTAACTGACTTGCCAACTGCCGCTGATGTTTAGCGGTGGCGGCTTGGACGCGACAATGAGCCGCCCATTGGCCGCCAGCCGCATCGTCAGTGTCTCGTCAACCGGTTGGGATATCTCCGGACTGGTATCTATTCCGATTGCCACCCCGGCACGCCAGCTGTTACGACCCGTTTTCTCCAGCTTTCGTAAGCCGTAAAAATTGCCTTCTCCATATTCGGAGTAGGCGTGCATCATCGCATTGCTGATAAGAACGGTGCCGACAAGACGAGCGGAAACCTCATCATCCTTTGTTTTGTCTGCCTTTTTATAGGCCAGGCACTGCGCCTTGCCCTCGTTGCTATCATTTACCCAGATGCCGCGAAGCGAGAACGGGTAGGACGTCTGGTGGTTTCCGGCAAATGCCGTGGAAGCAGTAAGGACTCCAGCCGTAATTGCCACTTTGCCGCATGCAATGAGTGCGTTTCTCAGAACCCGATCCGGCATATCATGATCCCCCCTTATCTTTGGAACGACCCTCCCCGTCTGCTGCCGCGATCACCAGCAGCATCATGATAAGTGCAACACTATATTCCGACCCGCCCGTTCCATGCTCACCCACAAACCAGCCGAGATGGCGGTGAATAAGGATAATGCCGGTAAAAGCGATGATGAAAAGCGCGGTCGCGGCCGGGAATACAAAGCGATTGGCGACAAGTAATGCTGCTGCCACCAGCTCCGTGACCGTTATGCCCCAGACCCAAAGGGTACCGGATGCGAACCCGACTGATTCCATGAAAGATCCGAACTGCGGAATTGTCCCGTGGACAATGCGCACCACCGCATGGGCCGCAAACAATATCGCGGTCACGATCCGCAACAGGCGCAGAGCAGCGTGAAGCGAGATAAATGGTAGGTTTTGCAGTTTTTGCAACACGGTCATTGGATATCCAGTTCAAACATGCGCTACCTTCCGCGTCAGCTTTTGGGGTAGAAAGGTCTACCACCGCCTTCGAATGATAAAAGATCGCAGCATGACAACGAACACATAATGCGTACCGGTGCACTTCTCCGGATTGCCAGAAACTGTAAGATCTGTCGCTCGTCGCGAACCCGGTTAATGCATCGGAGCCGAGCAGAGACGTTGCAAGACGTGGGGGCAATTCCACATTCGCAGGGCGTCGTATGCGGGACAAAAATTCAGAAGATCAATCCAGTTTTCACGATCCACAAACAGGTCAATCCATGATCTGGATGCTAATATTGCGACGTCAGAAAAGGGCAAATGAATTTGCAAACCTCAAGCCAGATGATGTACCGGGCAGGGAAAGCGTGAGAAATCTTGGGCGGGCATTCCAAATAAATTTTACTTCGGCCGCGATAACTCTTGATCGGTCAATGGGTAATCCTCCGGTGTGACAGCGGATACATTTTCCCCGTTTTCGACTTTTTCCTGTGGCAGGCTAGGGGTGGCACGCGGGTCATCCTTCACCTTGTCAGGGCGCGCATCACCAAATGGACCCCGGTCCGTCTCGGTCGCCTGCCGTCCTGCATTTTTCGGGTTGATGCGCTCCAAAATTTTGGAGCGCATTCAATATGATACGGCATGTTACATCTTTTTACTCTGCCTTTCACTTTACGTGTAGGTAAAATGCTGTATTGCCAGAAACATAATTAGCTGATTGCCGTTTTTAAAAACGCATTTGCGACATAATATTTCGCGGAATTAGGAATTCTGATGAGTATCTCCTCCAGAGGCTCGCTTTCAAGCGTGCCAAATGGGCGGATCATAGACTTCGAAACAGCCGAACTGCGCAAGCTGCCCTTTCAGGACAGCCTATATCTCTGGGTGCGGGGGCACCTCCCGGGAATAGGTTTCGAGGCCAAACTGGCCCCCCGTATTTATCAAGATCGCCCGGATTATTGGGGCATCGAAGTGGCGGTCATTCACGCGCCTGAACCGGCTAACGATGTCGGTGGCGCAGACAGTGCGTTCGTTTTCGAGCGGTCGGTCCCACTGACTGGGATTACCGGTGTTCGGGGGATCACCGTGATCGGAGCCAATCAGGTGAAGCGGATCGAGATTACCGGCGAGTCCTGAAAAGGGTCGCAACTTGTCGGTATGGGTCGGGGGCAGGTCGCATGCGATCTGTCCCCGCACTCGTTTTGAGGTTCCTATTGCGCCAGCTCGGTTAAGGTATCGACGGTTAGCACCTGCGGCAGGATTTTTACCTCGCCGCCCTTCGGATAATATAGATAAAGTGGCACGCCCGACCGGCCATGCTTTGCAAGGAAGCGCGTGATGGCCGGGTCGCGGCGGGTGTAGTCGCCGACCAACGTCAGTATGCCAGCCTTGTCAAATGCCGTCGCGGTTTCGTCGCGGTTGATAGCGGCGGCCTCGTTCACTTTGCACGTCACGCACCAGTCTGCGGTAAAGTACAGGAAGACGGGTTTGCCCTCAGCACGCAGCGCGGCGAGTTTTTGTTCCGAGAAAACCTCTCCGCCCAATTTGCTGTCGCTGGCCGCATATTGCGCCGTCTCAGGCAAGCGGCCCAGCGCTGCATAGCCTGCTGCAAAAATGGCCACTGCCAGCGCAAATATCATCCAGATTGGCGCTTTCCGCCGGACGACGATAATGATGCCGGTCAACAGGGCAGCGACAGCGACGCCTCCGACCAGCCAGCCCGAAGCGCCGACCAGTTGCGAGAGCAGCCACAATAATGCCAGCGCCGTCAGCGCCATCGGCACCGCCATCCACTTGCGGAAACTGTTCATCCATGGGCCGGGCTTTGGCATCCGGCTGCGCAGTGGGGGGATATAGGCAATGGCAAGGAACGGCAAGGCCAGCCCGAAGCCCAGCCCCGCGAAGATCAGCAAGGCTTGTTCGACCGGAAGCAACAACGCCGCGCCCATTGCCGCAGCCATGAACGGGCCGGTGCAGGGCGTGGCGACAACCGCAGCCAGCACGCCCGTCCAGAACGACCCGGCCATTCCGCCTTGGCGCGCGAGCCTTTCTCCCGCTCCAATGCCGCCGACTTCGAATAGCCCGGCGAGATTGGCAGTAATCGACACCATCAACAGGAGCAGCAACAGGACAATCGACGGGTCCTGCAACTGGAACGCCCAGCCGATTTCCTCACCGCCTGCTCGCAAGGCGAGCATGACCGCGCCTAGAGCAAGGCAGCTCAGGATAATCCCCGCAGTATAGGCCAGCGCATCGCGCCGCGCCTGACGCTCGTCACCGCCCACTTTGGCAGTGGCGATTGCCTTCAATCCGAGGATCGGGAACACGCACGGCATGAGATTAAGGAGCAAGCCGCCAAGGACAGAAAAGCCCAGAATCGTCACAAAGTAGAGACCAAAGCCCCGGTCTATCGAGCTGCCGGTTTTGCCAAAAACGGATACGGTATCGCCGCCCGTTGGCACCGTGCCGCCTTTGGCATGCACTTCCAAACCCTGCCCGTCATTGAAGCGGAGCAGGCCATCAATCTGTCCATTGAAAGCCTTATCGATCTCACTCGTGACCACCAGCCAGTCGCCGGTTCGGCGAGCGGACTGGGGGGCGGCATAGCGGAAGACATTTTCGGTCAGGGAGAAAAACCAGACCTTTTCCGCACTCGCGCTTTTCGGATACGGGATCGCAACAGAAATCCGCTTGCCGCTTATTTCGTATATCCCCTGCCGGTCGAGCGGTACCGGAAGCGCGGCGCGCCAGATGTCGAACCGGGCGCGCTGGCTTTGAGTAATTGCGTCTTCGCCGACGGTCAGTGGAATCGAGAGCGCACCGCCCTCCGGCACACAGACGATGTCGGTGCAGGCGGACCAGCGGGCATCGATCTTGATGTCCAATTTTTCCCCCATACGGGCATTAGACGGGATCTTCAAATCTATCAGGAAAGCGTGCTTTTCCTTGTAAATATGGTTCATGAACCCGCTGACGATCAGCGTGTCGGGCACAGGTGCGCGAATCGGACCGGCGGTGACACCGGGGGGCAGCTGCCATTCAAGCTCAAGCGGTGTCCCCGCATCGCCGGGGTTCAGCCAGTAATCATGCCAGCCCGGCTTCGGGTCCATGATGATTGCAACGGTTACGGTGTCGCCCGGCCCGGGCGTGTTGGTTTCGGCAGCAATCGAGGCGCGAACATTCTGCGGCGCGCCCGGGATTTGGGCGTGCGCAGATGGGAGCAGGAACAACCCAATCAGCAACAGGATAAGCGCGCGTACATTCATGGCGTGTCACTTACCGGACTTGCAGGTCTGTAGGACAGCGGTTTTTTAGTCTTCCCCGGCGCGGGGACGACTGCCTCACCCCAGCCGCGCCAGCGCCGCCGTCAAGCGCTCCGCCTCGGCGGCTTTTTCGGCATGGTCGGCGCGGGCTTTTTCGACGGCCTCGGGTTTGGCCTTTTCGACAAAGGCGGCGTTGGAGAGGCGACCTGCAAGTGATGCCGCCTCTTTGGTCGCGGCTTCGATTGCTTTCCCGATGCGGGTGCGCTCTGCGTCCAGATCGATAACGCCCGCGAGCGGCAGGACGAAAGTTGCCTCGTCGACAACAAGCTGGATGGAGCCGCCTTTAGGTGCCTCGCCTGTGCTTACATTCTCCAGCCGTGCAAGGCGTGAAATTGTGGCCGATTGGGTGGTAATACGCGCCGATGTTGCTGCCGACGCATCGCGAACAAAGGCGTCCATCTTGGCACCCGGAGCAATTCCCAGCTCGTTCTTCGCCGTACGCACTTCGCCCACCAAGCGGATGAGCCAGTTGATTTCGGCGGTTGCATCGGTGTCAACCGCTGCTTTGGGTTCCGGCCATTTGGCGTGGATCAGGTCATAATTGCGGGGGCGCTCCGGGTCCGCCAGCGCGTGCCACAATTCCTCGGTCACAAACGGCATGAACGGATGCAGCATCACCAATATCTGGTCGAGCACCCAACCTGCGACCGCCTTGCTCTCCGCGTCCATGTCCTGCTTTTCGCCATCGACGAATGCTGGCTTGATCAGTTCCAGATACCAGTCGCAGAACTGGTCCCAGACGAAATGGTAGATCGCGTCGGCCATGCCGTCGAAGCGGAATTCGGCGAAGGCTTTGTTGAGCTTTCCGACGGTCTCGACAACCTCGCCGATGATCCAGCGATTGACCGCGAGTTCGGCTTTGGGGGCGCTAATCGAATGCGAACCGCCGATGCCGTTGGATTGCGCAAAGCGCGCCGCGTTCCACAGCTTGGTCGCGAAATTGCGGTATCCGGCGACGCGGCTTTCATCCATCTTGATGTCGCGCCCCTGGCTCTCCATCGCCGCCATGAAGAAGCGCAGCGCGTCGGCGCCGTACTGGTCAATCAGACCGAGCGGGTCGACGGTATTGCCCTTTGACTTCGACATCTTGGCGCCATCGGCGGCGCGGACGAGGCCGTGGAGATACAGCGTCTTCCAAGGCACTTCTTTCATAAAGTGAATGCCCTGCATCGCCATCCGCGCGTCCCAGAAGAACAATATGTCGAAGCCGGAAATCAGCACATCATTGGGGTAATGCCGGTCGAGTTCGCTGGTCTGTTCCGGCCAGCCCAACGTTCCGAACGGCCACAGCGCGGAGGAGAACCATGTGTCGAGAACGTCGGGGTCGCGGGTAAGTGCAACGCCTTCGCCAGCCAGAGCTTGAGCCCCTGCCTCATCTTCGGCGACGTAGATTTTCCCGTCGGCGTCGAACCAAGCCGGAATCTGGTGCCCCCACCATAGTTGCCGCGACACGCACCATGGCTGGATATTCTCCATCCAGTTGAAGTAGGTTTTTTCCCAAGACTTCGGCACAATATCGAAACCGCCATTCGCCGCGCCATTGCGCGCCGCCTCGATCGCTGGCTTGGCCAATGTTGCGGCATCGACATACCATTGGTCGGTTAGCATCGGCTCGATAACAACGCCCGAACGGTCGCCAAAGGGTTGCTGAATCGCCTTGTTTTCGACGGCAATCATCAGGCCGTCGGCGTCGATGTCGGCAACAACGCGCTTGCGTGCCTCGTAACGATCAAGCCCGCGATAGGCATCGGGAACGAGGTTCAGCGAGTCGATGTCGGCGGCGGTCCATTTTCCTCCCGCACCGATGGCCTGCGCCTGCGCGGCGGCTTCGGCATAAGGCGCGCCGTCGGCCCGCATTGCGGCGACTTCGTCCATCAGGCGGTACATCGGGATATTGTTACGCTGCGCCACGCCATAGTCATTCTGATCGTGCGCGCCGGTAATCTTCACCGCGCCAGAGCCGAAATCGGGGTCGGGATATTCGTCGGTGATGATCGGGATCAGGCGGCGATGTTCCTTGGGGCCGACCGGGATTTCGCAGAGCTTGCCGACGATCGCCTTATAGCGTTCGTCGCCCGGATGCACCGCAACCGCGCCATCGCCTAGCATCGTTTCGGGACGCGTGGTGGCGATGGCGATATAGTCGCGCTCTTCGGTGAGCGTGACATTGCCGTCTGCGTCGCGCTCGACATAGGTGTAAGTCTCGCCGCCCGCGAGCGGATATTTGAAGTGCCACATATGGCCCTGCACTTCGCGCGTTTCGACTTCAAGATCGGAGATCGCCGATTTGAAATGCGGGTCCCAGTTGACCAGCCGCTTGTCGCGGTAGAGCAGGCCTTGATTATAGAGGTCGACAAACACCTTGATGACGGCTTTCGAAAAGCCTTCATCCATCGTAAAACGTTCATTCTCCCAGTCCATCGAGCAGCCGAGGCGGCGGAGCTGGCCGGTTATTGCGCCGCCGCTTTCTTCCTTCCACTCCCACACCTTGGCGACAAATTCGTCGCGGGTGAAATCTGTGCGCTTTTGTTGCCGTTCGGCCATTTGCCGCTCGACCACCATCTGCGTGGCTATCCCTGCATGGTCCATGCCGACAACCCACAAGGCGTCCTTGCCCTGCATCCGCGCATGGCGGATGAGAATATCCTGCAACGTGTTGTCGAGCGCGTGGCCGATGTGCAGGCTGCCCGTCACATTGGGCGGCGGGTTGACGATCGTGTAGGGCTCGGCATCCGGGCGGTCCGGGCGGAACGCGCCGGTGCTTTCCCAGTGGGAATACCATTTCGCCTCAATCGCGGCGGGGTCGAAAGTCTTGTCGATAGTCATGGGGCAAGCCTTTGCCAGCGCCCAAGCGATTCAGCAAGCTTTTGGCTGTTTTGAGGGGTTGTGCCATTTTTTTTCGCGCGAAGACGCGAAGAATAATAAGGAAGTAAGGGCGTCAGCCCCTTCAAATCCGTCGCGCTTAAACCGCGCGTATTATCTGCCAACTACCTTCTTATTATCTTATTTTCCTTGGTACCTTCGCGCGAGACAAATGGAACCGCCTATCCGGTTTGCCTGCGACGATTTAGGCGGCGCCTCGCCGAAAGACAAAAAACGCCGCTGCAAAACCACCTGCAACCACAAGGCTTAGCCATAGTTCCTTCGATGCCGTCGGGTCGAGGCCCTTGGCGACCAAAATCACCAGCATCGCTGCCATCGCATTATAGGTACCGAAGGGGTGGAGCCACATCTTGATCTGCAACCGCGCAGGGTCTTCGGTCTCATATTTGTTGCGCAATTTGAGCTGCGCAGCAGACGTCATCAAATAGAGGATCAGCATCGTCACGCCGCAGCTGTTGATCAGGAAGCTGAACACCACGTCACGCGAAATAGCGTCGGCGGCAAGGGCGCCATAGCTGAACAGACTGGCGATCAGGATCGCGCGCGCGGGTACTTTGCGGCCGTTGACCTGCACCAGCCATTGCGGCGCGTCCTTGTGCTTGGCGAGCCCGAACAAAGCGCGCGAGGTGACGTAGAGGCCCGAGTTGAGGCACGACAATACCGCGACCAAGACGACCGCCTCCATGATGAGCTTGCCCGCCGGGATGCCCATATAGCCCAATGTCGCGGCGAAGGGCGAAACCTTGGGCACGATCTCGGTCCACGGCACGACCGAGACGATGAGGAAAATTGAGAGGATGTAGAATATCAGGATGCGCAACGTGACCGACACCGTCATGCGGCTGATGACCTTCGCGGGTTCTTCGGATTCAGCTGCGGCGATGGTCGCGATTTCGGCGCCAACTAGGCTGAAGATAGTCGAGGTGGCAGCTGCCAGCACGACGCCCCAGCCGTTCGGGACAAAGCCGCCATGCTGCGTCAGATTGCCGAATGTCGCGCCGTTTCCGGAAGTAAATCCGAACGCCCATGCGGCGCAAAGCAATATGAAGACGATGATTGCGGCAACCTTGATCGAGGAGAACCAGAATTCGAACTCGCCATAGGCGCGTGCGGACATGAGGTTCACCGCGGTAAGGATCGCCATCAGCGCAATGCCAATGCCAAGTTCGGGGATGCCTGGAAACCAGCCATGAATAATCTGCGCGCCCGCTATCGCTTCGATTGCGACGACGACGACCCAGAAATACCAATAGAGCCAGCCCGACAGGAACCCCGCGAGATGGCCAAGGCCTCCGCGCGCAAAATCGGGGAAGGTCTGCACCCCGTCGACCGCAATCGCCATTTCGGAGAGCATCCGCATGACCAGCAGGATAATGAAACCGGCAATGGCAAAGGAGAACACTGCGGCTGGGCCGGCCTGACTGATCGTGGTCGAGGATCCGACGAACAGCCCCGCGCCGATGATGCCGCCGATGGCGATCATCGAGACATGGCGCGATTTAAGGCTGCGGCTTAGCTCTGCACCGCCGCTGATATCGGTGGCGACGCTCTCGGCGATTCCGGTCATCCTGCTTTCCCCCTCAAAAGTCGCAGCTTATTTCTTCAAATGCTTGCCCACCCATTCGAACACCGTCTGGTGCCACTGGATCGAATTCTTGGGCTTCAATATCCAGTGATTCTCGTCGGGGAATACGAGCAGCTTTGATTCGACGCCTTGCTGTTGCAATGCCGTGAAAGCTGCCAGCGACTGCGAATAGGGGATGCGGTAATCCTTCTCGCCGTGGATGACTAAAGTCGGCGTTTTCCACTTGTCGACATGGTTGACCGGGTTCCATTTCTCGCCGTCCTTGCGCGTCGTCCACGGGCCGCCATTATCCCATTGGTCGAACCAAAGCTCCTCGGTCTCATACGCCATCGCGCGAAGGTCAAAAATGCCGGCATGGGTGACGAGGCACTTGAACCGGTCGGGCCAGTTGCCTGCAATCCAGTTCATCATATAGCCGCCGTACGACCCACCAAGCGCGCAGGCGTTCTCGGCATCAAGCTGCGTGTCGATTTTCGCAACCGCCGCCATGCCCTTCTGCAAATCCTCCAGCGGCCAGCCGCCCCAATTCTTGTTGATGCTGTCGGTGAATTTCTGGCCGTATCCAGTGCTCCCGTGGAAATCGATGGTAACAACGGCATAGCCCTGTGACGCCATGACGGCGGGATTCCAGCGGTAGGACCAACTGTTGTTGAACGTCCCCTGCGGCCCGCCATGGACCAGCAGCAGCACAGGCAGTTTGCCCGTCGCGTTTTGTGGTTTGACGATTTGCCCGAATACCTGCTCGCCATTTGCACCGGCAAAGTCGAATTTCTGGTAGTTCACTGGATCAAGCGCCGCGAGGCTACCTGCGTTGACATTGGTCAGCCGCGTGGTTTTACCCTTGGCATCCATGTGGACAAGGTCGGCGGGGCCAGCGATGCTGTCGATGGCATAGACAATACCGCCATTTTTGAGCGGCAGTGCCGCGCCGATGTGGCCGCGTTCGGTGAGGCGCGTGACCTTGCCTTTCAGGTCAACGCGGTAGAGCGGGGTTTCAAGCACATCTTGCGCGGTGACCAGCAAGCTCTTGCTATCGGCATTCCATGCAATCGACGCCACCGACCGGTCCCATTTATCGGTCAGTGCGCTAACCTTGCCAGTCTTCATATCGCGCAACATCAGGACTTGCCGGTCGGCCTCATATCCCGCGCGGGCCATGGCGGCGTAGGCCAGATATTTTCCGTCGGGCGATGGTGCAGGCATTGTGTCGGTACCCGCATTTTTGGGCGTCCCGTTGTGAACCGCGCCCGTCAAATCGGCATGATAAATGTCGAGATTGGTGGATTTCGCCTCATCCTTATCCGCGTTGCGCAGGGTGTAGAACAAGGATTTGCTATCCGGAGCCCATGCAATTTCTTCGCCTCCACCAAAGGGTTTAGAAGGTGCGTCACCAACCAGATTACCATCCATCGCTATACCGAGTGTACCGATTTTGTTATCAGCACCCAGGACAGCGGTGAAGACCCGGCTATAGTTGCCCGGTGTTTCCCATGCATCCCAATGGCGAACCATCAGCTGGTCATATTCGCGGCCAGTGCCGGGGCCGGGTTTCGATGTGTCGCCATCCTTCTCACAACCAAAATCTAGGCATTCGCGTGCGATATCGCCCCAAACGGCAAGTTTCATGCCATCGGGAGAGATCTTGAAGCCGCTGACATCGGCCTTGAAGTTGCTCGATTGCATGGCCGTGCCGCTGGCAATGTCATAACGCCAGATCTGGTCCGACCCGGTTTCGTTACTGATATAGAAAATGCTCTTACCGTCGGGGGAGAAGGCGGGATCATGCTCGTTCTTGTCCGGCTTCGACGCGAAGAGCACCGGCTGCGCATTCGGCGCGCCAAGCTTTAGCATATACAAGTCGGTCTTGCCCTTGTTCGCCTCCAGATCGGTCTCGCGCAACTGGTATGCAACCAGCGTTCCATCGGGTGACGCCGCCGCGCCAGACAGACGCTTCATCGTCGCAAGATCGTTCTCGGTCATCGGACGGGCTTGGGCTGGAACAGAAAGGGCGGAAGTGCCGACGAGCGCGGCGATTAAAAAGGTTTTGGTCATGAACCGCAAGCTAGTCAGCGTTGCGCGGGCAAGCAAGAAAATTACTTATTGTAAACCGGGACGCCAATTGCAAATACTGCAACTGCTATGTCTACCAATAACATTGAGTTTTGCACGGTTCATACCCACATGCGCGGTATCGCAAGAACATAAGGGATGCCTTCGACAGGGACGACCCGGCCTTAATGGCTGTGCGGCAAAGTAGAAGGAATGAAAAATGCAGAAATTGGCCAGCTTTATCGGCGCAATCGCGCTCAGCAGCCTGCTTTTCTCGGTCACGATGGTCTGAGAAAACTGCTCTTGAAAAAAGCAACGGACGGGCGGGTAATTCCCCGCCCTTTTGTTTGTCAGCTTGAGCAACTTCCCGGAATGAATTTGTAGCTGACGAAGCCTGTGGATGTTTTGGCGCGACGCACTTCGATCTTCGCGCCGACTTTACAGTCGGAAAAGCCAGAATATCCGTCCACCAGTCCGATTTGGGTGCCATCTTCTGCATTTACTATCATCGCTACCCGGTTTCCCGTTCTGCTCCCGGGATCTACGCCGATACTTGCCACCCTCCCAGCGACAATATCATTTGCGCCAAATTCTCCCCCGAGTGTCCACCACGAGAACAGTCCCAGTCCACACACCAAAACGCCGATGGTCAAAAGCGCCATTGTTTCTCGGCGAAATCGTGCCACCTGTTGCAGCTTGATCCTCACTTTACGATAATCCCACTCTTCATCACATGGCTGACATCCTCCAGCACACGCACGTCGGCCAGCGGATCGCCCTTAACCGCCACCAGATCGGCAAAACGCCCCGGCGTGATGCTGCCCAGTTCGTTTTCCTTGCCCAGTAATTCCGCCGCGCGGATTGTTGCGCTCTGGATTGCCTGCATCGGGCTCATGCCGTAGCGAACCATATACGCGAACTGCTTCGCGTTACCGCCGTGCGGATATACGCCGCTGTCGGTGCCATAGGCGAGCTTCACGCCCATCTTTACCGCCTTGGTGAACCCAGCACGCTGCACATCGGTAGTCTCGCGGTTTTTGCGCAGATATTCCTCGGGCCATTTTTCTTTCGTGCCGACGTCGTCGATATAGTCGCCATTATAGATATCCATCACCAGCCACGTGCCTGCGGCCTTCGCCATGGCCAGCGCCTCGTCATCAATCAGGCTGGCATGTTCGATCGAGCGTACGCCCGCTCGAATCGCATTCTTGATGCCTATGGCGCCATGCGCGTGGGCAGTTACATAAATTCCGTTGGGTTTGGCGGCTTCAACCACAGCGCGCATCTGCGCCTCGGTCAGTTCTGGTTCACCCGGCTCTGTGCCGATGGCAAGCACTGCTCCGGTGGCGATCATCTTGATGAAATCCGCGCCGTTCGCGATCAGATAATCGGTCTTTTCGGCGGCTTCGTCAGGCGTGTTGGCGACGCCCAGCCGCATATCGGCGGGAAGCTTTTCATTGTCGATGACGCCGTTCAACTCGCCGCCGCCCTTCGGGATGGTGATATAGGCGCCCGCCACGAACATGCGCGGGCCGGGAACGTGGCCTGCGTTGATGGCATTTTTCAGCGCAACATCGGTTAGCCCGCGATAGGTGCCGACATCGCGCACCGTCGTGAAACCCGCCTCCAACGTGGGCCTGGCGTTATGCGTGCCAATTAGCGCAGTTGCTGCAGGCGAGGTTTTGAGCGGTAGCCCGAGATCTGCGCTTTGTCCCGCGTCGGCCAGATGCGTGTGGAGGTCAATCAACCCGGGAAGGACGGTGAAGCCAGACCAGTCGAGGCGCTCCGATCCATCTGGCGTGGGGCCGCAAGGGGCCACAGAAGTAATTTTCTGATTATCAATGCTGATACACTGGCCGGACAGCACTTTGCCTGCCGCCACATCGACAAGCCTGCCGGTTTCAACGTAAAGATTTTTGGCAAATATCGGTGCTGGCGTCGCAGCCAGCAGTAAACCGACGAACAGCGCCGCGCGCATTAGCCCTTTTTAGTGATGCGGGTGATTTCGCGCTCTACCATTGCCTCGACGATCGGCGGCAGATTATTGTCGAGCCAGTCCTTCAGCATTGGCCGCAGAAGATCACGGGTCAGGCCCTCCAGCGAGGTTTCGCCGGAACGCACAATTTGCGGGGCGACGCCTGGTTCGGACAAGGTCTGCAAAGCGGAGAAGCTGTGGCGCAAGCTCTGCGCCTTGTTGTCGTCGAGCAAAACATCCTCCGCCTCTTCATCAGCGGCGGTTTCGGTGAGCTCCAGAATTTCTTCCTCATCATGCGACGATGCGGGCTTCGCGATGCGCTTGGCAGCCGGACGGATCCGGTCATCATCGGCTATGATGCGTTTAATCGAGGAGAGAATCTCATCCATCGATGGTTCATTCCGGCCTTCTGCCATATTCACAGCCCCCACTGCCAATCACATTACTGCTTCCGGCTGTACTCCGGAATCGGCTCTATCTCTGCCTTTTGCGCTGGCGTGTCAACGGTACGCGTCGATTTGGTGGCCGGATCAGGATTACCATCCCAATCGGTCCACGCACCTTCTACCTTTTGGTACTCGGCGACTGGGTCATATAGGACACCTCCATCAAGGCCCAGATCACGCGCTTCGGCTTTGCCCATCGCTGCAAGTAAGGTGAACCCGGCAACATAGGCATTGCGCCGTGCGGTAATCAGCTGAACCCGGCTGTTCAGCAGTTCCTGCTCTGCGTTCAATATGTCCAAGATTGTGCGGTTGCCAACGCTGTTTTCGGCCCGTGTGCCCTCAAGCGACAGTTCGTTCGCCGACACTGCGCGCTCGGAGGCGGAAATCACTTCCTGCGATGCTTTCCAGCTGGCGTAAGAAGCCCGCGTCTGGGCAATTACGTCGCGCTCAGCGGCGATTTCCTGCTCTTGCGCTTGCCCCAATCGGGCTTGCGCCTGACGAATGCGCGCACCAGCCTCGCCGCCCTGATAGAGAGGGATCGAGGCACGCACGCCAATCTGCGCCGAGTTCGACCAGCGATCATAAGGTAGCGTCGTATCAATCGAACCGAGATTGTTGCTGTGCGTGCTACCACCGACTGCAGAAATGAAAGGCAGGCGCGACGCATCGGCGGCCTTGCGGTCAAAGCGCGCGGCCTCTCGGCTTTCCTTTGCTGCGATCAAGTCCGGATTATTATCCAGCGCAACGGTGACAGCCTCTTCAGGGGCAGCAGGTAGGTTGGGCAAAGGTGGGGGAGCTTCCAGCTTGCCGGGTTCGCGACCCACCAGCTGGATGTAGATTTCTTTTGATCGGATAAGATTCGCACGCGCCGATTCGAGCGTGCTGACCTGCAGAGCAAGGCGTGCTTCGGATTGAGCTACGTCAGTTCGCGTCAGGTCGCCAATTTCAAATCGGTCTCGCGTCGCCTCCAGATTGACCGAAAGGACACCAACCTGGGCACGATTCAGTTCAACAATCGCCTCGTCGCGGATGACATCCATATAGGCGCTGACCACAGCAGAAAAAATCGCACTTTCGGTTCCGCGAAGCGA
>JBGSPK010000147.1:0-20781 GCA_041738665.1 Sphingorhabdus sp. | reverse complement strand
CCGTAAAATTTGGGGTTGCCGCTGATGGTGGCTGCGCCCCTACGACGATGGCTTTTGTGAGAGGACATAAGTTGGCTTCAATCTAAAAATATTAGTGATGATTACAGCCCCTTTCCCACTTGAGGCATTGACAGGCAAGGGCCGTTTCGCCATTGGGCTGCTTCCTTAGCGGGACCGGCCCTTATGCGATTGCATATTGCCCCGCATGAGGTGTGGACAGGTGGCCGAGTGGTTAAAGGCAGCAGACTGTAAATCTGCCCGGTTTTCCGTACGCTGGTTCGAATCCAGCCCTGTCCACCATCTATTTCTAGCGAAATAGAATTTCTCACAATGCAGATTATCAATCAGGCTTACTAGCACAGACTTATTTGTTGCGCCGACATGTTCCGCTGGCGTTAGCGAACGCGAATGGGATAGCTGCAGGCAGAATAATAGACTTTGCATTCTTTATTTGCAGGGTCCTTCACGCAATCCTCCATCACGATGGATTCTGCGGTTTTTAAATCTGCGGCACCCGCAGTTGGTGCGGTATGGCCACCGCGGGCTACGGCAACGCATTGGTTGTATGTTGTCAGGTTGATGTGGCAGTCCATGCCACCCATTTCACGGCACTTATCTAATGCTGCCTTTTCCGCCTTCGGTTTGCTGGACATGTTGGGTGCAACGCCAAAGCCATTTAAGCCGAATGCGATAGATACCCACTGCGTCTTCCACCGCGGAATGGGATCGTAAGGCGAGCCCCCCGAATCCTGACTTCCATAATCGGGTATAGGTGCGCAGCCCATGACGCCGGGAGAGTTGACCGGATAATATCCTTGAGGGCACGTTCCGCCCTCAGCGTTCAGATCAACCGTGATTAGCAAAACGGCGCATGATAAAATCAATCTAAATTTCAGATGGATCAAGTGTTTGGCCTTTCCGAACGCGGGATTGACCGCACGACGCACAAAATATCGATCGCAAGGGCCTACGTCCACGCGTGCAGCGTACTGGTGCAAGTCAGGGGACAAGAGGGGATTGGCCCGGCCCGTCTTTTGGGTTGTATTGATAGCGGCTGTTCAAAGGATGGCGCGTGTTCAGGGAAGTATCGTGGAATATTCACGTGGTTCCGTGCAGGATTCGCCGCCAAATCCTGAACGGGAAGCCGGTTGTGTTGTTAAACCCGCGAAGGGAATTATCATGGCAGCAGGACCTTATTGGAAGGGGCAGTTGATGATGTGTTGGCGGGCCAAACAGTGAAGCGCGGATTGGCTCCGATTGCGAGGGAGGACGCGCGTATACTTATCTTGGGCAGTTTGCCCGGCGACGCGTCGCTTGGGGCGGCCCAATATTACGCGCATCCCCGCAATCATTTCTGGACGCTGGTTGGCCATGTAACGAACAGGGATTTGGCCGGAATGGACTATCCGGCCCGCATTGCGGCGCTGCAATCAGCAGGTATCGCTTTATGGGATGTTGTTGCCGCGGCGCAGCGACCGGGCAGCCTCGATATGCACATTGCCAATGCCGCGCTAAACGACCTATGCGCGCTTACGCGAAATATGCCCGACCTTCGATTGATCGCTTTTAATGGTCAGAAAGCAGCGATTTTAGCGCGACCCGTGATACATGACCTGCCGATTGAAACCATGACTTTGCCTTCGAGCAGCCCTGCCCATGCCGTAAATATCGCCGCGAAGGAAGCTGTCTGGGCACAGCTCCAACCCTATTTAGGCACTCCCGCGTTGAAGTAGCCTTACGGGCACCGGCTCGATATTAGGCTGCTCGCCTTTCAGCACATTAATCAAGGCATCCACCAGCATTGCACCTGCGCGTTGATAATCCTGTTCTATGGTCGTCAGAGGCGGCTGCGCATATCCGCCGGTGGCAATACCATCAAAGCCAATGACTTTGACTTGCGCGCCGACGTTGATCCCATTTTCGTCGAGCGCGCGCATGGCACCCAGTGCAATGAAATCATTCGCACAAAACAGCCCGTCGAAAACCACGCCTTCACGGATAAGCGTCTTCACGGCTTCATGGCCCTGCTCCTCTCGAACCGCGTTTTCAGGAAGAGCTGGGCATACCGGGTCCAATCCCTTTTCGTGCATTACCGACCGGTATGTATTGACCCGATCCTGAAATTGCGGCTGCTCGCTTTCGGTTGGGCCAATATAGGCGATATGCTTGCAACCCTTAGACAGCAGGTGATCAATGGCCAGGCCAACGCCTTGCGAATTGTCGCTCTTTAACGAGATCAGGTCTTCCTTGCTCGCGCCCCAGCAGATCATAGGGGTTTTGTGCTTGGCGTAGTCTCCGAAAAACTGCCAGCCTTCGACATTCTGTCCGCTGCCAATGACGATCAGGCCATCAGCCTGGCGACTACCGGTGTAATTCGCGAAGAAATTGGCAGGCGAATCCTGAAATGAGATAATGAGATTATACCCGCGTTCTGACGCCGACGCGGCGATGCAGCCGAGCAGCGAGAGATAGAATGGGTTGATGTTCGCCTTATTCTCGCCCCGGCGACAGAGGATGACCAGGGCGATCGAAAAGGTCTGCTGCGTCCGGAGCCGCATCGCATTGTGATCGACGGAGTAGTTCAGCTCATTCGCCAGCTGTACGATACGCGCCCGGGTATCTTCATTGACTTTCTTGTCACCGCGCAGCGCACGAGAGACTGTGGGTTGTGACACCCCAAGCATCGCTGCGATCTGATGCGCTGTTATCCGCCCCTCTTTTCCCATACAGGGGCGGTTAGCATCGCTTTGCGCTCAAGTCACGCGGCCAACGCAGTCAGTGGCTCTACCCAGTCGAGCCCAAGGCTTTCGGCAACTGCTTCGCTGGTAACCTTGCCTTTGTGAACATTGAGGCCGTTAAGCAGGCCTTTGTCATTGCGGATGGCGTCGAGGCCATGACCGGCCAGCGCAAGCCCGTAAGGTAGCGTCGCGTTGTTAAGTGCGGCTGCGCTGGTTTGCGGGACTGCGCCGGGCATATTGGCGACGCAATAATGGATGATGCCATCTACCACATATGTAGGTTCGGAATGGGTGGTGGGCTTCGAAGTTTCGAAGCAGCCGCCTTGGTCGATGGCTACGTCGACCAATACCGAACCTGGCTTCATATGCTTGAGCATCGCCCGGGTAACAAGCTTGGGCGCGCTGGCACCGGGGATGAGCACCGCGCCGATGACTGCGTCGGCGATGCTGATTTCATGATCAATGGTCTCCAGTGTGGAGTAACGCGTGCGGACGCGGCCTTGGAACATTTCGTCGAGTTGGCGCAGGCGGGCAAGCGAGCGATCAACAATGGTGACCTCAGCGCCGAGGCCGACCGCCATGCGCGCGGCATGGGTGCCGACAACACCGCCGCCGATTACGCATACGCGTCCTGCAGGTACGCCCGGAACACCGCCTAGCAGGATTCCGGCGCCACCCTCGCTGCGGCGCATCGCTTCGCCTGCGGCTTCGATGGCAAGGCGCCCTGCAACTTCGCTCATCGGCGCGAGGAGGGGCAGGGTGCCTTTGTCGTCGGTAACTGTCTCATAGGCAATAGCAGTACAACCGCTCGCGATCAGGCCTTTTGCCTGCTCGGGATCGGGCGCTAGGTGGAGATAGGTGAAGAGCAGCTGGCCGGGGCGCAATTGCACCCATTCGGATGGCTGGGGTTCTTTGACTTTCACGATCATGTCGCAAGTGGCGAAGATTTCAGCGGCAGTTTGCGCAATTTCGGCGCCCGCCGCGCGATAGGCGTCGTCGCCGGACATGATGCCAGCGCCAGCGCCCGACTGGACAACAACCTGATGACCACGTGCGACATATTCGCGGACCGCGCCGGGAGTCAGGCCGACACGATATTCATGAACCTTGATTTCGCTGGGGACGCCGACGCGCATATCTCTTCTCCTGTGTGAGTCTCTGGTTCGCAGAAATAACACTGTCCTTATTCTGATAGTCCGCAAAGATTGGACAGGACGACGTAAATAGCGCACATATTATGCGTCATAATCAGGAAAGACGCCGAATTTATGCAACTCGACCGGACCGACCGAAAATTACTCCGCGCGCTTGTCGCTAATGGGCGCGCAACGCAGCAGGAACTTGGTGACGCGGCGGGACTTTCGCCAAGCGCAGCAGCACGGCGACAAAAAGCATTGGAAGATGCCGGCATATTGCGGGGCTATCGGGCGGATGTGAACCTGCGCAAGCTTGGGATGGGTGCGACGGTGATGGTAACCATTACGCTCGATAGCCAGAGCGAAGAGGCAATGGCTGCGTTTGAAGCGGCCGTCGGACTTAGTCCATCTATAATCAGATGCCATCTCATGAGCGGTCGCAACGACTATCTGCTGGTCGTTCGAGCGGCATCGATTGAGGATTATGAAATTATTCACCGTCAGGAAATCGCGCGGTTGCCAAGGGTCGCGCGCATCGAAACAGCCTTTGCATTGCGCGAGGTTGTGAATCGCACGGTTCCCCCGCGGCTTTTGGAATAATGCTGGAACCTACGAGCAGCCGATACGTTACCATTTTTCAAAAAAGGAGAAATCTCATGGGACGTACAGTCGGTATCAGCGTTGGTGGATTGATTTTGTTACTTATCGCGGTAGCAATCATTTTTTAAACAGGCCCTTGCGAGGGCAAATATACGCCGATGTACATCATCGGCGGGAGAAGCGCGTCATGCTCGTTATGAATGCCGGTCGAGATGATGAACTGACCGAGAAATTTGAAAATTTTGTACGTGAAGCTGATTTTCCCTGCGTGGGCGCAAAATCTGCGCTGAACAAGGGGCAGATGCATTTCGTGGTAGCTGACGATATCCGGTCGGCCTGGGACGATCTTCGGATTTTGCCGCACATCAACGCGCTGGCGCAGCATTATCGCGAAACGCCCGACCTCTTCCAAACCTTGGTGGTCATCTTTCGCAAATCTGATGCGATATCGGAGCAACGCTTTGAACGCGCGGTTTGGGATCGGCTTCAGTCGTTGAGCGACAAAGACGAATGGCTGGGCCAACCTGTGGATTCCCGCATCAGCACAGACCCCGAAGATCCGCATTTTGCCGTTAGTTTTGGCGGGGAAGCGTTTTTCATTGTCGGCCTGCATCCGAACGCGAGCCGGCCCGCGCGGCGTTTCAGCCATCCTGTCATGGTGTTCAATCTCCATGATCAGTTCGAACGGTTACGCGCTGAGGGCAAATATGATCCTTTGCGGAACACCATCATGAAACGGGACGAAAAACTCGCCGGATCGATTAACCCGATGCTTGCATCGCACGGCGAAACATCTGCGGCGCGCCAATATAGCGGTCGCGCAGTGGAGGACGACTGGGTTTGTCCCTTTTCGCGGAAAAGCGAAGCAGCATGAAGCAGTATGAAATTGCACCCCGGTCAGGGGTGGCATTCACGATGAACAGAGGCGATCTGTTGACGGTAATCGACCCGAACGGCGAACAGGTCGCGGACCTTGTTGCCTATTCGCAGTCCGACCATCGGGAAGTGATATCGTCCGGGCGGACGCTGGATTATGCGTCGCGGTTATTTCTGACAAAGGGCGACCCGCTTTATTCTAACCGAAGCAATATCATGCTGACTATTGTCGAAGACGATGTTGGACGGCACGATTTCCTGCTGACGCCATGCTCGAAAGATACGTTCCGCATCATTTACGGCGATGAACATCCTCATCAGGGATGTTTCGGAAACCTTGCACAGGCGTTGAAACCGTTTGGCATTGAACCTGACGACATTCCAGTGGCATTCAACTGTTTCATGCACGTGTCCATCGACGGCAAAAGCGGCGAAATATCGGTGCAGCCGCCACTTAGCCGCGCCGGTGAGCGCATTGTATTTCGCGCCGAGATTGACCTGATAATCGGGTTGACTGCATGCTCGGCATTACAGTCGAATAATGGATCGTTTAAACCGATCCATTATGTGGTTTCACCGTCAGAGGACTAGGTTAGCACGGCTTCACCCCCGATAATGGTTACGCCTTACGGTGTTACCAAGCAGATATATCTAACCCTCAACGCTATAGCGGATCAAGATTGTTGCGACAATAAGGTTCGGGATCCAGCTGGTCCACGCGGCAATAGAATAGGCCTGTGCGAAAGACATGCCGATTAACCCAGTCATAATGCCTAGTTGGATGCGGAGAGTTACCCCCGCCAGTGTCAGCGCATAGGACAATGTCATCCACGCCCTGTGTTTGCTGATGCGGCCGCGTCGAATGTGCCAAAACGCTGTCGCCGTTGTGGCTATCCACACAATAGCCAGCAAACCGAACCCCATCGAATTGCCTGTTCCTCCTAGTGAATAGGGAGTCATGGCCAGCGCCCCAAATGTGCTGGCAAAAACGCTGCACAGGTAAATACGACCTATGACAACATGTAATCGCGGAACAAATTTGCGGATATTGTCGGACAATTGTAACGGGCCGATCATGAGTGCAATTATCGCTGGCAGGATATGCAGGACCGCCAGCCAGAATCTGTCTCCCGTTGGGTCGCGATCACCGAAAAATTCGAAGTAGCTGTTGTGGTCAAATAGATATGGCAACGAAACGCCTAAGGTTCCGGCGAAACTTAGCACAACGCATACGACACCGCAGGTCATGGCGAGCCGGTGAAATGTATATAAAATGAGTTGCATTGACGAATCCGGATCGACCAGGATTGGCGGGTGGAGCGGCGTCGCTTGAATGCCGCTCCACCGCTAGGGGGGGGTTAGAATTTGTAAGCGATGCCCATTATGGCCTGCGATTCCCATTTCTGGTCAATCGCAACACTTTTGTGGATCGTCTTATCCAGATATGCGCCGCTCAAAACGCCGATCAGCATGACCCGCTCGCTCATTTGGACTGACATTGAAATATCGCCACCAAGGTTAAGTGCTTTTTCGGTAATGGGAGCGACGGGTAGTATTACGCTACGACGGTTAGCGATCATTTTCGATCGCTGCGCTGCGGTGACGCCATACATATAATTGGCAGTCCGCCTGTCCAGCCAGCTGGCTTGCAAAGCGGGTGTTATCGTGAACCGACCCGTTGAAATAGGGTAGCTATAGCGTCCAATGATTTCAGACCCTTTGAATTTGTCGGTAAGGTCATGACGAAATTCGCCGCTGAATATTCCGAGTTTAGTCGCGATGGAAACACGGGCGCCGGCGTCGGCAGTGATTTTTTCTCGATCCTGACCACTGGTTCCCCGGGCACTGATGAACAGATCAATGGAAGGCGTTATGCCGTCTAGTCCTTTCTCAAAATGAAGACCGGTTTCGGCAGCTTCGAAATAATAGGCACCTTGCTTGATTGAGATTAGCGGTAAGGGAAAAGCTTCGGTTTTAGAACCGTTGAAAGGCGCTTTCTGCAGCAGCGCACCTACGCCAATGGCAATATGGTTGTCGCTTTCAGCTTGTTCGGGCTCTTGGGCTTGCGCAATCGGTGCGCAGCACAACGCTGCCCCTAGCATGAGCGACTTTTCAGCGAAATTCGGCATGGGTAGTCCAGTCTAAAAAATGATTTTGGAGATTTGCGAGCATCGCTGAATCCAGCCAGCGATACGCGGGCTCCGTTGCTGTCGGGAACGAGCGGTGCAAGCGGATTTACGGGAACCGACATAATTCCTTCGCCGGTTTGTCCAGTTCAAATTCACGAAGCGCGAACTTGCACACAGAATTGTTGCGCTGGGCGATTGTGCTGGTTAGTTCCGCGCAGTTTGTCTGAAGAACGGAGCGAATACGCGCGCATGCTCACTGCCGAATTTCTTGACTATTGGATCAATCTTGGGTGGCGCGAATATGTAAAGCATATCGGTCTGTATGCAGTGTTGGCTACAGTTCTTGCGATCCTAGGTCCGTTCGGCACCGACCAAGATCCCTTTCTGTGGCGGTTTAGCTATTGGCTAGTCATGCTGGGATTTTTTGGTGGGCTGATTATGCCTTTGGCTGCTCGACTTTCGTTACCAATCCAAATTATTTCGGCAGCACCGATTTTACCTGGCGTCTTGGCATTGTTATGTTTGGGCACCATCCCAAAGACGATGTTTGTCATGCTAACTGACAGCCTGTTATATCAATGGATCATAACCGCCGATTGGCTTCCATTTGGAGGTGCCAGTAGTATTCTGCGAAATATCGAGCCTCCTCAGCCGGTCAATTTGCGAGACGCGGTTATTCTATATGCAAAAGTGTTTGCAGTTGTCTTGATTAGCACCGGGGTAATTTCGGTTTTTGTCGTTAGTCGCCATAGTCGGCAAGCGCCCTCATTAGCGCTGAGCACCAGAGCGGGAGTTATATTCTTTTCCCGGTTGCCGGATCATCTCGGCACCGATCTGATCTACCTGCAGATGGAAGACCATTATCTGCGGGCAGTTACAAAAGCCGGAAATGCACTCATATTAATGCGGTTCCGAGACGCGATGAACGAAGTTGCTGGCATTAGCGGCATTCAGGTACATCGCTCATATTGGGTGGCCAGCGCCCATATCGTTAAGTTTTCGCGCACCGGCCGGAGGTTGGAACTCATCATGTCCAACGATGCCCGTATACCCGTTTCGTCCAGCTACCGGGATTCCGTCGAGCAAATATTTTCGGGGAAATAAAAATGTTTGCCGATCCAGACGCTACCCGATTTGGGTGTAGCAGCTGTCACGCTAAACTCTCCAACAGCACCCCGATCTTCCCGAACATTTCATCTATATGCGCCTTTTCCATGATCAGCGGCGGGCTTAGCGCAATAATGTCGCCTGTGGCGCGAACCAGTAGCCCATTGTCAAAGCACGCGTGAAACAGTTCGGTGGCGCGTTTGGTTGGGGCCCCCGGTCGAGGTTCCAGTTCAATTCCGGCAATCAATCCGATATTGCGCACATCGATCACATGGGGTTTGCCGCGCAAGCTGTGGGCGGCGTCAGCCCAATAGGCACCAAGCTCATGCGCCTTTTCGAACAGGCCTTCGTCGCGGTACAGGTCCATTGTTGCTATGCCAGCGGCTGCTGCAAGTGGGTGGCCGCTGTAGGTGTAGCCGTGGAACAGTTCGATGCCTTCCGCGCTCCCTTCGACCACGTCATCGTGGATCTGGCGGCTGACTGCGACAGCGCCCATGGGAACGGCAGCATTGGTGAGGCCCTTTGCCAAGCAGATGATGTCAGGCGTTACACCCCATGTTTGCGACGCGGTCGCGCCGCCGACACGTCCAAAGCCGCTGATAACCTCGTCAAAAATCAGGATGATACCGTGCTTGTTGCAGATATCGCGGAGGCGCTGAAGATATCCAACCGGCGGAACCAGTACGCCGGTGGAGCCTGCGACAGGCTCGACAATCACCGCCGCAATTGTCTCTGCTCCATGCAACGTGACCAGCCGCTCCAGATCATCAGCCAGTTCCGCCCCGTGCGTTGGAAAACCATTAGACCAGGCATTGCGAGCAAGGTCATGCGTGTGTGGCAGATGATCGACGCCGGGCAAGCCCTGCCACCAGCGGCGGTTATTGACGATGCCGCCCACCGAGATGCCGCCAAAACCTGTACCATGATAGCCGCGCTCACGCCCGATCAGGCGCGTGCGGGTGGCTTGCCCGCGGCTGCGCTGCGTGGCGAGGGCGATTTTGAGCGCTGTATCGACCGATTCACTGCCTGAGTTGGTGAAAAATATCCGATCAATTCCTTTTGGCATCATCGGCGCGAGGCGGCTGGCCAGTTCAAACGCCAGCGGGTGGCCAAGCTGGAATGTCGGGCCAAAATCCATCATTGCGGCTGTCTTGGCTATTGCGTCAACAATCGGCTGGCGACAATGGCCGGCATTGCTGCACCAAAGCCCAGCGGTGCCATCCAGAATATCACGGCCGTCGGCGCTTTGATAATGCATGTCCTTGGCAGAGACGAGCAGGCGGGGGTGGGCCTTGAATGCCTTGTTGGCGGTGAAGGGCATCCAGAAGGCGGCTAAAGGGTCATTTTCCAGCATGGTGCCCTTATGAAACGATATGCTCATGTTGCGCAAGACTGTGACTGAATTGTCACATTGTCTAAAAAGGTCAACAGAGCTGTCACAAAATTGCTTGATTGGCGGGCATTTTGATGTTTGTGTGCAGGTGCACAATAAAGCGCTGGCAATAAAATATTAACCATAGCGCAGGCATTAGATTTAGCGGGAAGAGGACGGCAATTGCCGACGGCCACGCAATGCGTTGGTCACCGGCTAACTATGTAGCGCACCTAAGAAGGGGTAATTATATGCGTAAATCAATTTTGAAACTGGCTGCCATGAGCGTCGCGATGAGCGCGATGGCCGTTTCAGCACCGGCATTCGCTCAAGACGAAGCGGCTGAAGAGGCTTCTGGTCCAATCACGCTAACCGGCGGTATCGGGGTTGTTTCAGACTACCGCTTCCGCGGCGTTTCGCTTTCAGATAAAGACTTTGCTGTTCAACCATATCTGACCGTAAAGCATGAATCCGGCTTCTATGTCGGCGTTTGGGGTTCGAACATTGCAGAAAATGCAGGCGATGATGTCGAGGTCGATCTGTATGCAGGTTTCTCCGGCGGCGACGCGGTAACCTATGACATCGGTGCGACTTATTATGTCTATCCCGGCGTCTCGGCCTTCAATTATGTCGAATTCACCGGCAAGCTTGGCACCACTGTCGGTCCGGCAACTATTGGCGGCCAGCTCAGCTATGTGCCCAGCCAGGACAATACGGGCAACAGCGACAATATTTACGTTGCAACCAACGTTGCGTTTGCCATCCCTGACTCGCCCATAACGCTGACCGGATCGGTTGGTCTCGAAGACGGCGCATTCACTGGCGGAACCAGCAAGATCGATTGGTCGCTGGGTGCAACCGCTGCGGTCAAGGGCTTCACTCTTGGCGTGGCGTATGTTGACACCGACCGCAACCAGACCTTTGCGCCAAGAGATAGCAAGGCTGGCGTCGTTTTCTCGCTGAGCTACGGTTTCTAATCAGAAAAATGCCTTCGGGCACCGATACATTCCGCATGCCGGGCTTGACCTTTCAAGTCCGGCATGCGCTTATCCGGCGCACAGAAAGCTGGTGAAATTGTATGTCTGTCAACCTCGCGAATTGGATCGCAGAGCATAAAATCGACGAAGTCGAATGCATCGTCCCCGATATTAATGGCGTACAGCGCGGCAAGGTTCTGCCTGCCAAAAAATTCCTGTCATCGGTACGCGACAAATCGCTGCGGATACCGGGGAGCGTTTTTATCTGTACAATCGATGGGCATTATCCCGAAGATATCGAGGATATCTGGGACAAGGATCCCGACAAGATATTGATTGCCGATCCCGACACCATTTGTGCTGCACCGGGGTTCAAATCACCCACCGCCTTTGTCATCGCCGATGCTTTCAATGGCGACGGCACTGAAGTTGAACTGGCACCGCGCACAATCCTCAAAAAGGTGCTGGCGCTATATGCTGCGAAGGGCTGGAAACCGATTCTCGCGCCCGAAGTTGAATTCTATCTCGTCAGCCAGAATGTCGATCCGGACTTTCCGTTGCAGCCGCCGACCGGATCGAGCGGACGCGCCGAGACCGCAAGCCAGCCGTACGGGTTGGAGGCGATGAACGAGTATGAAGATATCATCGATCATATTTACGATGATTGCGAGCTGATGGGGCTCGATATCGATACGATGATCCACGAAATGGGCGCGGCGCAGCTGGAGGTCAATTTCATCCACGGCGACCCGCTGAAATTGGCCGATCAGGTTTTCCTGTTCAAGCGTGCGGTGCGCGCGGTAGCGAAGCAACATGGTGTTTACGCGACATTCATGGCGAATCCGATGGCCGGGCAGCCGGGCAGCGCGATGCACATTCACCAGTCGGTGGTCGATTCTGAAACCGGCAAGAATCTGTTTTCCAACGCCAATGGCAAGGACAGCGCGCTGTTCCGCAGTTACATCGCTGGTCTCGTCAAGTTCATGCCTCAGATTTCACCGCTCTGGGCGCCGAACGTCAACAGCTTCCGCCGGATGCGGCCAGACAGCGCCGCGCCGATCAATGTACAGTGGGGCGAGGATAACCGGTCTTGCGGATTCCGCGTGCCAATATCCGACAAGGCCAATCGCCGCGTCGAGAATCGTCTTCCGGGGGCGGATTCCAACCCCTATCTGGCGATGGCGGCATCATTGGTCTGCGGCTATATCGGAATGGTCGAACGCATGGTTCCGGCGAAAGCTATCACCGGCAGCGCGTATAACCGCGCGCGCACCTTGCCGCGTACATTGGAGGCAGCGCTTGACCGATTCAGCGCATGTCGCCCTGTGCGCAACCTACTCGGCGAGGATTTCTTCGAGATATTCTACGCGGTGAAGGATTATGAGTTGTTCAACTACCAGTCGGTCGTGAGCAGCTGGGAACGCGAGCATTTGCTGCTGAGGGTGTGATGCCCGATCCTTTGAACAATAGTTATTATGTGGCCAGCGCCAATAGTTGGCAGACGCAGCCTGAATTTTTAGGTGATGCCGAATATGACGTCGCGGTCATAGGTGGAGGATTTACCGGGCTGTCAGCGGCTTTGGCTTGTGCGGAGAAGGGGATGAAGGTTGCCTTGTTTGAAGCTAAAACCATTGGATTCGGCGCATCAGGTCGTAACGGCGGACAACTAATTCCTGGCCTGCGCTGGTCGATGCGCGAGATCGATGCGGAGTTTGGGCGGGAGCGGAGCCAAGCGATTTTTGATCTCGCTTATGGTGCGGTGGCTCGCGTGAAGAGCCGGATTGCCGAACATAGCATCCAATGTGATTTGAAAGGCGGGCATCTGGAAGCGGCTTACAAGCTTGCTCATTTCGACGCGATGCAGCGCGATGCCGAATTTCTGGCGACGGAATTTGGGTGGGAAAGTGAGATTGTCCAGCCGCAGGACATCGGACGGCACATCGATGGTGGGGGCTATCATGGCGGGATTTATGATCGCCAAGGTGGCCATTTTCATCCTTTGAATTATGCACTTGGTCTTGCCAGAGCAGCAAAAGACGCAGGCGTGAAAATATTCGAGAACACGCATTTGTTGCCCGGTGATGTCAATGCGGAAAAGTTCATCGTTGCAACCGATACATGGACTGAAAATCTCGATCCAATACTCGGCCGCTACACAATCCCTATCATGAACTACAATGTTGCTACCGAGCCGCTTCCCAACGCCGACCAACTTCTACCTAGCGACGCAGCCGTTGCCGATAGCCGCTTCGTACTCAACTATTTCCGCTTGTCGGCAGATAAACGCCTGATCTTTGGCGGTGGCGAGAAATATGTGCAGACCCCGCCTGCCGATATCGCGGCATTTGTCCGCAAGCACATAATCGAAGTTTTCCCCTCGCTCGCCGACGTGCCAATCGACTATGCTTGGGGCGGAGCGGTTGGAGTTACCGCCAATCGGTTGCCGCATATGGGACGCAAGGGGAATGTCTTCTATGCACACGGATTTTCGGGCCATGGCGCGCTGATAACGACGCTGGCGGGCGAGTTGATGGCCGAGGCGGTGGTTGGCACGATGGAGCGCTTTGATGTCTTCGCCAGCCTGCCGCACAGCCGTTTCCCCGGCGGGAAATGGCTGGCGCGGCCGCTGGCGACCTTGGGGTTGCTCTATTACGCGATGCGGGACCGGCTATGATCGACCGCAATGCGATAGCAGCGATGCACGCGCGTGAAGTTGCGCACTTCGTGGCAGCAAACCCAAAATCCAAGGCGCAAGCTGAAAGATCGCAAGGTTGGTTCCAAGGCGTGCCATTCCACTGGATGCTCGACTGGCCAAGTCCGTTTCCGATTGTCGCATCAAGCGCGAAAGATGCGACGCTGACGAGCATCGACGGTCAGGCTTTCGATGATTTTTGTTTAGGCGATACGGCCAGCATGTTTGGTCATTCGCCGCCGGCATTGGCCGCCGCATTGGCAGAGCAAGCTGGGCAGGGGCTGAGCTATATGCTGCCGACCACCAAAGGTGCGGAACTGGGCGAAATGTTGGCGTCGATGTTCGGCCTGCCGCATTGGCAGGTAACGACCACCGCAAGCGAAGCCAATCGCGCCGTAATTCGTTGGTGCCGTGGATTAACTAAGCGTGACAAGATACTGATATTCAACGGTTGCTATCATGGCGCGGTCGATGACGTGTTCGTCGATTTGCGCGACGGCAAGCCAATCAATAGACCCAGTCTTATCGGGCAGGTGCAGGATTTGCTGCCGACCACGGTTGCGATCGAATTTAACGATGTCGACGCACTTGAGGCAGCTTTGCGGGAAGGCGACATCGCGTGCGTTCTGGCCGAACCCGTGATGACCAATATCGGCATGGTGCGCGACGCGCCAGGCTTCCTCCAACAGCTGCGACGGCTGTGCAGCGAGACCGGCACCTTGCTCGTGTTCGACGAAACCCACACGATTTCGTCGGGCTATGGCGGGCATAGCAACACGAATGGGCCGAACCCCGATATCATGGTGATCGGAAAATCAATCGGTGGCGGTGTTCCTTGCGCGGTTTATGGCTTTACCGCCGAGGTCGCAGCGAAGATGGAGGCGCTCAATCGTTCGCGGCCGCATGGGCATAGCGGCATCGGCACAACTTTGTCGGCCAATGCGTTAGCGATCAGCGCGATGCACGCGATGTTAGGGCAGGTGGTGACGCGCGAAGCTTATGTGCATATGCTCATAATGGCGGACAGGCTGGTGGCAGGACTCAGCGCCATTATCGCTGGCCACAACCTGGACTGGCATGTCAGCCATGTCGGCGCGCGGGTTGAGTTTGTGTGCTCGGCCAACCCACCCCGCAACGGCAGTGAAGCGCGTAAGGCGATGGATCATGAGCTGGAAAACGCAATTCACATCTACCTAACAAATCGCGGCGTTTTGCTCGCGCCGTTCCACAATATGATGCTTCTCAGCCCAGTCACGCAGCCTGAACAGGTGGATCGGCTCTTGCAGGAAATGGGCAACTGTGTAGCAGAGCTTTTGGAGGCAAAGGCATGATCAAGCGGGCAGTATCATCATCGAAAATCGCAGCACGGAGTGAGGCTGAGGCATTTTTTGCTGCCAACCCCGATATCGACTCAATCGAGATGATCTACACTGACATGGGCGGCGTGCCGCGTGGAAAGCGCCTTCGTCAGCATGAGGTGTTATCGGTTTATGAAATCGGGCGGTTCTTTCCTGGTTCGATCGCTGTTGTAGACATCACCGGGCAGGATACCGTTGAAACCGGCCTTGTCTGGGAAGATGGTGATGCCGACCGCTCAATGAAGCCGATTCCAGGAACACTCGTCAAAACTCCATGGGCGGGCGACAACGCCGCGCAATTCATGGTCGATTTTTACGAGCTCGACGGCCAGCCGCACGATCTCGATCCGCGCCATGTGTTGGGTCTCGTAGTTGACCGTTTTGCGGAGATGGGTTTGACGCCTGCATTGGCCGTTGAACTCGAGTTTTACCTGCTTGACCCAAAGCGGGCGCGCGACGGCTCAATCCGTCCGGCACGGCCCGAATATAGCGGCTCCGCGCCGCAAATGGTCGAAGTCTACGGCCTGCGCGAGCTTGACGATTTCCGGCCCTTTTTCGATGAGCTGTATGAGGCGTGTGACATTCAGGGATTACCGCTTGAATCGGCCATCTCCGAATTCGCCCCCGGGCAGTGCGAACTTACCTTGCGGTACAAGCCAGACGTGTTGCGCGCAGTCGATGACGCAATCATGTACAAACGCGTGGTGAAGGCTGTGGCGCAGGCACACGGGCTGGAGGCGACTTTCATGGCCAAGCCGTTTGCCGAGCAGGCAGGGTCGGGCATGCATATCCATGTGTCCATGAACGATGCCGACGGCAACAACCTGTTCGCGGCGGACAATCCCGAGGGTACGCCGATGCTTCGTCACGCAATAGGCGGCATGATTGCCTCGGTTGGTGATTGCTTTGCTTTATTTGCACCACATGCCAACAGCTACCGCCGGTTTAAAGCCAACAGCTACGCGCCGGTTGCACCGACTTGGGGCGTCAACAACCGCACCGTCAGCTTCCGCATTCCTGCTGGGCCACCGTCCAGCCGTCATGTCGAACACCGCGCCTGCGGGGCGGATGCCAATCCCTATCTGGCGGTCGCTGGCGTTTTGGCTGGTATCCACCACGGCATCGTGAACGCGGTCGATCCCGGTAAGGCCGTGGTCGGCAACGGCTATGACCGCGACAGTTCGGGCGACGACAAGCCGCCCAGTAACTGGTTTGCAGCCGTCGATCGGTTTCACGCGTCAAAGCTGATGCGCGAATATCTGGGTGAGCGATTTGTCGATATGTTTACGATCGTCAAACGCGTGGAGCAGGACCGCTATTTCGGGCAGGTCCCGTCAATCGACTATGACTGGTATTTGCGGAACGCCTAGGGTTGGGCCGGAAAACGTGCGAGTACGTTTTCCATCACCGCGACGTTAAGCAGCTTGTCGAACTCGCAACCGACCATCGTGCCGTCGTTCCACACGATCTTTGCCTGAAGCGCTGATAGTCCGGGCAAGGTCAGCCAAATCCGCGTCCCCACAGCCATACCCGTCAACGCCTCGCATGCTACTCCGGACAGCGACAAATCCTTGACGACAACCGAAAAGGCGGGCGAACCGGATGGGCGCATCTGCGCTGGTATGCCCAACCGGACACGTGGTGCGCTGCGGTCTTCCTGCGCGGCATCTTCATACCGCAGATAGCGTTGGCTCTGTGATTGCGAGATGGTCATCATACTATGTCTCACTTTGAATATTTGGCGATAGTAGCACAGGGTAAATCGCTGGTTCGCAATTAGAGTAAACGCGATTTAACCATGAGTTGAGACAGCATCGCTTGCATTTTTATCCACGCCTCGCCATATGCGCCCCGGGAGTCGGATGGACGTGGCACTCGCCAACCTGGTCAGATCCTGACGGAAGCAGCCACAACGAATTCGCTGCGGGTCATTCGGCTCCTATTTCATATATATCGCTAGACTAAGGCTTCGACTTTCGTAAGGCAGCGTCCTAACATGATGTCGATGCCCGATTCCAATAAACCAGACTTCGTCGAACGCGACCCTGATATGCCGGACGACGCGCTTGGCCTTGGGCTGGATATGCCGTCGCAGCCTAAGCCTGCGGCCTCGGGTGGAGCCGCTTACCGCGTTTTGGCGCGCAAATATCGTCCTCAGACCTTTGCCGAGCTGATCGGTCAGGACGCGATGGTGCAGACGTTGGGCAATGCCATCAAGCGTGACCGGCTGGCCCATGCCTTTCTGATGACCGGTGTCCGCGGGGTAGGAAAGACATCGACTGCGCGGCTGATTGCCAAGGCGCTGAACTGTATCGGGCCTGACGGGCAGGGCGGGCCGACTATCGACCCGTGCGGTATCTGCGAGCCTTGCGTTGCGATTGCCGAAGGGCGGCATATCGACGTAATTGAAATGGACGCGGCAAGCCACACCGGCGTCGACGACGTGCGCGAGATTATCGAGGCAGTGCGCTATTCGGCAGTATCGGCGCGCTACAAGATTTACATCATCGACGAAGTCCATATGCTGTCGAAAAACGCGTTTAACGCGCTGCTGAAGACGCTTGAAGAGCCGCCAGGGCATGTGAAATTCCTGTTTGCGACCACTGAAGTCAACAAAGTGCCGATCACCGTATTGTCACGATGCCAGCGCTTTGATCTGAAGCGTATTCCCACCGAAAAGCTTGCCAGCCACTTTGCCGAAATTGCAGTCAAGGAAGCGGTCGACGCCGAGCCGGAGGCACTCACTTTGGTGGCGCAAGCGGCCGAAGGTTCGGTGCGCGATGGGCTGTCTATTCTGGATCAGGCGATTGCTCATGCCGATATGGAAGGTGACGGGAAAGTCACAGCGGCACAGGTGCGTGATATGCTCGGCCTGTCGGATCGCGGGGCGATACGGCGGCTGTTTGGGCTGATTTTGCAAGATGACGCGCAGGCCATGCTTGCCGAAGCGAAGAGCCAGTATAATCTTGGCGTAGAGCCGCTGGCGATGTTCGCTGGGCTTTTGTCCGAAGTGCACCGTCTCACGCTTGCCAAAGTCGGGGCACCACGCGATGGCGCGCTTGATGCCGAAGCGGCTGCGATGGTTGAGGACCATGCCGACCGATTGTCTTTCCCGGTCCTGCATAGGCTTTGGCAATTACTGTTAAAAGGGCAGGAGGAAGTGTCGCGTGCGACAGTGCCGCTTGATGCCGCCGATATGGCGTTACTGCGGGTAATTCACGCGGCCACGCTGCCCGACCCCGGCGAACTGGCCAAAATGATCGGGCAGGGCGGTTTTGCGCCGCCGCCACCCGCTTCGGCGCCGACCTCGCTCGACATTCCGGCGTCCGCGACTGTCCAGACATTGATGCCTGCAGATTTTGACGCTTTGCTCGAACGATTGGCGCGCGATGGATATGTCAGTCTGGAAATGACGTTGCGCGATGTCGTGCGGCTCGTGGAATATGCGCCGCCGTTGCTCGCATATCAGCTGGCAGGTCCTGTCGCGCCCGATTTCATTGCGGAACTGCGCGATGCGCTGGCAAAGGTGACGGGTACCCGCTGGGATCTGGAAGAGCGCGAGGGCGCGGCGCAGCCTAGCTTGCTGGAGAAAGAACGCGCGGCAGCTGAAGCGGACCGCCGCATAGTCATGGAATCTCCGCTGGTGAAGGCGGCTTTCGCCGCATTTCCCGAAGCCGAGCTACTCGACAGCGATGAAAATGAAACCCCATGGAGTAAGCGTGCATGAAGAGCATGGAAGAGATGATTAAGGCAGCCCAAGAGGCTGCCCAAAACATCCAGAAGCAAATGGAAACCGCTCAGGCGACGTTGGATACAATCGAAGTCGAAGGCGTTTCTGGTGGTGGTCTTGTCAAGGTGAAGGCAACCGCCAAGGGCCGAATATTGGGCGTCGCCATCGACGATAGCCTGATTGTGCCGTTGGATAAGACGATGCTCGAAGACCTCATTACCGCAGCATTCAATGATGCGCGCGAAAAGGCCGATACAGCGAGCAATGCCGAAATGGGCAAGATGTCGAGCGGATTGCCGCTGCCAGCAGGGTTCAAACTACCATTTTGAACCGCTTTTCCCCAAGTAATCGAGCTGGTTCAACGCAAATTCATTGAAAGCGCTCCAAAAGCACACATATTGATGCGGAACAGGCCGGCCGCCGCTTTAGGGACCGCCAATTGGAGTATATATGGAACTGAACCTTCCTTTATTGCCGCTGCGCGATATTGTTGTTTTCCCGGGCATGATTGTGCCACTTTTCGTTGGTCGTGATAAATCGGTCGTCGCGCTTGAAAAGGCGATGGCCGCTGACAAGGAAATTTTCCTTGTTGCGCAGCTCGACCCTGCCGAGGATGATCCGGACAAGGACGATCTTTACGACATCGGCGTGACTGCAACTATCATGCAGCTCTTGAAGCTGCCCGATGGCACCGTGCGTGTGTTGGTCGAGGGCAAGCAGCGGGCTGAATTGCGCGATCTGGTCGAGCGCGGCAGCGACTATGTCGAAGCAGGCGTGCGCTTGATCGAAGAGCAGAGCGCCGAAGGCCCCGAAGCCACTGCATTGATGCGTTCGGTTGCCGAGCAATTTGAAAATTATTCGAAGCTCAACAAGAAATTGCCTGCCGAAACCGCAGTGCAGTTGAGTGAGATTGAAACACCCGCGGCGCTGGCCGATGCGGTTGCTGCCAATATCCAGCTTAAGGTTTCCGACAAGCAGTCGCTGCTGGTCGAATCCAACCCGCTGCGTCGCCTCGAAATGGCCTTTGCCTTCATGGAAGGCGAGCTCGGCGTATTGCAGGTCGAAAAGAAAATCCGTGGCCGCGTCAAGCGGCAGATGGAGAAGACCCAGCGCGAATATTATCTCAATGAGCAGATGAAAGCGATCCAGCGCGAGCTGGGTAACGATGATGGCGAGGGCGGCGACGAGATCGCCGAGCTTCAGACCAAGATCGACACGATGAAGCTGTCGAAGGAGGCAAAGGCCAAAGCCAATGCCGAGCTTAAAAAGCTGCGCGGTATGGCACCGATGTCGGCCGAAGCGACGGTTATCCGTAACTATCTCGATACGCTGCTGGGTATTCCGTGGGGCAAGAAATCGAAGCTGAAGCGCGACATTGCAAAGGCGCAGTCGGTGCTCGATGAAGATCATTTCGCGCTCGAAAAGGTCAAAGACCGGATCGTCGAATATCTGGCGGTGCAGGCGCGGACCAACAAACTGAAAGGTCCAATCCTGTGTCTCGTTGGGCCTCCCGGCGTCGGTAAAACCTCGCTTGGCAAGTCGATTGCCAAGGCGACGGGTCGCGAGTTCATTCGCCAGTCGCTTGGCGGTGTGCGCGACGAGGCAGAAATTCGCGGGCATCGCCGCACCTACATTGGCTCGATGCCAGGCAAGGTCGCGGCGAACCTGAAAAAAGCAGGCACGATGAATCCGCTGTTCCTGCTCGATGAAATCGACAAGCTCGGTCAGGATTTCCGGGGCGATCCGGCATCGGCGCTGCTTGAGGTTCTCGATCCGGAACAGAACAACAAGTTTAACGACCATTATCTCGAAATCGATCTCGATTTGTCGGACGTGATGTTCGTTACCACCGCGAATAGCATGAACCTGCCGCAAGCGTTGCTTGACCGGATGGAGATTATTCGGCTTGAAGGTTATACCGAGGACGAGAAGCTCGAAATCGCCAAGCGGCATCTGCTCGGAAAGCAGGTTGAGGCGCATGGACTAAAGGCCGAAGAATTCTCGTTTACGGATGCGGCGTTGATGGACCTTATCCGTTATTATACGCGAGAAGCCGGCGTTCGGAC
>JBGSPK010000133.1:0-3284 GCA_041738665.1 Sphingorhabdus sp. | reverse complement strand
TGTCGCGCGCGGGTTGCTCTTCCCGTTGTTTTATATGTTTTTCCTCGTACCCGTTGGCGAAGAGGCGGTGCCAGCGCTGCAAACGCTGACCGCGAAAATGTGCATGATTTTTCTCGGCTGGACTGGCATCCCGGCGCATATTGATGGCATCTTCATTACCACGCCAGCCGGCCTTTTTCGCGTGGCCGAGGCCTGTTCTGGCGTAAAGTTCCTGATTGCGATGATGGCGTATGGGGTCCTTGTCGCGAATCTGTGCTTCAAAAGTTGGGGCAGGCGAGCCGCATTCATGGCGGTCTGTGTGGTGGTCCCGATATTGGCCAACGGTTTGCGGGCGTTCGGTACGATTTACGTCGCCGAACAGAGCGGCATCGCGTTCGCCGCCAGCTTTGACCATGTGTTCTACGGCTGGATTTTCTTCGGGATCGTCATCGCAGCGGTTATGGTGATTGGCTGGCGGTTTTTCGACAAGCGCGCAGATGCACCCGCTTTTGACCCGTCCACGCTGCAATCTCCTGTTTCAAAAACTACAACAGCAATGCGTGCGCTCGCGGGGCTGTTATTTGTCGCTGCAGTGCCATTTGGATGGTCAAGCTATGTCGCCGCAAAATCCTCGCCAGTGCCGCAGCGCATCGCCCTGCCGCAGGTCCAGGGCTGGCGGATTGTACCTTACACCCCTAATGTCCATTGGACGCCGCGTTTCGTTGGGGGCAGCCATTATCTTTCAGGACGCTACCGCAATGTTGCCGGGCAAGAGGCGGATTTGTTCGTTGTCGTCTATGACAGACAAACCGAAGGTCGTGAACTTGTCGGATACGGGCAGGGGGCCATTGATCCGGAGGGATATTGGTCGTGGACCGCCGACACACCAGCGCCAGTCAACGGCAGGGCCGAGCGAATCAAGACCAAGGGCGCTACCCGCGAAGTTGTCAGCTTCTATCGCGTCAATGGAATGACCAGTGGTTCGGCACCGCGGATCAAGCTGGCGACGCTTCAGGCTCGCCTGACCGGCGGTAACCAGCAGGCGGTAGCAATCCTAATCTCCGCCGAGCAGGTCGGCGAGCGCTCGGCGCGTCCCGCCATTGACGCATTTGTCAAATCCTTGGGCGATGTCGACAAAGTGGCTGACCGTTTCGCCGGATTGCGATAGGGGCCAGTCCCATGTGCGGTATCGCTGGTATTTTTCATTTGGAGACCGCCAAGCCGGTTGACCCTGATCGGGTAAAGCGGATGACCGACGCGATTGCGCATCGCGGGCCAGACGGGTCGGGCGTGTGGACCGCGCCGGGCGTTGGCCTCGGGCACCGGCGGCTGTCGATCATCGACCTTGAGGGTGGTGCGCAGCCGATGCACTCGGATGACGGGGCGCTGACGCTCACTTTTAACGGCGAAATCTATAATTTCCGCGAATTGCGTAGCGAGTTGGAGGCGGCGGGTTATGCCTTTCAGACGCACAGCGACAGCGAAGTCATCCTCCAAGGCTGGCGGCATTGGGGGCCGGATTGCGTCTCGCATTTCCATGGCATGTTCGCCTTTGCCATTCATGATGCGCGCACCAAACAGCTGTTCCTCGCCCGCGACCGGCTGGGCGTGAAGCCGCTTTTTTACGCCCAAATCCCTGACGGCAGCGTCATTTTTGGTTCCGAGTTAAAGCCGCTGACTGCCCATCCGGCACTGCGGCGCGAAGTCGATCTCGCGGCGGTCGACGACTATATGGCTTTTGGTTATGTTCCTGATCATGCCTGCATCATTCGCGGCGTAAAGAAGCTCCCGGCGGGGCATTTTTTGCTGCTCCAGCAAAGCCGCGAATTGCCGCAGCCAACCGAATATTGGGACATCGATTTCAGCAAACGCGCCAAGGGCAGTCAGGCAGAGCTCTCGGAAGAGCTGCTCCGCCTGATGCGCCAAGGCGTGGTGTCGCGCATGGTTGCCGATGTGCCGTTAGGTGCTTTCCTGTCTGGCGGGGTCGATAGCAGCAGCGTGGTCGCGCTGATGGCCGAACATTCCCGCCAGCCGGTGAAAACCTGTTCCATCGGGTTCGATGTCGGCGCGCTTGATGAAAGTGAATATGCCGAACTGATCGCCCGCCGCTTTGCCACTGACCATCGCAGCCGCAAAGTCGCGGCCGATGATTTCGGATTGATGGACAAGCTCGCTTATCATTTTGACGAGCCATTCGCGGACGCTTCGGCTTTGCCCACCTACCGTGTCTGCGAGCTCGCACGTGAGCAGGTGACGGTGGCGCTGTCGGGCGATGGCGCGGATGAGGCGCTGGCAGGCTATCGACGGCACGTTTTTCATCACAAGGAAGAGCAGATTCGCGGGTTGTTGCCGCAATCACTGCGCGGACCATTGTTCGGCGGGCTTGGCAATCTCTACCCAAAGGCCGACTGGGCACCGCGCCCACTTCGTGCCAAAACGACCTTGCTGTCGCTCGCTCGCACCGGACCGCAGGGCTATACCGATGCCGTCAGCCTGACCAATCCTGTACAGCGCCACGCGCTCTATTCGCAGCGGATGCAGGCGAGCATTGGCGGCTACCGAGCCGAGGACCATATGGAACGGCTGATGACAAATGCGCCTGCCCAAAGCGGGCTCGATCAGGCGCAATATGCCGATATGAAGATGTGGCTGCCCGGCGATATCCTCACCAAGGTCGACCGCACCAGCATGGCAGTTGGACTTGAGGCGCGCGAGCCATTGCTCGACCACCGTTTGCTCGAATTTGCCGCCAGCCTGCCCGAGAATATGCGGATTAAGGGCGGGCAGGGCAAATGGCTGATGAAGAAAACGATGGAAACCTATTTGCCGAAGGACATTCTGTATCGAACAAAAATGGGTTTCGTCACGCCCATTGACCAATGGTTTCGCGGGGCCTTGGTCGGCGAAGCGCGGGCGCTATCGACCAGCCTGATTTTTTCACAAATGGATCTGTTTGATAGCAACGCGGTTGCTAAGGCGGCGGATGATCACATCGCTGGCCGCGTCAATAACGGACGGCTGCTGTGGCAATTGGTAATGCTCGAAAAGTCGCTGAGCAAGCTGTTCGCTTAAGGGTAAAGCGCGCGTACGAAATACAGCCCCTCAGGTGGAGCATTTTCGGCGAGGGTGGCGCGGTCTTTGGCGTCTAGCGCGGCTTTCAAATCCGTTGCTGTCCAGCGCCCCAATCCGACCGCAGCAAGGCAACCGACCATCGAGCGCACCTGATGATGCAGGAACGACAAGGCCGCCGCTTCGACAATCACATGCTGTCCTTCGCGCCTGACATCGAGCCGGTCTAGCGTTTT
>JBGSPK010000081.1:0-8135 GCA_041738665.1 Sphingorhabdus sp. | reverse complement strand
GTTCAGCCAGCAGTAAGTTTCCCACCCTGCCGGTGCCGTTCCTTGGGTGGTCGCTGGCGCACAGCTTTGCGCTTGTGCTGGCGCGGCCATCACGCCGCAAAGCATAATCAGCGCACACGCCAATCGCAGCAAAAGCGCTTTTAATTCCGACATCGCAACTTTCTGGACCACTGCATTAAATCATCAATGGCTGCTTACATCCAGCATAGTTAACGAGTGGTAATTCAATTAATAATAGCAGAGGAAGTTGGAAAGATTTTACATTGGAACGGCGCAATTCTCTTCCGCATTATCGTCAATGAAATTTGCGTCAAACCGCAGCGTACAGCGGGCTTTTCAAAGCAAATGGTCGAAATAATGGTGTTTCTCCACCACAGATAACGCCAGATTTCCGGCAATGGCAATTTAACCTATTTGCTGTAAAACCTCGGTTATGCGGAGGAATGAGCACAGCATTGGCTTTATGGGGAAAGCTTTCCTCAAATCAGCCCGGATTTTGGTGTCCGTACCATTGGCGTTCCTGATGTTATTGGCACCGGTCAAAGCGCAGGCTCAAATCAGCTACACTAACACCGTTGACGGGACAGTGAATGAAACCGTCACGCCGTGTACAAACCCGCTGATTAGAACCTTCAATGTTCCAGAAATATATAGCATTGCCGACGTCAATATTGGCGTCCTGATGTCGCACACCTATCGCGGCGACCTGCGGATGTTTCTGCTGTCGCCGCAAGCAACGCAGATTACTTTGATCCAGAACACCGCCGACACCCAGAATAACTTCAATGTGCTGTACGATGACAGCGCAGCAGCATCGATTACAACGCATACCACGCTAAACGACAGGGCAACCGCAGCCACCATCGTGCCGCCGTATCAGCGCACATTCAGGCCATTACAGGCACTAAGCGCATTTAACGGGCAAAATGCCAACGGCATCTGGACGCTCAGTATTTGTGACAGCCTCAACGCTGATACGGGTACTTTTTTCGAATCTGATCTGGTCATCACCGCGCAACCGGCGACTATCAGCGTGAGCAAGGCGAGCGCGGTGGTGAGCGATGGCGTTAGCGGCAGCAATCCGAAATCGCTGCCCGCTGCGACTGTTCGTTACTGCATTACGATCACCAATAACGGCCCCGGAATAGCGGCCAACATACTCGGGACAGACAATGTTCCGGCGAATACCGCCTATGTCGCCGGATCCATGCGCTCGGGGACAAATTGTGCCAGTGCGGCAACGGTCGAAGACGACAATGCGACAGGGGCGGACGAAACCGATCCCCATGGTGCGTCGATTTCGGGGAGCACGATATCGGTATCTACCGCATCGATGGCGAGCGCCGCGAGCTTTGCCATTACGTTCCAGACAACTATCAACTGACACGCTGAAAATGCTGGCAATGACTCCGTTACATTTCTAAACCGCCGCCATGAGCACAAAAACAGTTTCGAATCGCAACGATCCTGTGATCGAGACACGCGATCAGTTGATCGCTGCCATTGCCAAAGGCGAAAAGCCGAAGGAACGCTGGCGCATCGGTACCGAGCATGAGAAGTTCGTCTATTGCCGCAACGACCATCATGCCCCGTCTTATGACGAACCCGGCGGCATCCGTGATATGCTGATGGCGATGACCGAGTTTGGTTGGGAACCGGTTTACGAAGGCGACAATGTCATTGCGCTGAAGGGTGCCGACGGGGCTGTCAGCCTTGAGCCTGCGGGCCAGTTGGAATTATCTGGCGCGCCGCTTGAAAATCTCCATCAGACCTGCGCCGAGACCGGGCGGCATTTGAAGCAGGTCAAGGCGATTGGTGACAAGACCGGCAAAGGCTTTCTGGGCCTTGGCCTGTGGCCCGACAAAACGCGCGCCGAGCTGCCGATCATGCCCAAGGGCCGCTATGAGATCATGCTGCGCCATATGCCGCGTGTGGGCAGCATGGGCCTCGACATGATGCTGCGGACCTGCACCATTCAGGTCAATCTCGATTATTCGAGCGAAGCCGACATGGCGCACAAATTCCGCACGTCGCTGGCGCTGCAGCCACTGGCAACTGCGCTGTTCGCCAACTCGCCGTTCCTTGAGGGCAAGCCAAACGGTTTCCTGTCTTACCGCAGCCATATCTGGTCCGACACAGACCCGCACCGCACGGGGATGTTGCCCTTCGTGTTTGACGAGGATTTTGGCTACGAACGTTATGTCGATTATATGCTGAATGTGCCGATGTATTTCGTCTACCGCGACGGCAAATATATCGATGCCTCGGGACTGGATTTCAAAGATTTCCTGAAGGGCGAACTGTCGGTCCTGCCGGGCGAAAAACCCACCGTCGCCGATTGGGAAGACCATATGTCGACCGCATTTCCCGAAGTGCGGCTGAAAAGTTTCCTTGAAATGCGCGGTGCCGATGGTGGACCGTGGAATCGTATTTGTGCGCTGCCAGCTTTCTGGGTCGGGTTGCTCTATGACCAGAACGCGCTCGACGCTGCGTGGGACGAAGTCAAGCATTGGACTATCGAGGAGCGCGAAGCACTGCGCAACGCCGTCCCCGCACAAGCGCTGAACGCCCCCATTCCAGGCGGCGGCAAATTGCTCGATCTCGCAGGCCGTATTCTCGACATTTCATCGGCAGGCCTTGCTGCGCGCAACGTTCTTAACAGTAGCGGAGACAATGAAACTGGTTTCCTTGATCCCTTACGCGAAATCGTGGCGTCGGGTAAAACCGTCGCTGAGCAAATGCTCGCCAAATATCACGGCGAATGGGGCGGCGATATTGCCCGCGTGTATGACGAGATGAGTTTCTAGGTGCACAAACGCCACAGGTGACGCGAAAACGTCGCATTTCTGCAATGCTTTGTTGAACGCTTCCGCACCGCAGCATAAATGCGTTTTCAGTCGCAACCTAAACTGCCGATTCTCATTTCCCTGTTCGTCACCCGGAGAAATTTCATGCGTTCAACCCGCTCAACTGTAACATCCAGCGTCGCTATTGCGATTGCATCCACCAGCCTGTTCATCGCCCCTGCCGCTTATGCGCAGGATGAAACTGCCGAAGAGGGCCCCGGCCTTGGCGAAATCGTCGTCACCGCGCAGCGCCGCGAAGAAAATCTGCAGGACGTGCCATTGTCCGTAACCGCAGTCAGCGGCGATAAGCTTGACGCCATCTCGGCTGGCGGCGTCGACATTCGCGGTATTTCGGGCCGCGTGCCAAGCCTTTTGGTAGAATCCTCGTTCGGACGCACTTTCCCGCGTTTCTATATCCGCGGCCTCGGCAACACCGATTTCGACTTCAACGCATCGCAGCCAGTCAGCCTCGTGTATGACGATGTCGTCCTCGAAAACCCGATCCTCAAGGGTTTCCCGATTTTCGATCTGGAACGCGTCGAAGTATTGCGCGGTCCGCAAGGCACCTTGTTCGGTCGGAACACGCCTGCCGGCATCGTCAAGTTTGACAGCGTGAAGCCAAGCGACACGTTCGGCGGCTACGGCAAGATCTCGTATGGCCGTTTCAATGCGATCAACGCGCAAGGCGCTATCGGCGGACCACTCGGCGAAAAGGTCAGCGTTCGTCTGTCGGGCATGTATCAGCGACAGGATGATTATGTTGATAACGTCACCCCCGCTGGCACCACCAAGGACGCGTTCGAAGGCTATGAAGAATATGCCGCTCGCCTGCAGTTCCTGATCAAGCCAAGCGACGATCTCGACATATTGCTGACCGGCCAGTTCCGATCACTCGACGGCACCGCCCGCCTATTCCGCGCCAACGTGTTCACGCGTGGACAGCAGGGTCTAAACGCCAACTATGATCGCTACCGCGTTTCGACCGATGGCAAGAACGAACAGCGCGTCGATACGCAGAACGCGACCGCGCGCATCACTTATGACGCGGGCCCGGTGTCATTTGTCTCGGTAACCAGCTACTGGCAGGGCGATGCAACCTCGGTCGGCGATGTCGATGGCGGTTTTGGTGCCAACTTCCTGCCGCCAAATCTTTATGGCCCGGGTGACATTCCGTTCACTGCTGAAACGCGTGATAGCGTGCCCAAATTGACACAATTCACGCAGGAATTCCGCGTCGCGAGCAACGGCGACGGCCCATTGAGCTACCAAGCGGGCGTCTTCTACTTCGACGAAGATCTGGAAATTGTTTCGGAAAACTACTCGACGCTTGGCGATCCGAACAACGCACCGGGCGGCGTTAATATATTGGTTTCACAGGCGCAGCGCAGCAAAGCTTACGGTGTCTTTGGGTCGTTGACCTATCAGCTAACCGACCAGTTCAGCGTAACGGGCGGAATCCGGTATAATGACGACAAGCGCACATATTCTGTAGACCGTACGCGGGACACCCAGTTCCCAGGCTTCCTTCAGGATCCGCTCGGCAGCGTCAATCGCCGCGTAAGTGATAACAACATAACTTGGGACGCAAGCGCGACCTATGCCGCAACCGACGATGTCAATCTCTATGCCCGCGTTGCCCGCGGTTACCGCGCACCGAGCATTCAGGGCCGAATTCTGTTCCCGGCGAACACCGCTCAAACTTTGGAAGACGGCGTTACCATCGGTCAGTCCGAAACGATCACATCATGGGAAGCTGGCGTCAAATCGACGTTCCTTGACGGACGTGGCCGTTTCAACGTCAACGGTTTTTACTATAACCTCAACAACGCGCAATTGACCGCTGTTGGTGGCGCGGTTAACTCCAACCGTTTGATTAACGCAGACAAGGTACGCGGATACGGCTTCGAAGCCGATCTTGAATTGAAGCCGGTTCCCGAACTGCTTTTGACGGTAGGTCTAAGCTACAACAACACCGAGATAAGGGACGCCAATCTGACGACCGCTGCATGCGGTGCAACGCGAGTTGACACATTCCCGAATGTGTCTCTCTGCACATTGCTCGATCCGATCGTGACGCCTGCAGCACCATTCTCGTCAGCGATCGTCAACATCAACGGCAACAGCCTGCCGCAGAGCCCGAAATGGATTGCTAACTGGACCGCGCGATATGGTATTCCGGTCGGTGATGGCGAGGTCTATGCCTATACCGACTGGGCCTATCGTTCGAAGATCAACTTCTTCCTGTATGAATCGGTCGAGTTCCAGGACAAGAGCATGCTCGAAGGCGGTCTGCGCGTTGGCTACAAAACCGACAAATATGACCTCGCCGCGTTCGTTCGCAACATCACCAAGGATACCTCGGCGGTGGGCGGCATTGACTTCAACAACCTGACCGGTTTCGTCAACGAACCACGCATCTGGGGCGTTGAAGCCGGCTTTAAGTTCTAGTTCATCCAATAAGACGTAAGAACGGGGCAGGTTTGCGAAAGCGGACTTGCCCCGTTCGCGTATCGGCGTTAAGGGCACCACTCTTCGCAGAAATGCGGAGTGCAGGAGTTTAGCTCAGTTGGTAGAGCATCGGTCTCCAAAACCGAGGGTCGTGGGTTCGAGTCCCCCAACTCCTGCCATTTTCTCGAAAATGTGATGACAGCAGGTTAATGCGCTTTCGCGGGCCATATCTTATGATGCCCCCACACGATCACCGCGCCCAGCGCCAGCCCGAACACACCGCATAAAGCCGCATCGACGATCCACGCCAGTGCGCCTTCGTGTAAGCCCACAAATTCGGCGGGGTGGATGCCAAAGCCATGCACGATAATCTGACCGCCGACCCATAGCATTGCCGCCGTCCCTACCGTGGAAAGGAATGCGAGAAGCTTTGGCATCGCCTTCACCAGCCCGCGTCCGATCGCTTGCGATCCGCCATTTTCGCGCTGCGCCATGTGAAGACCGATATCGTCCATTTTGACGATCAGACCGACCACGCCATAGACCGCAATCGTGATGCCGATACCGACGAAGGCCAGCGCTAGCGCCTGCATGACAATCGGCGGAAGATCGCCCGCGATAGGATTGGCGACATTGCTAAGGTTAAGCTCGTTGAGCGCAATGATCATGATTTCAGCGGACAGGATGAAATCGGTGCGGATTGCGCCTGCCACCATCTTTGCCTCATGATCGGCTGCCGACATTTCGGCGACTTCTGCGGCCAACGTTTCTTCTTCACCATCGGTCGCGTCGGTGAATTTCTCTAATACTTTTTCCGCGCCCTCAAAACACAGATAGGCGCCGCCGAGCATCAGTATCGGTGTGATAATCCAGGGCAGGAAGGCGCTGAGCAGCAAAGCCACCGGCAGGATGATGACGAGCTTGTTAAAAAACGATCCCTTGGCAATGCGCCAGATAATCGGCAGCTCGCGGTCGGGGGTGAAGCCTGTGACATATTGGGGCGTGACGGCAGTATCGTCGATGACCACGCCCGCGGCCTTGCTACTGGCTTTGCCTGCTGCGGCAGCAACATCGTCAACCGATGCGGCAGCAACCTTGGCGATGGTGGCGATATCGTCGAGTAACGCGGCTAGACCCGATGGCATGAGATTTCCCTGCTAGATTGGTTTAATGCGAAATAGCCTACGCATGGGCGAGGTCAATATAGCTAAAACTTTCGCCCGAACGACACCAAATCGCTGTCGCGGTCGCCAATACCGGTAATAAGTCCGCGCAGCATCTGACCTGCCATCATCGAAAAGGTGATGCCATTGCCGCCATAACCCATCGCAGCGTAGCAGTTCGGCATATTCGGGACCGGGCCAATGGTCGGCGTGCCGGTGGCTGAATCGCCAAAACTTCCGCTCCAGCTGTAATCGGCATTCGCGTTTATCATCGGCAGAAGCGCCCCGAGTTTCTCGACCAGCCGCTCGGTTTTCTCGCCGTTCAGCTCGTCGCGTTCAGCGGCATCGGCAATCTCGGCATCCTCACCGCCGCAAATGACATGCCCCTGCGGCGTGGTGCGGATATAGAGATAGGGATCGGCGGCCTCCCAGATGATGCACCCGGTCGGCCAGATCTTGCGCGGCTGCGGCGTGGTCGCGATCACCCAGGTCGAGATAATCTTGTTGCCCTTTTTGGGAATGCCCTTGAGCATTTCATATCCCGTCGCGAACACCACCGACTTGCACTTTATCTCAGGCCCGCCAGCCGTCATCGCGGTCACACCCGATGCCGTGGGTTCGACTCCGGTAATCTCGACCGGCGTATATAACCGCGCACCGCGCTTGATCGCCGCCTTCAAAAACCCGGCTGCGAGCAATCGCGGGTCGGCCATAAAATTGTCGCGCCCGACAATCGCTGACCTGCCGCTGATACCATATTGCTCAAGCACCGCCGCCGGTTTCAGAAAGCTGACCTCGAACCCCGCCCGCCGCCGCGCATCGGTCTCGGAGGCGAGGCCATCGGCATCGAGCACATTGCCCGACAGATACAGCGAATCGCGCGTCGCCTGTTCGGCCTTTATGCCCAAGGCGCGGGTGCGCTCACGCAAGGCATCCACCGCCAGCCGCGAGCGCCGCCAAAGCCGCTCGGCGCGGTCGAGCCCGATGCGCTCGGACAGCACCGACAATGGCGTGTCGATTTCATATTGCAGCAAAGCCGTCGAAGCGACCGTGGACCCCTGCACCGCCCCGCGCCGGTCGACGATGACGACCTTCATCCCGGCATCGCTCAACGCCTCGGCGATTATCGCGCCAGAAACGCCGGCGCCAATCACCAGCACATCGCATGATATGTTACGCTTTAATTCATCCGATGCGAGCGACGGCAACCGCCGGTCGAGCCACAATGGCCGCCCGGTCCGCAAATCGCGCTTGATAGTGAGTGGCATGGATTGACCCCCTTTTAGGGGAGGAGAACAAGCCAGCGTGGTGCAAAGTTCCGGTTTTTATTTTGCCGAATTCCTCCAACCTAGCGCTTGAAATGTAGGATTTGTCATGAGACTCTCTCTCCGCTCTTTGACAATCTGGATATCCCGCCTCTGCGCGCTGCGCGAGGCATCAACAAACCCGCGTGCAAAATCCAACAGCTTTTTGCCCCGCAAAACCCCCTAGGGGTGGCCTCTACTTTCTTACGAATCTGCGGCTGCCAGCGACCGGCGGCTGTTGGAAATTTCGCCGCTTTTTGCGCCCGCCAAATGCACCATCCGCCGCCGCAAACCCCCTTGCCTCAAAACGAATCCCCCGCTAAAGGCCTAGTCTTTCCGAAATCGGAACCTATATCGCTCTCGACCCCGCCGGT
>JBGSPK010000058.1:0-1991 GCA_041738665.1 Sphingorhabdus sp. | reverse complement strand
CCTGTATCAATGCACGAAGCGGGCAACCACGTCGCGATAGGAACGGCTTACCTTCACCTGAGCCCCCGATTCGAGCACGAGAAAACATTCGCCATTGGTGTGGGGTTTGACCTGACGCACCTGATCGAGATTGACGATTGTTGAACGATGCACGCGCTGGAACGTCCGCGGATCAAGGCGTTTTTCAAGATCTTTCATCGTCTCGCGCAGGATTAGCGAGTTATCCGCAGTGTAGATGCACATATAGTCACCCGCCGCGTCGATCCGTTCGATGCTTTCCACATCCACACGGAAAATCTGGCCGCGATCCTTGACGTTAATCAGTTTTTCGAAGCGGGTTGACGCCATGTCATCATCAAGCGACCCCAGATTGTCAGCGGCATTGGGTGCGACTTCGTTAATGACATTGCGCAGACGTTCAAGCTCATCAGAGGTGCGCTTGGTAGCAAGCCGGTTGCGGACGCGCTCCATCGTATCGGCCAAGCGGTCGGGCTCAACAGGCTTCATCAGATAGTCGATCGCTTGCGCCTCAAACGCCTTGATAGCATGTTCGGAATAGGCGGTCACAAATACGAATAGCGGCGGATCAATGTCCATCACGCCCTGAACAACCGAAAAGCCATCAAAGCCGGGCATCTGGATATCCAGAAATACCAGATCGGGTTTCAGCGTTTTGATCTTGCGGATTGCCTCACGGCCATTGTGGCAGGTGGCAACGATTTCGATGTCTTCAAATGCCTGCAGCCGAAGCTCAAGACCCTGGATGGCCAATTTCTCGTCATCGACCAAGATTGTACGAATGCTCATGCGGTTATCATTCCTTGTGATTTTGCCCCCGCTTGATTTTCTTCCTGTGGTATAATTGCCGTTTGATAGGGTAGTTCCAGCAAAACCTCAAACCCTCCGCCAGCTTTAACATAATGTTCGAACCGCTGATTGTCACCATAGGCTTGCGAAAGCCGTTCGCGCGTATTGGCCATGCCGACCCCAGTTGACAGGCTGTGGTCTTGATAGCCGGGCTGCAACCCCGGGCCTGTATCCGATACGGTAATCCGAACCCTTTGGCCGACGAGCTGAGCGCTCACGGAGATATCAGCACCTTCTTCTTTGGGTGTCACCGCATATTTGATTGCGTTTTCGACCAGCGGCTGGAGCAATAATGACGGGACCAATGCGTTTTCGACAGCGGGCTCAATGACGAAAAAGGTACGCAGGCGTTCTTCGAAGCGCATTTTCTCGATATCCAGATACAGCTTCAGCGTCTCGATTTCCTGGGTCAGCGGAACTTTGGCTGCAGCCTCATTGATGAGCGTGAAGCGCAAGAACGATGACAATCGCGAAAGCATGGCGTTCGCCTGCTCGGTCTGTTTGAGCAGAACCAGCGTCGAAATACTGTTGAGGGTATTGAACAGGAAATGGGGATTGAGCTGGTATCGCAGCATGGTGAGCTGAGCACTGGTTGCCTGCGCTTCAAGCCGGAGCATCTGATCGGCTTGCTCCTCGGCGCGGACGAAGTAATTGATAGCGTAATAAAGCGCAGACCAAGCCGCGAGCAAAACGGAGTTGATGTAAATCGCCGCGAGCCACAATTGCGCAAACGGCGTCTCATCAGCGCCTTCGCGGATGGTTTGGAGGACCCATACGTCGATATATGCGTATCCAATCGTCGCCACCGACACTGCAATGGCGGTAACGCTCCATGTAATGACCGGCCGCTGGTCGATCAGGAAACGGTAAATGACCGACAGCACCAGGGTTATCGAATAGCCAGTGACTGCCGAAATCAGGATGGGGACAAGGAAACTGACCGGCTGTCCCTGCGCGATGCCGGATGCCGCGCGCAAAACAACAGCGCCTGCCCAACCCGCTGAGTGCAGGTTCCAAAATGCGCGGTTCTTGTCGGCAAAAAAGGGTTTATCGGTCAGCTCTAATACAGCCATGACGACCGTCTAGCCGCATTTTGGGTTCGCATGAAGCCCTTGTTTCATGCA
>JBGSPK010000054.1:0-1863 GCA_041738665.1 Sphingorhabdus sp. | reverse complement strand
GCCATGAAGCCGATATTGTGCCGGTGCATCGCATAGGTGGCTCCAGGATTTCCAAGGCCTACCCATAATTGCATCGCGGCATTTCCTCGCGGGAATATCCGGGGCCGGGTCGAAACCTGGCCCCGAAGAAGTGTTAGGCTTCGGCCTCGGCTTCGCCGTCAACCGTCGTGTCGCCATCGCTCGACTTGAGCGCCGATGGTGCAACGATGGTCGCGATGGTGAAGTCGCGATCGGTGATTTTGCTTTCGCTACCCTTGGGCAGCGTCACGTTGCTGATGTGGATCGAATCGCCGACATCAAAGCCGGACACATCGATCTGGATGTCGTCTGGCAATTTGTCGTTGTCGCAGATCAGTTCAAGTTCGTGACGGACGACGTTCAAAACACCGCCACGCTTAAGACCGGGCGATTTTTCTTCGTTGATGAAGACTACCGGAACCAGAACTTCGACCTTCGCGCCTTTGACGATACGCAGGAAGTCGACATGGGTCGGACGATCACTCACCGGATTAAAAGCAACGTCCTTTGGAATGGTCATCTGCTTTTTGCCACCAAGGTCGATCTCAACAAGGCTGTTGGAAAAGTGGCCGGTCATCAATAATTTGATGAGCGCTTTTTTCTCGACATGGATGAGTTCGGGATCTTGTTTGTTGCCATAAATTACGGCGGGTATCCGGTTTTGACGACGCAATTCGCGGGAGGCTCCCTTGCCAGCCCGTTCGCGCGTCTCGGCCGACAATGTCAGCTGATCGCTCATGATAATTCTCCAATAAAGTTACGCTTGCCGCCACGCCTCCAGGGATGTCCACGAACGGCAAGCGCGCGCCTATATGCGGGAGGCTTCGCAAATGCAAGCTTCTTTGGCTGTCTAGGACAAGGCTTTGTAGAGGCTGAACATGCTCGTCGCGATTAAAACGATACTCACTGCAAACAGCAATTTGCGCGGTTGAATACGTTTCGCAACCAAGGCGCCAAATGGTGCGGCGAGCAGCCCGCCAATCAGCAATCCGCCTGTCACCACGGTAAAAGCTTCCAACCCAATAGTCAGAATGAAAGTCAATGAAACCGCGACGGTCAGGAAGAATTCTGCGGTGTTCACAGTGCCGATGGTCTTCCTCGGGTCAGAACCTTGGATCAGCAAATTGGATGTCACCACTGGCCCCCATCCGCCGCCGCCTGACGCGTCAAGAAAACCGCCAATCAATCCCAGCGGCATCGTAACTTTGGGATCACGGGGTTTGTGCTCGTGCGTAAAGTCCCACGCCTTATACAGAAGATAAAATCCGATAAGTGTCAGATACCCCATCACAAACGGCCTTGCGGCTTCTGTATGTATGTTGGCCAGCAGATACGCACCGGTGCATCCACCGATTACGCCTGGAATAGCGATCCGGCCGAACAGTTTCCAGTCGACGTTCTTATGCAGGACATGGCTAATGCCAGACGCGCCGGTCGTAAACATCTCCACGAAATGTACACCCGCCGACGCGCGCGCAGGGGCAACGCCCATAACGCTGACCAGCAATGTGCTGCAGATAACGCCAAACGCCATGCCAAGTGCGCCATCGACCAGCTGCGCCGCAAACCCGACGGCGATATAAGGAGCCACGGCGGCCCAGTCGATATTGGCAATAAATTCAATCATCCAAGTCTCGCTCTCCGCGCTGGAATTGCGAATGCATAAAGAGGTGTAGCGTCTTTAGCCACAGCTTTGTGCCTCGCTATTTTGTTTGGACCGCCCAAGAATGTATTTAGCTAAAAGCTGAACTTGATGGTTGCGCCCACGGTGCGTGGATCACCCGGCTGACCTGCAATCAGGCCGACATTGCTCGGTGCGACCTGAAGCAATTCGAAATAATTCAC
>JBGSPK010000460.1:0-4431 GCA_041738665.1 Sphingorhabdus sp. | reverse complement strand
GAGATTAGCGAACGCGACGCGTTACGCGACGTCAATGGCGACCCCGTCGTCGGCAGCGGTGGCCGTCTGGTCACCGACCCCAATTCACCGCGACTGGTCGCGTATCAGCAGGACGGCCTTATCTGGGATGCAGGCGTATTGTGGCGCCCCAGCCCTCGCACCACGGTCGAGGCGCGCTATGGCCGGCGTTACGGCACCGACACCTATATCGGCAGCCTGAGCTATCAACCGGGTCGCGACTGGGCGGTCAACGTGTCTGTCTACGACACCGTTTCCGGCTTTGGCGGCATGCTCAACGACAATCTGGCATCGTTGCCGACACAGTTCCGCAGCTCGCGTAACCCGTTGTCGGGCGATATCAGCGGTTGTGCCTTTGGCCAGACTGGTGGTTTCTGCTTTAATGATGCGCTCCAGAATGCTTCGTCGGCAGCGTTTCGCCAGCGCGGCGTTACGGCGTCGTTTAGCGGCACTAATGGCGGATGGGACAGCGGTTTTGCGGTCGGATATAACCAGCGCAAGTTCATCGCATCGCAGCTTGGCGCGCAGGCGCAAATCGATGGTGTAAAGGATGACAGCTATTTCGCCGTGGCCTATCTCGGCACGGCCCTTGATCGCCTTACGCGGTTTGAATCGAACGTTTATGTAAGCTACTTCGATCCTGGCTTTACAGGTGCGGGTGATACGCTTTCGACCGGCGCGAATGCGGCGCTGTATCGCCAGATTATCCGTGGGCTTTCTGCTTCGGCGGCTGTCGGTCTCGATAGCTACAAACAGGAAGACTTCGACAGCGAGCTGACCGCATCTGCGCTGCTCGGCCTACGGTACAGTTTCTAAGGGGCAACGATAATGTACGATCAATACTACGGCCTGACCGGACGCCCATTCCAGCTGACGCCCGACCCACAATATTATTTCGAGAGTGCCACGCACCGGAAGGCGCTGTCCTATCTCGGATATGGTCTTGCGCAAGGCGAGGGCTTCATTGTCATTACTGGCGAAGTTGGGGCGGGGAAATCGACTCTGGTCAGCCATCTGATGCAGAGCGTCGACAAGGCGCGGCTGACGGCGGCAACTATTGTGACCAGCCAGCTGGATGGCCTCGATATGGTGCATATGGCGGCGGAGTCATTCGGTATCGATACGCGCGGGTTGGACAAGGCTTCGACGCTGAAAAGCATCGAGAATTTTCTGCATGCCGAGGCGCGAACTGGCCGTCGTTGTTTGCTGGTCGTCGATGAAGCGCAAAACCTGTCAGTTGACGCACTCGAAGAATTGCGGATGCTGTCGAATTTCCAGTTGGGATCATCCGCATTGTTGCAGATTTTTCTGCTTGGTCAGCCCGAGTTCCGCGACCTAGTGCGCGACGCTGCCGAGTTGGAGCAGCTCCGCCAGCGGGTGATTGCGACACACCATCTCGAACCGATGGATGCCAGCGAGGTGGAGCCCTATATCGTGCATCGTCTGGCACGTGCTGGGTGGAATGGTCGGCCGCAGATCACAGCTGACGCTTACACTGCGCTCTATGCTGAAACCGGAGCCGTACCGCGCAAGCTCAATACGCTGATGAACCGCGTCATGTTGATGGGTGCGGTCGAACAGGTTGATATCCTTGACGGCGCGCTTGTCGAAGCAGTCATCGCGGACATGGCTGGCAAGCCTTTCGAATATGAGGCCCAAATGTCCGCAAGGGCGCCGCTGGTGCACGAAGTAGCAGCAGCTGAAGTAGTTGTTGCGGAAGAACCGGTGGAAACCAAAACATTCGCGGAAGAATCGATTTCCGAAGTCGCGGTGCAGCTCGCTGCAGTGGCAAAACCGGTGCCGGAGCCTATCGTCGTTCCCGAACCAGTGCTCGCGCCAAATGCAGAGGTTGAGGCACTCGCTGCCCGGGTAGCCAAACTTGAGCAACGGGTATCGGAACAGGAAGGCGCGCTGCGCCGCGTGGTTGCCATGATGATCGACTGGATGGACAAAGAGGGCAGCTTTGAAGCCAGACTTGTGCAGAACAGCCGCGCTGCTTGAAATGAAAACGGCCATGTTGGCCCCTAAAGGAACTGGAAACCGGTGCAAAACGCGCTCTCCGTCGATGTTGAGGACTGGTTTCAGGTGGGGGCCTTTGAAACGGTAATTGACCGCGAGGACTGGGATTCGCTCGAATGCCGCGTGGAGCGCAATACCGATGCGGTGATGGCATTGTTCGAAGAGGCAGGCGTCAAAGCGACCTTCTTCACCCTGGGTTGGGTTGCGGAGCGTTATCCGGCCTTAATCCGGCGCATTGTTGATGCCGGTCACGAAATTGGCAGTCATGGCTACGGCCATGATCGGGTTTTCACCTTCACGCCTGAACAATTTGCAGCAGACCTGTTGCGGTCGCGCAAACTGATTGAAGATGCAGCTGGTGTAAAAGTCACCGGCTACCGCGCACCGAGTTTCTCCATCGATCAGCGCACCCCTTGGGCGCACGAGATACTGGCCGAGCAAGGTTATACTTATTCGTCGAGCGTCGCGCCGGTGAAGCACGACCATTATGGCTGGGCGGACGCACCACGTTTTGCCTTTCGTCCGGTGGCAGGGAGCGAGTTTCTGGAAATTCCCGTGACCACGGCGCAGTTAGGGCCGAAGCGGCTTGCAGCAGGCGGCGGCGGTTTTTTCCGGTTGCTCCCTTACGCCTTTTCCCGCTGGGCGATCCGGCAGGTCAACATGGACGAGCAGCGTCCGGCGGTCATCTACTTCCACCCTTGGGAAATCGACCCCGATCAGCCGCGTGTGACGAACGCACCAATCAAATCCAAGCTACGCCATTATACCAAACTGGACGTGATGGCGGAGAAGCTACGGCGTTTGCCGAGAGATTTTCAATGGGAACGGCTTGATAGCGTTGTGGCGCGCGAGCAGGCACGGCTGGCATGAACGCGCCGATGCTTCGATCCAAAATCGGCGTAAGGCAAGCCGATTTGCGCGACGCAAATGAGGTGGCGCGCCTCGACGCATGGGTGATGGCGCATGCGGGTGGTTTGCCATTTCATCGACCCAAATGGCTAAAAGCAATCGAAGCGGGGACCGGGCAGGTAGCTCACTGCCTTATTGCCGAATCCGGCGGCGAAATTGCGGCTATATTGCCTATCCATCTGGTCCATTCGCCTTTGTTTGGACGGGCTCTGGTATCGTCGGGCTTTGCGGTTGGTGGCGGCATATTGTCTAACAGTCCAACCGCGACGCGGCGGCTTGCGATGTCGATTTGCGATTTGGCTGAGCGGTGGAGTTGCCCAACCGTCGAACTGCGCGGCGGTTCGTTACCCGGCGGTGACTGGATCGAGAAGCGCAACGCACACGCAAATTTTCTGAAACCGTTGCAGGGCGACGACGAAGCGGAGCTTCTGGCCATACCGCGCAAGCAGCGCGCTGAAGTTCGGAAGGGTTTGGAAAAGGAGCTGAGCGTGGAAACGGGTCGCGGTCAGCGCGATCTGGATTGGCATTACGCTGTTTATGCCGAAAGCGTTCGCAACCTTGGGACGCCGGTATTTCCGAAATCGCTGATGGCGTCGGTGCTCGAGGCATTTGGCGACGAGGCGGACATTTTGACAGTGCTGGATAACGGACGTCCCGTTGCCAGCGTGCTAAGCCTTTATCACCATGGCACCGTCATGCCTTATTGGGGCGGGGGCGTGTGGGACGCGCGACGGCTGCGCGCCAATGATGTCATGTATTATGCCTTGATGAACCATGCGCGTCGGCGCGGCTGCACGCATTTCGATTTTGGCCGGTCCAAGACCGATTCGGGCGCCTACCACTTTAAGAAAAACTGGGGCTTCGAACCCGAGCCGATGGCCTATGCCGTGCATGCTGCCGATGGTCAGGAACCGCGCGACGTCAATCCCAATAGCCCTAAATATAAAGCGCAAATTGCCCTGTGGCAGAAACTGCCGTTGCCGGTTGCCAACCGGTTGGGCCCGCGGATCGCAAAAGGGCTCGGCTGATGCGCGAGATATTGTTCCTCGCGCATCGCATTCCCTGGCCAGCTGATCGCGGCGACAAGATCCGGTCGCACCATATCCTGAAACGGCTCTGCGATATGGCTCCAGTGCATGTCGCAACCTTTGCTGACGACGCCCGCGATATGGGTTTTCTGGAGGAAATGGATGGCATTCTTGCATCGAGTCATGTGGAATTGCGCAGCAAACCGCAATGGCGGGCGGGTGCCGAAGCGCTATTGACTGGTCAGCCGGTTTCGGTGCGTAGCTTTGGTAGCAGGTCGATGCAGGAATGGGTCGACCGGCTGCTCTCAACTGGCCGCATCAGTCACATTTTCTGCTTCTCCGGACAGATGGCGCAATATGTTCCCGATAGTTTCGATGGCCGCTTCATCATGGACTTTGTCGATGTCGATAGTGCCAAGTTTGAAAGCTACGCAGACGAGGGCAATCCGTTGATGCG
>JBGSPK010000431.1:0-6084 GCA_041738665.1 Sphingorhabdus sp. | reverse complement strand
AAGATCGTCGCAAAGCTCATATACATCATCGAACCGTCGAGGTTGAAGCTGTAGCCCAAAGGCAACATGAAGCCAGAGATGCGGCGCGGTACGCCAAAGCGGTCAAGTTGTTCGAATAGCTTTGGCAATGCGGCTTCGGACGACGCGGTCGAGAACGCAATCAGCATCGGCTCGCGGATATAACGGATAAGCGTGAATATCCGCCGCCCGAGGAATATCGCGCCAATCGACAGCAATATCGTCCACAATATCGCCAGCGAGGCATAGAATTCGAGGACTAATTCGAGGTAGGTACCTAGGATTGCAAGCCCGCTTTTCGACACAACCGCCGCCAACGCGCCGAACACCGCGATAGGCGCATAACGCATTACATAATGCGTAATCTGCAGCATCATTTCGGCCAGCGCATCGGCACCGCGCACCAAAGGCGCACCCTTTTCGCCGAGCGCCGAGAGCGCGACACCGGCAAACAAGGCGAAAATCAAAATCTGCAATATGTTATTGGTCGCCATCGCCTCAAGCGCGTTTTTGGGGAAGATCGAGAGGATGAATTCCCAGAAATCGAGCTTCTTGACTTCGCCGATGGTCGACGCGGCGTTAGCAATGCTGTCGACCGGAGCGCCAACGCCTGGCTGGAAGATGTTGACCATGAGCAGGCCAAGGCCAATCGAAATGAAGCTCGCGATGATGAACCAGGTGATTGCGCGGAAGCCGATGCGGCCCAGCGCTGAACTGTCGCCCATATGCGCGATGCCGACAACAATCGTCGACAGGATCAGCGGCGCGACGAGCAGCTTGATGAGATTGAGGAAAATATCGGAGAGCAATTTGAAGGTCTTGGTCAGATATTCGAACCAGACATTATCGGCGGCAACTCCGACATGGACGCCATAACCAACCAGCACGCCCAATATCATCCCGATCAATATGTAGATCGTCAGCCGCTTATCCATAATCTTCCCTCTAGCTCTCTAGGCGTTTGGGCTACGCTACACAGGCGGCATAATCCTCGCAACAGGTTACCGACGATACTTGTGCCGCGAAGCGAACGGCGGCATAAGCGTTGAAATAAAATTACAATGGTTCGCACCGTATATAATATGGGCGATTCAGCATCGTCGTGGGTTCAGGAGCACAAGCATGGCCGCCGCCAAAACGTCAAAATCATCCGCAAAAATCGAAGGCAGTCTGATGAAGGCAATGGCTTCCGCTTTCTCGCAAAGCGCGCTGCCCGGAGAGAATGAGGGCTTTGATGCCAAGGCGAGCGAGGAAGCTGCGCGCTTCACGTTGGAACTTGCAAATCAGCGCAAGCCGGGTGTCGCAGCAGTGGCTTTGGACAGCTTTACCGATCCGACGGGGCGTTTGGCGATGCGTATTGCCATGAACAATGACGACATGCCCTTTTTGGTCGATTCGATATCCGCTGCGGTGGCGTCGCACGGCATCAATGTGAAACGGCTGATCCACCCCGTGCTGAGCACCGTACGCAACGCATCGGGCGCGCTGCAATCGGTGAGCCGCAAGCGCGAAGCCGACGTTGCGCGCGAGTCCTTCATTTATCTTGAAACCGACCGGGTCGATGCAAAAGAACGGCGCGCGCTGGAAGATGACCTTCACGCAGTTCTTCGGGATGTCCGTGGTGCGGTCGACGACTGGCGCAAAATGCTTGCCGCGATGAAGCAGGATGCTGACAGCCTGCCCAGCGGCGAAGGCGCAGCGCTGGTTCACTGGTTCCTCGACAACAATATGACGGTGTTGGGGCATGAGAAGCTGGCGCGCAATGGCAAGCGCTCGCAGCGACTGGGCATTTCGCGTGTCGGCGATGTTCCGATACTTTCCGAACAAAGCATTGCACTGGCCATTAAATGGTTTGAAGACGGCGGCGTTGCGCCGCTGGTTCTGAAATCCAATCGCGTCTCTAGCGTGCATCGTCATGTCCAGCTTGACTTGGTGGTCGTTCCCGTGCGCGATGGCAGCAATATTACAGGCCTTTCGATCACTGCGGGCCTTTGGACCAGCGCGGCGTTGGCAACCGGTCCGGATCACATCCCGGTTCTGCGCACGCACCTGGCAACGCTGATGGACCGTTTCGGTTTTGATTCGGCTGGCCACGCGGGCAAGGCAATGACGCATGTGCTGACCTCGTTACCGCATGATTTGCTGGTGTCGTTGAAACTGGCTGAACTGGAGCGGGTGACGCTGACCGCGATGTCGCTTACCGACCGGCCACGGCCCAAATTGCTCGCGATCCGGTCGCCATTGGGACGCCATCTCTATATTTTCGTCTGGCTGCCGCGCGACGATGTTTCAACCGGTATGCGCAAGCAGGTTGAAAATATGCTGACGGCATCAACCGGCGGAGCGTTGCTCGGCTGGTCGATCAGTCTGGAAGATGGCGGTATCGCCTTGCTCCGTTACACGCTCGATTTGCCCGATCGCGATCAGAAAGTCGATGAAGCGGCGCTGGACGACAAGCTTGAACTCATGGTGCGTGGGTGGGAGCCAGCCGTCGAGGCCGCGCTGGCTCGGTTGACCGATGAAAAGCGCGCAGCGGCAATGATGGTGCGGTACGGTCCTCTATTTCCTTCCAATTACCGCAGCAGCTATTCCACCGACGAAGCGGCGCGCGATATGATCGGCCTGCTGCTGATGGAGCGCGACCATAGCAAGATAACGCGGCTGTCGGCCGGGGGCGACCATCTGCGATTGAAGGTTCACAGCCAGGGCGGCGCGACGCCGCTGAGCGATATCGTGCCTGCGCTTGAAAATTTCGGTTTTGACGTGCTTGAGGAATCGCCGACGGCGCTTGGCGAGGGCAGTTACATCCACGATTTCCGGCTGCGCCTGCGTGGCGGAGATGTGGCAACGGTGATGGCACGGGCACCGGTCCTGGAAAGCGCGCTTAGCCAGGTACTCGATGGCGATGCCGAGAATGATGTATTCAACCAGTTGGTCACGATTGCCGCGCTCGACCCGCAATCGGTGATCTGGTTGCGTGCCTGGTATCGGTATTTGCGGCAAACCGGCGCGAATTTCAGCATGGCAACGGTGGTTGCGGCGCTGGCCAATAACGCCGCAATCACGCGGTCGATTGTTTCGCTGTTTGATGCGCTTCACAATCCTGCTGCCAGCGCGGACCGCGAAAAAGCAGCTGCGAAACATGTCAAAGCCATACAGGATGGGCTTTCGGCAGTTTCTGCGATTGAAGAAGACCGAATTCTGCGCCGCTATATGGCCGTTGTGAAGGCAACCCTACGGACCAATGCATTTGCGCCAGCGGCAGCCGAAGCGCTTGCCTTCAAAATGGATAGTGCCAAGGTCCCGGGCTTGCCGGCCCCACTGCCGTGGCGCGAGGTTTTCGTTTATTCGCCGCGCGTCGAGGGCATCCATTTGCGTGCAGGCCCGGTCGCACGCGGCGGCCTCCGCTGGTCCGACCGCCGCGACGATTTCCGTACCGAAGTTCTCGGCCTGATGAAAGCGCAGCGCGTCAAAAATGCTGTGATTGTACCGACCGGTGCCAAGGGCGGCTTCTACCCCAAACGCCTGCCCGATATGCGCGTTGACCGCGACGCATGGTTTGCCGAAGGCACCGAGGCGTACAAGATTTTCATCCGTACCTTGCTTTCGATCACCGACAATATCGTCAATGACAAAGTGGTGCATCCGGCAGACGTCGTAATCCACGATGGCCAAGACCCTTATTTCGTGGTTGCGGCAGACAAGGGCACTGCAACTTTCTCCGATACCGCCAATGCTATTGCCCTCGAACGCAATTTCTGGCTCGGCGACGCTTTTGCCAGCGGTGGCTCAGTCGGCTACGACCATAAGGCGATGGGCATTACCGCCAAGGGCGGCTGGCTATCGGTCCAGCGCCACTTTGCCGAAATGGGTATCGACGTGCAGAAGGAACCGGTCACAGTCGCAGGCGTTGGAGACATGTCGGGCGATGTTTTCGGAAACGGGATGCTGCTTTCCAAAACATTGAAAGTCGTCGCAGCGTTCGATCACCGGCATATCTTTTTCGACCCCGATCCCGACCCTGCGAAAAGCTGGAAGGAACGGCAGCGATTGTTCAACCTGCCGCGTTCGAGCTGGCTCGATTATGATCCAAAGCTGATCTCCAAAGGTGGCGGCGTGTTCGCGCGCAGTGAGAAAAGCATCAAAACGACGCCTGAAATCAGGGCGTTGCTTGGTATAGATGCGAAGGAAATTGAACCTGCCGCTTTGATGACCGCGATCCTGAAAGCCCCCGTTCAACTGATGTGGTTCGGTGGCATCGGCACCTACATCAAAGACAAAAGCGAAAGCCATCTCGACGTCGGCGATCCCGGCAATGACGCCATCCGTGTCAATGGCGCCGATGTGCGGGCGCAAGTCATCGGCGAAGGCGCAAATCTCGGTGTCACGCAAGCAGGCCGAATTGGCTTTGCGCTGCGCGGCGGGCGGATCAACACCGACTTTATCGACAATAGCGCAGGCGTTGATTGTTCGGATAATGAGGTCAATATCAAGATTGCGCTTAACGCCGAAATGCGCGCAGGTCGTTTGAAGGAGCCGGTGCGCAATACGCTGCTGGCCAGCATGACCGATGCGGTGGCGCACCTGGTGCTTGAAGATAACCGCCTGCAAACCCTGGCGCTGTCGATTGCCGAAACCGGAGGCGCGGGCGATCTTCCCGCTTATGTCCGGCTGATTGAAACCTTCGAGGCCAGCGGCTTGCTTGATCGCGTGGTTGAAGGTCTCGCGCCGAACGAGGAACTGTTCCGCCGCGCTAGCGAGGGCAAGGGACTGACCCGGCCCGAACTGGCTGTGCTGTTGTCGACGGCAAAACTGGCCGCGCAGGATGGCGTTGAAGAGGCGCCGCTTGCCATAGACAAGTCGATGGACGGAGAATTGCTCGCTGCATTCCCCGATGCAATGGTCGCCAAACATAAATCAGCCATTCTTGCTCACCGGTTGCGCAAGGAAATCATCGCGACGAAGCTTGCCAATCGGATGATCAACCGGCTTGGTATGCTTCACCCATTTGAACTTGCCGAAGAGGAAGGCTGCAGCCTCGGTGACGTCGCGGCGGCATTTGCGATTGCCGAGCGGATTTATGACCTGACGTCGCTTTGGCGCGCCATTGATACTGCTGACATGCCAGAATCGACCCGGTTGATGCTGTTCAACCAGACCGCAGTCGAGACGCGCGCGCAGATGGCGGACATCATCCGCAACGCACATGAAGGCCGCGATGTTAGCGCCGCGACTGCGATGTATGCGCCGGTCGTACAAAAACTTTCGGCATCTTTAGGATCTTTGCTTCCCGATGATATCCGGCATCATACCGAAAGCTTTGGCGTAAGGCTGGTGGACAATGGCGCGCCGCGTAAGATCGCCGATCGGTTGGTGCGCATGGCGCAGCTCGACGGTGCAATCGGGCTCGCCGCGCTCTCCTCGACACAAAAGGGCGATGTCACCGCACTGACGCAGGCATTTACCGCTGTCGGTGAGGCTCTGGGAATTGCCTGGGCGCAAGGCACGGCGATGCAAATGGATCCGCACGATCCGTGGGAGAGGTTGCTTGTGGCTGGGCTCGCGCGCGATTTTCAGGCGATGCGCCTCGACTTCCTGCGCCGCCGTGCCGCCAAGAAGCCGCTCGGAGATGCGCAAGAGTGGATCGAGAGCAACGCTGCCCGCGTCCGTGCCTTTAAGGCGATGGTCGACCGCGCAAGGATGGCCGGTATGCCAACGCCCGCAATGCTCGCACAAATTGCGGGACAGGCGAGGGTGCTTCTGGGGCGCTGAAGCCCTAGGACTTAGAGGCCATCAATCCGGCAACGCTGCCTTTGGTGGACGGATTGGACGCGTTTTGCTTTTTGGGCTTTTCAGCCTTTGGCTTGCGCGTCTCTTTGTTCGTCTTCTTCTGGCTCTTTGCCATATTCGTGCTCCTTGCGGTTTTTGGAGCAAAGCTGCCGTCACTCTGCTGGTTCGGCGATTGCCTTTTTGTAAATGCTGTTCAGCGGATATTGGAACAGCTTCATCACCATCGGCTCGAAAAACTCCAGTGGCAAGCTGTCATATTCGGGGTCGAACGCCGGG
>JBGSPK010000429.1:0-1824 GCA_041738665.1 Sphingorhabdus sp. | reverse complement strand
GGTGTTCCACAATATGATCCACACCGGAATCATGATCGCGACGCAAGTCCACAGCCCCTGCCGGAAGGTCCGCCTGATATCGCGCACCGAATGCGCCATGCGGCCTTTTTCCGATGCCATCATCGGCGCGGTCGCGGTGATCAGGCCCATCGAAAAAATCGCGAAAATCATCGCGAGATTATGCCCCATCGCACCAGCCGCCAGCTCGCTCGGGCCAAGCCAGCCGAGTAAGATGACGTCGGTAACACCGATCAGCATCATCGACAGGTTCGACAAGATCATCGGCCAGGCAAGCTTCACCGTCGCGCGAAGCTCATCGCGCCAGGGGGACTGGCGGTCCATCGGGATTGCCGCTGTGGTCATGGGAGGCGGTGGATAGCTACCTTGCTCGCGGAGAGCAAATATTACACCCTATTTTATACTTGGCTTAGCGGCCTTATCTTCGTTTTCCCTATACGCGGCGTAAGCCTGTCCACCGTACGCTGTGTAAATTTCGAACAGTCCAGTCGCTTCAAAAAGGCTTTTAAAGTTCCTGAAACCATAGTTTCTAGGATCAAAGGGCCCTTGCCGTTTAACAGCAGTGACGGCCGTTGAGAGCGGAGCCCACCCGTCATCTTTCATTGATGCAGCCACGCCCCCTTTTAACGCCGTAATCAAGTCGCCATCAAGTTTTGTAGATGGTTCGGGCTGAACGTTTATCGCAACTTCTGGCTTCTTTGAGGACCTGAGCTCCGTCTCCAGTGCATTGAGATAAAGAAAGTTTGTACACGCGCTCACAAAAGGCTTTGGAGTTTTTGTTTCTCCAAACCCGTAAACCTCATGCCCGTTTGCTTTCAACTGCAGAACCAACGGCGTGAAGTCGCCGTCACTTGAAGCGATGCAAAATGCATCAAGCTTTTGAGTGTAAAGCAGTTCCATGGCTTCAATGACTAAAGCTATGTCAGTTGCGTTTTTTCCAGAACTGTAGCTGAATTGTTGGATAGGTCGAATTGCAAATTCATGCAGCTTATCGCACCAACCGTTCATCTGCGGGCATGACCAATCGCCATAAGCACGCCGAATGTTAGCCGTACCGTATTTCGAAAGTTCAGCAATTATTTCGGCGATCTTATTATGCGAAATATTGTCAGCATCGATTAGAAGTGCAATTCTTCTGTCAATTGCAACCTCTGGTTGATCGTTGCTCATTCGGCCGGAGCCTTCGCCACCCCAACCAAAGCAGGCCGCAACAGCCGGTCCTTGATCATATATCCCGCCTGCATTTCGGCAACAATCGTACCGGGCTCGGCATCGGCGCTAGGAATTTCAACCATAGCCTGATGCTGGTTCGGATCGAGCGGTAGCCCCATTGCAGCGATGCGGGTGATGCCATTTTTGGCGAACACGCTTTCCAGTTCGCGGCCAGTGGCTTCGAGTCCAACGACAAGGCCCTTCATCGACTCGCTTTCGCGCATTTCAGCGGGGATTGCTTCTAATGCGCGGGTCAGATTGTCCGATACCGACAACACGTCGCGGGCAAACCCGGTCGCGGCATAAGCGCGCGCGTCCTGCGCTTCTTTTTCCATCCGGCGACGGACATTTTGCGTTTCGGCCTGCGCGTATAAAACTTCCTGTTTCGCGGTGGCCAACGCCTCTTCCAATTCGGCGATCTTTGCTTCGGCTGCATTGCCTGTTTGAGGCGCATCATCCTTCAGATGCTCCGGCACGCCTTCCATTTCTTTTTCGGCCGCGATGTCGGCTGCTTCGTTTTTCTTGTCAGTCATAACCCTGTTAACCCATATATGGAGCAGCGGGTCCCGCTGCGCGTTGCTTTGCGCATATAGA
>JBGSPK010000411.1:0-4965 GCA_041738665.1 Sphingorhabdus sp. | reverse complement strand
CTTTATTTTGGCGAGGCCTTTGGCCGTCAAATGCAACCGCCAAGCCCGCCGATCTTTTGGGTCGGCGCGGCGTTCGACCAGTTCGGCATCCTGCAGCCGATCAATCATGCGTCCCAAAGTGATGGGTTCGACCTCAAGCATGTCGGCGATCGTCACTTGCGTGCTACCATCGAACCGCTTCAGCAAGGCAAGCACTCGCCACTGCGGACGCGTCACACCCATAGCACGTGCACGCTCGTCGAAGCTCCGCCGCAGCAACCGCGCGGCATCACCAAGAACAAACCCTAAATCATCGCTCATGACATGAATATAATAGCTATGCTTATTATATGCAACATCGTTGATCCAGCTGGGATAGAAATATGGTCGCATGGCTAAGGCCCGCGTCGCTATGGCTATGATGACCTGGGACAATTTAACGATATTGCCGGACAGCTGTAGCCGCTAAGCCAGTTTATAAGTTGCTTTTTGGCTTTGGTTGGCGGCAGGAAGGTGCCCTAGGCTTCCCAATGTTTCCTTGGATTTTACGCAATGAATGACATGATTAAATCCGGCAGCTTCGCTGCACCAGACGGCGTTGAGATCGCTTGGCGTGAAGTTGGCGAGGGGCATCCTCTGCTCCTGATTCACGGCTATTTTTCCGAAGCCGATACCAACTGGATTAAATTTGGGCATGCTGGCTTGCTCGCACAGGCGGGATATCGCGTTATCATGCCCGACCTGCGTGCACACGGACTAAGCGGGAAGCCGCATGATGCCGCTTGTTATCCAAAGGATGTCTTGGCTGACGACCAGTTCGCACTGCTCGATCATCTGGGCATTGGCGATTATGACCTTGGCGGCTATTCGCTGGGCGGGAGGACAGTGTCGCGAATGCTCGTGCGCGGTGCAAGGCCGGGCAGGGCAATCATTTCCGGCATGGGGCTTGAGGGCCTCACGAAAACCGGCAATCGTGGCGGCCATTTCAAACATGTTCTGGATAATTTGGGACGCCATGAGAAGGGCTCTCCGGCGTGGATGGCGGAGGCGTTTCTGAAAACCACCGGCGGCGACCCGGTCGCCTTGCGGCACATCCTCGACACGTTCGTAGATACCAGCGAGGCGGAGATTTCGGCATGGGATTTGCCGGTCGCGGTGATTTGCGGTGTGGACGATAATGACAATGGTTCGGCATCGGATTTGGCAGCGGCATTGCGGCACGGCAAGTTGTTCACGGTGCCCGGCAATCATATGAGTGCGGTCACCAAAGCCGATCTGGGTCAGGCTATGGTCACCGCGTTGACAGGGGATGCGTGGTGAGTTTGCACGCCTCTGACATGCAACCCACACTACAAGGTGAAAGGGTCATTCTGCGCCCGTTAACGGACTTGGATTTTGACGCTCTATATGCCGTCGCGGCTGACCCTGAAATTTGGGCGATGCACCCGTATCGCGACCGCTATAAACGCGAAATATTTGAAGATTTTTTCGCCGATGCGATGGCGTCGGGCGGGGCTTTTGCCGTCGTCGATAAAGCCGAGGGCAAGATCATTGGTGGGACCCGTTTTGACAATTATTCGGCGGAGAACGACGAGATAGAGATTGGCTGGACATTTTTCGCGACGGCCTATTGGCGAACTGGCATCAACCGGGAAGTAAAGGCGCTTATGTTGCGTCATATTTTCCCCCACGTCCGAACTGTAGTTTTTCAGATCGGCGCAACCAATTTCCGGTCTCGCACGGCCGTAGAGAGAATCGGTGGCCGCCTGACCCGTGAATATGTTCGCACGGATCGGGGGGATGAGCAGGATTACACGCGTTACGAGTTAACCGAAAAGGATGCGCGCGCGGGATCGTTGGCAGACCATTTTTAAGAGGGGAGTGAAATGCAGGAGAGTAAATTGGAGCGCAATTTCTGGCGTTATTGGCTGGGCGGTTTGCTGATACTTGCAATAATGATTGCGATGAACCCGTGGTTCACAAACGACGTGTCACCTTGGGGGATCCGCGATCATCAATCTGCTGGCACCGCAGCGCGCGTGGATGCCATTCAGGCTGCATGGCAAGCTGCAGGCGTCATGAGTCTTGCCCGCATCGGGATGGCAATGGACCTCCTTTATATCGGGGTCTATTCGTTTGGCGCCTATTGCGGTGGACGGTTGTTTGCCAGTTCAGGGCGTCCTGCGTTGCGCCGTTTGGGATGGGTGATTGTTATCGCTGCCATCATTGTTGCGGTTGCCGATTATGCCGAAACGATCTGCCAGTTTATTCAGGCGATCAACTTCAGGGGCAGTGACATGCTCGCGGGAATTGCCGCGACGGCGCAGCCGATAAAGTCCACAGCTTTCCTTACCAGCTTTTTTGGTCTGCTAGCGGCACTGACAGTTCGACGAATGACACGCCGCGCAGCTTGACGTTCGGGTACGAAAGTTTCAACATCCCGCCATAATATTTGCCGGGAGCCTATAATGAAGAATCTTGTTTCGATATCCGCTCTAGCGATCGCTACGCTTTCAATTCCCTCCGTTCTCTTCGCTCAAGAAACCTCAGGTGTGACCGCTTCACGTACTGTTGCCGAAGACCTGATTGCTCGCGCTCAGGATATCGAAGCTGCCGCAACTGCCGCCCCCACTGTTGCCGATGCGGACGCCTTTGTAGCGTCTGCAGAAAAGGATCTTTTCGACTTTTCGGTTGAGGGCGCGCGCGTTGCGTGGGTCAATTCCACGCACATCACCGACGATACCGACGCTCTTGCAGCGCGCTATGGCGAAATCGGTACCGAGAAGTCGGTAAAATATGCTCTGGAGGCTGCGAAATTTCAGGCACTTCCCGGTCTATCTTACGATACAAAGCGTAAGCTCGATATCCTGCGCGGCGGTATCGTTTTGCCCGCGCCAACTACACCAGGCGCGGCTGCCGAGCTCGCGACCATTTCGACCAAGCTGCAGTCGGCTTACGGCAAAGGCAAAGGGACTCTGAAGGGCAAGGAAATCAATGGCTCGGATATCGAGGCCGAGATGGGCTCGAACCGCAATCCCGAAGAACTCAAGGAAATGTGGGTCAGTTGGCATGACAATGTCGGCGCGCCAATGGGCAAAGATTATTCCCGGATGGTCGATATTGCAAACCAAGGTGCGAAAGAGCTGGGCTATACCGATGTTGGTGCGATGTGGCGTTCGGGTTACGACATGCCCGCCGACGATTTTGCCAAGCTGACCGACCAGTTATGGCTCGAGGTGAAGCCGTTATATGATGAACTCCACACTTATGTCCGCACGCAGCTCAACAAAAAATATGGTGATGCCGTGCAGTCAAAATCTGGTCCCATTCGTGCAGATTTGCTGGGCAATATGTGGGCACAGGAATGGGGGAATATCTATGACCTCGTTGCCCCGCCTGGCGCGGGCGATATTGGCTATGATATAGGCGAACTGTTGGTTGCCAAGAATTACAAACAGACGCAGCCGACCGATTTCAGTGAAAGCCGGGGCAAGGCCGAAAAGGAAATGGTTAAAGTAGGCGAGGGCTTTTTCTCGTCATTAGGCTTTGCACCGCTGCCAGGCACCTTCTGGGATCGCTCGCAATTCATCAAACCCGCTGATCGTGAAGTCGTTTGCCACGCATCGGCTTGGGATATCGACAATGTTGAGGATCTGCGCATAAAGATGTGCATCAAGGTGAATACCGACGATTTCGTTACTATCCACCATGAACTCGGGCACAATTATTATCAGCGGGCCTACAACAAGCAGCCATATTTGTATCTGAACGGGGCGAATGATGGCTTTCATGAAGCGATTGGCGATGCAATCGCCCTCTCCATCACTCCGGATTATTTGGTGCAGATTGGGCTGCTCGACCCGTCCAAGGTTCCCGGATCTGATAAGGATAATGGCCTGTTGCTGAGGCAGGCGATGGACAAGGTCGCCTTTTTGCCCTTCGGGTTGCTGATTGATAAATGGCGCTGGGGTGTGTTCAATGGTTCAATCGCTCCTGCCGATTATAACAAGGGCTGGACCGATCTGCGCCTCCAATATCAGGGTATAGTTCCCCCGGTCGAACGTGCTGCTGATCGTTTTGATGCAGGTGCCAAATATCATATTCCGGGTAACACGCCTTATACCCGCTATTTCCTTGCCCGTATCCTTCAATTCCAGCTCTATAAAGCTGCATGCGATACCGCAGGCTGGAAAGGTCCGCTCCATCGCTGTTCATTTTATGGCAACAAGGATGTGGGGACAAAACTGAATGCGATGCTGGAAATGGGTGCGTCGAAGCCTTGGCCCGATGCTCTGCAAGCCTTTACGGGAACCCGTTCAATGTCGGGCAAGCCAATGCTGGAATATTTCGCACCGTTGATGAAATGGCTAAAGGCGCAGAACAAGGGCGTGAAAAAGGGCTGGTAAGGAATCTACGGCCCAGCTTACGCGCTGGGCCATTAATTCGTGCGATTGCTACGTTGCAGGTTTGGCGGCGGGTTTGCGCGCTGCAGGCTTTTTTGCAGCTGCTGGTTTTGGTGCGGCGGTCTTCGCGGGCGTAGCTTTTGCAGCGGGCTTCGCCGTAGATTTTGCAGCAGGCTTGGGAGCTGCTTTTGCAGCAGTTGTTTTTTTCGCTGCCGGCTTTTTGGACTTTGCGGTCTTGCTGTCATAAACCTTCTTGCCAGCCACCGCCGCAGCAGTCGCGGCCAATACCGCGCCAGCAACTGCTGCGGTTTTACCGGGGTTATCTTTGATCGCCTGACTCACTTTGTGCGCGGCTTTGCTTGCCTCGTCGGCAGCAGAGCGTGCCTGCCCCGATGCAGCATTGGCAGCGTCGTCTGCACTTGCCATGATTTTCGCGGTCACATCCTTCAGCTTGGTTTTTGCCTTATCGAACGTGCTGCTAAACTTCCCTGACTTTGTCATTGCGTGTTCTCCTCGAAACTGCGCTGGATAACGCGATTTAGGAAACAGTGTTCCACGAGAGCCAGCTTACCTGAACGGCGGC
>JBGSPK010000382.1:0-4590 GCA_041738665.1 Sphingorhabdus sp. | reverse complement strand
CGCCCTTCATGTCGGCGACACCGGGACCGTTGAGCGTACCAGCGTCAAGCCAGTTTTGTTCCTGAAAGCTGTGGTCGGCTGGAAATACAGTATCCATATGGCCTGTAAAAAGCAGTTGCGTCGGTGCATCTGGGCGCACGGTCAAAAGCAGATGCTGCCCATGGCTTACGGTTTCGATTGCGCCGTCGCTAAGTACTTTCTCGACCGGCTCTGGGGCGATCAGTTCTATTCGCCCCGGTAGCACAGAGAATGCGTCAGCAAGCAGATGGGCTGTTGTCGCTAAGCCTGAGATATTGCCCGAACCACTGTTGATTGCCGACCATGATTGCACCTGGCCAAGCATGCGGCCATGGTCAATGGTGTCCAAAGCCGATTGTTCATAGGCGGGCAGGGAGTGCATTCGAAGCTCTTAGCTTTGGCCACCCGAAAGCGCCACCCCTTGTGAAATCGTTATGCGAGGTGCCGCACCAAATCGCACCATTCTTTAATTGTGACGGTTTCCGGTCTCCGGTCCGCAGCAATACCGGCGGCGTCCAACGCTTCCAGCGCGCCTTTTGTGCCCTTCAAGCTCTGCCGCAACATCTTGCGCCGCTGTCCGAATGCCGCAGCTGTCAGCTTTTCCAATACTGACATTGAGACCCCATCGGGCGCGGGGCCGGGCGTTATGTGGACAACTGCGGACATGACCTTCGGCGGCGGCGTGAACGCGGACCGATGGACGGGCATCGCAATCGCCGCCTTTGACCGCCACTGCGCTAAAATCGCCAGTCTACCATAGGCATCGGTTCCAGCCGCCGAGACGATCCGGTCGGCAACTTCGCGCTGGAACATCAGCGTCATCGACTTCCACGGCGGCGGCCAGACCTCGCCAGCCAGCCAGCCGACCGCCAATGCGGTGCCGACATTATAAGGAAGGTTCGACGCGATATGGAACGGCGCGCCAATTTCTGCGAAGGGATCAATCTTAAGTGCATCGCCCTCGATAACCCGTAACTGTCCAGGAAATGCGTCTGACAGTTCCGCCAGCGCCGGCAGGCAGCGCCGGTCTCTTTCGACCGCCAACACATTTGCGCCTGCGCGCAACAGCGCCCGCGTCAAACCACCCGGCCCCGGGCCTACCTCATACACATGCTCGTTTTTTAGAGATCCGGGAATGGCAGCAATCCGGTCCAGCAATTGCTCGTCGAACAGGAAATTCTGGCCCAATGCCTTGCTGGCAGACAGACCGTGGCGGGCAATCACTTCGCGGAGCGGCGGTAACTTTACAGACATTATAGCGCGTCGGCGGCGATGCGGTTGAGCGCGGCCATTTCCGCCATTTTAATCGCGGCAATCATCGAATTGGGCATGGCCTTGTTTTGGCCGGCTATCCCGAATGCCGTGCCGTGATCGGGTGAGGTTCGAACGACCGGAAGACCAAGCGTTATGTTGACTGCATCGTGAAAATACAGCGTTTTGAGCGGAATAAGCGCTTGGTCGTGATAGGCGCACAAAGCCGCATCATAATGCGATCGCGCTTCGGCGTGGAACATCGTGTCGGCAGGGAGCGGCCCGATGACGTCGAAGCCTTCGCTGCGGATTTGCTCGATGGCAGGAATGAACAGATCGATTTCCTCGCGACCCATATTGCCCGATTCACCGGCATGCGGGTTGAACCCAGCGACTGCCAAACGGGGATTTTGGATCCCGAAATTCCGCTGCAATCCCTTTGCGGTTGCACGAAGTCTCTGCCGGATTAGCCGCCCATCAAGCTTGCCTGCAACCGACGCCAACGGGATATGCGTTGTCATTGGCACCACTCGTAGGTCCGGCCCGGCGAGCATCATCACTGCGTTGTTCTTCGATACCCCGCATCGCTCTGCGATAAATTCGGTCTGGCCCGGATGAGTGAAGCCAACAGCATAAAGCTGTGCTTTTGAAACTGGCCCTGTCACCAACGCTGCTGCGCTTCCTGCACGCGCAAATCCGATGGCCATTTCGAGCGCTTGATAGGCGCAATGTGCTCCATCCATGTCCGGCACGCCGGGAATGACGGAAATGCAACTATGGAGCTGAATGACGGGCAAGGCTGAACCGAAATGCTGTGCGGCATCCGCTGGGTCTTCAATGCGGACCACGGGGCCGTCCCAGTGCGGTGCAAAGCTACCGATGTCGCCAATCGCGAAAAAGGGCGAAAGCCCGGAGGTGTTTCGGGCTTCCCACGCTTTGCCGATTATCTCGGGTCCTATTCCAGCTGGATCGCCGACGGATATCGCCAGCGGCAAATCCAGTCGGCCCGTCGGCATCAGTTATATTCGATAACCGCGTCGCGGCGAAGATCGCGCAGGTAAATCCGTGCGCGTTTGTTCACGCGTTCCTCTTCCAGTCGCGACATGATTTCGTCGAAGCTTTCCGAAGCGGCTTCCTGAGGCGCATCACGCCCGCACATCACAAACACACGAACGCCATCTTCCAGTGAGCCATAAGGAGGCGTTGACTGGCCCACCTGCAATTCGAGCATCACCTGTTGAAGGGGACCCGGCAAGTCGCGAATTTTTATGCCGTCACGATTGACAACTTCGGCACCCAATTGGCGCGCCGTTTCATCAGCAGCGCCACAACCGGTTATCTTCTGCGTTTCTTCGCTAAAACGCTTAACCATCGGCGCAACTTGCGCCTCTGTCGTTCCGGCAGGGAAAGTTATTGCGATTTGTTTCAGGCTCAACACCGAATCTCTTGGGTCGGAAGTTGCAACCTGACGCTTGTCAATCAACAGCAGGATTGAAATGCCGCCCGGTGACGGCACCGCCTGTATTTCATTGGAATTCATAGCTGACGCAGCGGTTGCCAGCGATTGCGGAAGTTGCGCCAGTGAAAGCCACCCGAGGTCTCCACCAACAGAAGCAGTCGACGCTTCCGAAAATTGCCGTGCATACGCCACAAAGTTGCCGCCCTGACGCAGCTGATCCATTATCTTTTTGGCGTTCTCAGTCACGGCCGGCATGGTTTCTGGAGTCGCCGACAGATAGATTTCGCCCAAGCGATATTCAGTTGTACCTTTCGTCGCCTTAATGCGTTCAATGATGGCATTCACCTCGTCATCGCTGACGTTGGCCGAAGGGCGCACGTTGCGCGACAGCAATCGGCTCCATGAAAGCTCGCCCTTAATCTGGCGTTTCAATGTAGCGACCGATGACCCTATCGAAATGAGGTATTTTTCGACTTCTGGAGCAGGGCGGTTGAAATTCTGCTGAGCTACCCGATCGAAATATTGATTTACCTCTGCCTCGGTTACGTCAATCTCATTTGCAGCAGCTTCCTGAATTTGCAGCGTTTCATCGATCAGGTTAGTCAAGATCTGGGCACGAAAGCGCGCAACCTCTTCGGGCGGAAGTTTGTTATTATTAGCCGCCACGATCAGGGCAAGGCGATGATCGATGTCCGTTCCGGTAATGATTTCGCCATTTACCTGCGCGGTAGCCCGTCGAACATTCGGATCGTTCTTGCCAAACAGTTGCTGTCCGTCAGGAATGTCGAGCCGCGTTTCAGGTGTGGCATCATCTCCAACCGTTTGCGCAACCAATGGCGTAAGCGCAGTGGCAGTCGCCAGCAAAGCGGCAAGGGATAAGCGCTTAGAAAACTTCATCGATGTCGATCCAGTACAAAGTCAATTTGGATGGGGGAAATAGTCGGCTCCTGCTGAACAGCAGATGAGCAGCAAATATCCCGACCCCCATTTAGCGTTGGCCTTACACACCCAAATTACGAAATGCCAGCCGGAACAGGAAGCCATTACCCCGCCGAGCATCACCGGTCGGTTGATAATCGCGTCTCCATGTCAGGCTTAGCGAGAGGCAGTCGTCATCATATGCCACACCCAAACGATGCCGGATGGGATCGAACCCATCAGCAAAGGAGGTGGGATCCTCTTTGATATCTGTCAAATCTATGATTGTTGAACCAAATACGGACCAATAACGCGCGACACGCACACGCCCAGCCAACCGGATTTCTTCACGATCCGAAAGATCTTCGACCGTTGGTCCGATGTTGCGGTTAAGTTTGAGATAACCAGCCTGCAGGTAAGTTCCCCGCGAGCCAATGGTCGCATCAATCTCGTTCCGGCGAATGGCAAAGCTGTCTTTATCCAAACGAAAGCGGTGGGTAAGCTTTACGATATCCTTGAAGCGAAATTCACTGCGGCCAACAATGTCAGAAACCTTGTCGGAAAGTCCGGTGCCATCCGGGAAAATCGATGCTCGGTTAGACAGGCGATAGCTTTGACCCACCGTTATGTCGGCGGTAAAATTGGATTTACGCAACGCCCAGTCGAAACCATAAGTGATGCGATAATCATCTTCGAAACGGTCGTAACCAGGAAAACGATTGAGCGCGAAAAGGTTGCTGTCCTCAAGGTCAACTGCCCGCGAATCTTCGTTGGGGATGCTGAGGTTGGCGATGGACGGCGCTGCGACAATTTGAACCCGCGGCGTAAAAATCTGTGTGCCGCCGAACGCTTGGCCGACAAACGGCCATTTTATATCGGCAGCAGCCGCAAAAATGCCGCGCCCCTGCCAGCCGGTATTGCCGCGGTAGATGATGGTGGCAGTG
>JBGSPK010000366.1:0-3223 GCA_041738665.1 Sphingorhabdus sp. | reverse complement strand
GGTAAAGTCCGCTTTTAATCAGTCATTGTCGCTTTCAATCAATTAACGGAGTGATCGCATTTCTGTTCCAGAAAACCGCTGAGCGGTGCTTGGATGTCGATAGAAAAAAGCCGGATTTACAGAGAAACATTTGTGATGCTGTGCAGTTTAACTTTTCCCCCATGCAGTTTTGGAGATGCACAATGGATTCCCATAAAACCGACATTGCCACAATTAATGGCCTGATAAAGACCACCATCGACAGCATTGATGGATATCGTGAAGCCGCAGAAGATGCTGACAATTCCCAGTTCCAGTCCATCTTTTTCGCACGAGCGAATGAGCGCGAGCAAGTGGCGCAAAAACTTCAGCAACATGTCACGCAACTTGGCGGGACACCCGAAGACAGCGGTTCGATAGCAGCTGGTGCGCATCGGGTTTTCATGAACCTTCGCGATGCCATTACCGGTGCCGACGACAAGGCGATTATTGCCGAAGTCGAGCGCGGCGAGGACCACATCAAGGAGAAATTCGAAAGCGCGATTTCCGACCACGACTTAAGCGCTGACAGCCGTGCGCTCATTACCCAATGCTATGATTCGGTCAAAGCGGGGCATGATCAGATGAGCGATCTGAAGCACGCGACGCAGGCCAACGCGCCATCGGCGATGTAAGCGTTTTAAGAATACTTGCCTCGCTTATCGAGTGAGGCAAGTCCTTGGCGGAACCGACATGCAACCTCCCGCTGAAATCGGTTCCGCCGGGGTTTTTATTGGCATTAGCAAAAAAACACCCCGATCATTCGATCGGGGTGTTTTCGGGGGGTGCTGACGCCCAAGGGGGGGGGTGAGGCGCCAGCGGGGTTTGGACAATTTGAACTCGCTACATTCGGGTAACTCTCAACGACCGGAAAGGTTCCGCAAAAAGTTATGCCGCTGCAGAATCTTCCGAGTGTATCTCGCGGTGGACCAGCAAAGCTTGGCCAATGGTGGCGATTACCGTTTCAGGTTCAAACGGCTTGGTAATCAAATAGGTCGGTTCTGGCCGCTCGCCCGTAAGTAACCTTTCGGGAAATGCCGTTATGAAAATCACCGGCAAATCCTGTTCAGCTAAAATGTCGCGAACGGCATCGATTCCACTTGATCCATCGGCAAGGCTGATATCGGCAAGGATCAATTCTGGCATCGATTCGCGCGTCTTGGCAATCGCCTCTTTATGTGTTCTAACGATCGCCATGACATTGTGACCGAGGCTTTCGACGATTTCCTTGATGTGCAAGGCGATAATCGATTCATCTTCAATGATCAGAACATCTGCAGTGAGCGCGTCCGCGATGGCGGAACGTGCTTCGGTCACATGGGCATCAATTTCTGATACATCCAAACCTAAAATATAAGCCGCGTCATCAGCCGAAAATCCTTCGACGGTCGTGAGCAACAGGCTTTGGCGGCGCTCAACGGGAAAATGGGCGATAACGCCGCTTCTTCCAACCGACTGAAGCGGCAATATGGTCCGCGCGTTCCATAAACGATTGAAAACACGAAAAACCTCGAGCCGAACTGCATGGTCGGTATTCAGCTCTTCAGGTGCTTCTAGCAAAGCCTCGAGTGTTTCCCGAACGGCAGCATCACCGATTTTCTGCGAACCTGTTAGCGCGCGTGCGTAACGTCTCAAAAAAGGCAATACGTTGCCCAACTCTTCCCTTAATGACATGCATGTTTCTCCGGCTGAATAATATATACGCGCAACCGTCGTTTTTGTTCCTTGTCGCGGAACTTTTTTTGCGTCCCCGAATTATGCTGTTATGACTATAATGAACAGCAACAATTGGTTGCGGTGGTGAGGCATGAAGCACAACCCCGCAGAACCGACGCATTCGGACGACTTTCTCAGCGTCATGCGCAATATGGAGTATAACCTGATGTCAGAGCGCAAGGGCAAAAACTCTGGCAAAGCGTTTGAAAACAAGGTCGATCCCGCCTTTGATCCTATTACCGCTGCGTTGCGTCAAATGCATGATAAGGTGGCCAATGAGGCCATTCCCGATGACTTCATGCGTCTTTTGGATGAAATCGATGCGCGAGCTTCGAGCGGCAAGAAGCCATCGTAATGGTTAGCGAAGCGACGAGCGGCTCGCGCGAGCCGGCGGTTCCTGACGATTTCCGGAACGAAATGATTGCGTTGATTCCATCGCTGCGCGCCTTTGCACGAGGGCTTTGCGGCAACCGCGAGCTGGCGGATGATTTGGCCCAGGATGCAATGATGCGGGCATGGGCGGCGCGCGACAGCTATACGATGGGTACCAATTTTCGAGCGTGGATGTTCATGATCCTGCGCAATCAGTTTTATACGACAATGCGCAAAAATTCGCGCATGTCGAGCTGGGATCCTGAGGCCGCTGAACGCTTGCTGGTCGAGGCCGCACCGCAGCAGCATGCCATCCATCTTACGGATGTTGAAAAAGCATTGCAGAAGCTACCGAACGAGCAGCGCGAGATATTGTTGCTCGTTGGGGCAGGTGGCGCGTCTTACGAAGAAGCAGCGCAGATTACGGGATGTGCCATTGGCACGGTCAAAAGCCGGTTGGCCCGCGGTCGTCAGGCGTTAGCCGCGTTAATAAATGGCGCTGATGAACCGACTGTATCGGCCATGCTGAAATCTGCGACCAGTCAGGGTGTGGCTGCATCTCCCAAATGAGAGTATTTTGGCGCGACAGGTCATTGATGTGATTAAGCTTCGACCAGCTACATTAAAGCAGGGGCTTATTTTCATTGTTCTGGTGGCGTTGTTGCCGATTATGGTCGTCAGCATCCTTCAAGGCATGTCGACGCTTCAAAGCACCCAGCGACTGGCGGCCAGCAGATTGAGCATGAGTGCTCAAGCGCTTGCCGAGCGGGAACGCGATCCCTTTATTGTCGCACAGCATCTGTTGCTGACCGTTGCTGCAAATCAGGATGTCAGAGACATCAGTCCCGGGTGCACAACGGCACTTTCGGCAAGTCGGCGTAACTATGCGCCGATTATAAACTTCGTCCGTACGCAGGCCGACGGAGTGGTGCGGTGTTCGGTCGTAGCATTCGAGCCCGGATTGTCCGTTTCCCGGGAATATTGGTGGCAACGCACCATAAGCGACGGTCGTTTGACGATTAGCCGTCCAATTATCGGAAGCATTTCGCGTCGAAATATTTTGATAATGGCGATGCCGATTGCCAATCGGAGTGGCGTCAATAATGGCACGTTAAGT
>JBGSPK010000354.1:0-2883 GCA_041738665.1 Sphingorhabdus sp. | reverse complement strand
GAAGAGAGTAGTTCGTGCCGCGACGCGGGCAAAATCCTATCCTGCAAATACCGTAAGAAGGCCGGATGCGCATTTTGCGGCGATCAACGGTATGATGTACGGCGATGACCCGGCTCAAGGTGTGGTTGAGGGTCAGGACTTCCTGCATCGCGACATCAAATTGAAATTCACTGCACCCACCGGCTATGGGATGCAAAACGGAACTGACGCCGTTTCGATAAATGGCAATGGCGGCAAGGCAATTTTTACACAGGGAAATTTTACCGGAGACCGCCAAGCCTATGTGGCGGCTGCTTTCAAATCCGTTTCGGGACAAAATCAGACCATTCCGGTCGGCACAATTAGACAGACGACGGTCAATGGCATCCCTGCATTCTATTCATCGACGACCGTAAACACGCAACAAGGTGCGAGGGAGGTGTCGGTGTTTGCTTATGAATGGGGCGGCAATGTCGGATATCATTTTCTGACAATATCGGCCGCAAACGCCAATCCGTTTGCACGTATGTTCGGCAGCATGGCACGGCTAACCGTCCAGCAAGCGGATGCAATCAAGCCTCGGATATTGCGGGTGGTGACGGTTGGGAAGTCGGATAGCGTTGCTTCACTCGCTGGACGGATGGCCTATTCAACGCTGCAAACCGAACGATTTAGGGCACTGAATGGTTTTTCCGAAAATATCGCATTGAGTGCCGGGCAAAAAGTTAAGATTGTTACTTACTAGCTATATATTCTTTGCGCTGCCCATTTGACGGTAGGCATCACAAATAACAAAAGGGCAGTAACCGGAGTTACTGCCCTTCAGTTTTGTCAGGCGCTTGACGCCTCCGCAATCAGCTCGTGGTGAGGCTGTTGCTAACCTTTGTGAAGGTATTCGACAGGTTGGTGCCGAGTCTGGTCATTGCAGTAATTGCAGCAACAGCGATCAAAGCGGCGATCAGGCCGTATTCAATTGCAGTTGCGCCGTCTTCATTCTTGAAGAGTTTCTTGATAACTTTCATTTTAGGTCTCCTGTTGCTTGTTCAATTCACCCGAGCGAATATTCTAAAATCAAAAATATTCGACTTTGACCTGATAACGTATAAATCTCTACCGAAACGTTAACGTCGTTCAGCTTGTTACGCTGATGATTTTGTTGGACACTTGGTTCCACATGCTTTGCGAGCTTGTGCCAAACTGTCCCATCGACGCCACGATTGCGATAACAATCAATGACACTATCAAACCATACTCCACTGCCGTCGCACCATTTTCGCATCTTTTGATGCGCCGAATTAGTTCCAACATCTCTGGTCCCACTTCATTCACTGGTTGCGAGCAGTCAGGATTTCCCACACAAGCGTTAATAAAACCTTGCAACGTGATGAGAAAATGGAAAAAAATCCGACAATGCTGTTTGTGGTTGCTGCCGCATTAACCAACCAAGATGGTGAAATACTGCTGCAAAAGCGCCCCGAGGGTCGTCAGATGGCAGGGTTGTGGGAGTTCCCCGGCGGGAAGGTCGACGCCGGCGAATCGCCCGAATCAGCATTGGTAAGGGAACTTAAGGAGGAACTCGGCATCGACGTTGATCGAAAAAATCTTGTTCCTTTGACCTTTGCTAGCGAACCGCTGGAGGAACGAAATCTCCTATTGCTGCTCTATCTATGTCACCATTGGCGTGGCGAACCGGCGGCACTGGATGCAGCTGAAATTCGGTGGCTGCGTCCGTACGAGATGCACGATCTGCAGATGCCACCCGCCGATGTTCCTCTGGTATCAGCACTAGAAAATTTCACTTCTTGATCGGAAACGGCAATATGTCGGATAACGAAACTTGCCCGCTACCCCGCCGTGCGGGCTGCGGCTGCTGCGCGGAGGGCGCCCAACCACTCATGTGAAGATGGACGAAATACTCTTCGACTCTGCCGTGTTCGTCTGCTCTTTCCGTCCAACAATTGTCCAGCTGCTGGGTAAAATCGTTACCCAGATATTTTCGCGGACCCGCTAGCGCGTTACCCAGACCGGCATCGCGAATGTCCGAAACGGTCTTACGCCAATGCGAATATCGCACTGTCATTACTTCCTGATCAGCCACTGGAAGAGCAAATCCGGCGCGCGCCAAAAGATCTGCCGCGCTTCGCAAACCGATTTGCGGGTGGATGTGCGGAGCGGCCATATCGCGCTCTGCTGACAGTAAGACAGACTTAAGTGTCGATAATGTTCCAACGCCAAACATATGTCCCAGAAATAGCCCGTCCGGTTTCAATACACGCCGGATCTGGATCAACGCGCCTGGTAAATCATTGACGCTGTCGAGTGTGCCAGCGGAAATGACAAGGTCAAAGCTACCAGGGTCATAGGGCAGGCGGTCCTCGTCAATCGCCCGCACTTCTCCACTAAATGTTTCAGCGTCGCTCAGTGGTGCATGTAAGATAGTTCTGTCTGCGCCCGGTAACAGCTTGTCCTGCCAATGCCCGATCGGCCCTATCATCAAGACGTTCTCGAACGTTCGCGTAACGACGGCCAGCCGCTCTGCCAAATCTTCAGCTATATAATCCCACAAAAATGACTCTGGCGTTCGCCGTGCAGCCCGCGCGCGCAATGCGCGTCGGCGCTGCCGGTCAAATATTTCGGGCGGATGGATGTCATCGTTCATTTGCGCCTTGTGCAGATGCAGTCGTTATCCGACAAGCGGAACATGGCGGTTGGCACCCATATTTTGAAACCTGTTCTGGATTGGGTTTTGCCCGAACGCTGCCCTTGTTGTGATGGGGTGGACGCCCCCCGGCGGCATTTATGTGCCATGATGGAGGTGTTGAACACCATCTAAAGGAGGCGTCCGTGTCACAACTTACTACCATTGGTCTTGATATCGCAAAGAATGTTTTTCACGCGCATGGT
>JBGSPK010000315.1:0-2197 GCA_041738665.1 Sphingorhabdus sp. | reverse complement strand
CCCGGCTTCATATTCCGGGCAGCGGAAGCAGGTCGCGATTTGCGCCATATGTTCCGCGTTCTTCAAATATTGCCCCTTTTACGTCTTGAGACAGATATTTAGGCCGCCGTCAGGCCGCATGGCAAGTGGCTATAATGTATGCCCTGTACGGTCTCTTTTGGTTTCGAGATAATGCGCATTATGGGGGTTAGCGGGAATCTGGATCGGAAGCCTTTCAGCAACCCTAATCCCCTCTGCCTCCAGCCCTTTTACCTTTTGCGGATTGTTGGTCAGCAACCTGACTTCGGTCACACCGAGTAATTCGAGCATTCGCGCGGCAATCGAAAAATCGCGTGCGTCGACGACAAAGCCCAGCCGGGTGTTTGCATCGACCGTATCAAAACCCTGATCTTGCAGGGCATAAGCACGCAATTTATTCACCAGCCCGATGCCGCGTCCTTCTTGTCTGAGGTAGAGCAATATGCCCCAATTCGCTTCGGAAATTTGGTGTAGCGCCTCATGCAACTGCGGCCCGCAGTCGCATTTCAGACTGCCCAGCACATCGCCGGTAAGGCATTCGCTGTGCAACCGGATAACAGGAGGCGAGGTATCGCGCTTTCCGATAATCAGCGCAACATGATCGGCAGCATCTGCCGCTGTCCGGAAAGCGACGATTTCCGTGTCGGGATTGGCAGCCACTGGCAATCGCGCTCGCGCCGCGATTTGCAGCGCACGGCTGTCGTCAAAAGCAGCGACATCCTGAGGCGCGACCTGAACGTTCCCATGCCCGGATTCCGCAAGCACAAGAAACGCAGGCAGCAAACCGGCCAATCGTCCAAGTTCCATTGCTGCAGTCGCCGCGGCACCATCCGGCAACGGCTTTGCCACGAAGGGCCCCTTCATGGGGAAACGCATGTCGAGTACGGGATCTGCGATGGCAATCGCCAGCGACAGATCAAGATCGGCAGGTGTCTTGATCAGAACGGGTAACGCCGTGTCGGCAGCAGCGTGCTGATTGGCCAGTTTCAACGTTGCGGCCCTGCTGGCCGAAATCAGCAATCCTGTAACATCGCTCACATTGCCCGCTGTTTCGATAGCAATTAGCGTCAGTACATGGCCGTGGCTGGCTATCTCAATCGGCCAGCCGCGCCGGAGCGCATCGATTGCGCGGGCGGCCTGGCAGGCGTCGCCCTTTTTGGCCGGACCCTCATTCAAAAGGCAAATTCCGTGACAATGGGCGCATGGTCCGACGGCTTGCCCCAGCCCCTGATATGTTTGTGCACCACATGCGCACAGGCCTTGTCTTTGAGGTCGGGAGTAACCCACATGTGGTCCAGTCGCCGCCCTCGATCCGATGTTTCCCAATCCTGCGCACGATAGCTCCACCATGTGTAGAGCTTCTGCGATGGATCGACAAATTCGCGCGCGACATCAGTCCAGTTGCCCGCCGCTTTAAGTTCGGCCAGCAAATCAATTTCGACCCTCGTGTGACTAACGACGTTGATCAGCTGCTTATGACTCCACACATCCTGTTCCAACGGGGCGACATTGAAATCGCCGGTCAATATCGTCGGGCAATCAACCGTTTTCGACCAGTCGGTCATCCGGCCGAGAAAAGCCAGCTTCTGACCGAATTTCGGGTTGTTTTCCAGATCCGGCACTTCGCCGCCCGCAGGAATATACACATTGTCAAGCCGAACGCCCTTAGTTGCCTCGGTCCCGATTTCAGCGCTGATATGTCGCGCCTCGCCGTTCGCCTGCCAATCCTCCACGCGCCGGTTAATCAACGGCACCTTGCTGACAATCGCGACGCCATGATGCATCGGCTGGCCATTGACCATCATGTGACGATAGCCAAGCTGCCTGAACAAGCCCTCGGGAAACAGGCTGTCGATGACCTTTGTTTCCTGAAGGCAGAGAATGTCCGGCGCTTCTTCTTTCAAAAACCGCTCGACGATGTCGATGCGTGCACGCACCGAATTGATATTCCACGAAGCAATACGGAGAGTCTGGGGCATAAGCATATGGCCCTAGAAGGCCAGACGCCGGGGAGCAAGCGCGTGATCGCTAAAATGTGGCTGAAAAAGCAAAGCCCTCATCCCGGGGGCATTTGGGATGAGGGCTAAGCTTGCGTTCGTCACGCGGATATCAGCGCCGATTTATCGCCGTGGGCAACAGGGGGAAAACCACACGAACTCTCAAACGCTGATGTCGATTT
>JBGSPK010000281.1:0-11554 GCA_041738665.1 Sphingorhabdus sp. | reverse complement strand
TTAGAGGCTCCCGTCGTTTGTGAAACGGCAGCTTTTCGTAAGCGGGCGTGGCGGAATTGGTAGACGCACCAGATTTAGGTTCTGGCATCGCAAGGTGTGGGGGTTCGAGTCCCTTCGCCCGCACCACGAAATAGGCTATAGTGCCGGCTGTCGTTGAACCCGAAAGCCATTTAACAGTTTAAGGTGAGGCCAATTGCCTGCCTGCCAGAGTGAGAAGATATTATGCAAACCGTCGAGACACAGAATGAAGGCCTGAAGCGCGCATATCGCATGACGATTACCGCGAAAGACGTCGAATCGCGCATCGATGCCGAGGTGAAGAAAATCGCACCGCAAGTGCGGATGCCTGGTTTCCGTCCCGGCAAGGTCCCTGCCAATCTGGTCAAGAAAATGCACAAGGATTCGCTGCTTCAGGACGCGCTGAACAGCTCGATTCAGGACGGCGTGCAAAAGGCGATTGCCGACAACAAGCTCCGTCCAGCGACGCAGCCGCATGTGCATCTCGACAATGACTATGCGCCGGGCAAGGACGCTGTTGTCGATTTTCATCTCGAAATCCTGCCAGCCATTGCTGCCCCTGCGATTGACGGCATCACGCTGGAGCGCCTGACGGTAGAAGTCAGCGACGCACAGGTCGACGAATCGATCCTGAAGCTGGCTGCTGGTCAAAAGAGCTTCGAAGCCGCCGACAAGAAATATGCCGCGAAAATGGGCGACAGTGTCGTCATCGATTTCGAAGGCAAGGTCGACGGCGTCCCGTTCGACGGGGGCAAGGGCGACGGCATGGCGGTCGTGCTTGGCTCGGGCCAGCTGATCCCCGGCTTTGAAGACCAACTCGTTGGCGTGAAGGCCAATGACGAGAAACTCATCAACGTGACCTTCCCCGAAGATTACAATGCCGAAGCCCTGAAGGGTAAGGCAGCGACCTTCGACATCGTTGTCAATGAAGTCCGCAAGCCGGTTGAAGCGAAAGCCGACGACAATCTTGCCAAGATGTTCGGCCTTGAAGGCATCGACAAGCTCCGCGAACTGATGAAGGTTCAGGTCGAGCAGGAACATAACGGCCTGACCCGCACCTATATGAAGCGCCAGTTGCTTGACCAGTTGGCCGCCGACCATGATTTCGACGTTCCGCCGTCGATGGTCGAAGCCGAATTCGAACAGATCTGGGCGCAACTCGAACAGGAAGCTGCGCGTGAGGACGACCCCGAAGCCGCCAAGAAGGAAATGGAAGCCGAGCGCGAAGAGTATCGCGACATCGCCGTCCGCCGCGTGCGCTTGGGCCTTTTGCTCTCCGAAATCGGTCAGGCAAATGGCGTTGAAGTCAACAGCCAAGAAATGAACATGCTGGTGCAGCAAGCCGCCCAGCAATATCGCCCCGAAGACCGTCAGCGTTTTGTGCAGTATCTGCAGGAAAATCCGATGGCAGCTGCACAGCTTCGTGCGCCGATGTTCGAGGACAAGGTTGTCGACTTCCTGTTCGACAAGGCAACTGTCACCGACCGCGCTGTAACGAAGGAAGAGCTGGAAGCGGCTATTGAAGCCGAACCAGACGCCAAGCCTGCAGCGAAGAAGAAGGCTCCTGCCAAGAAGGCTGCTGCTGCGAAGGAAGAGGCTCCTGCGAAGGAAGCCAAGCCTGCTGCTAAGAAAGCCGCTCCAAAGAAGGAAGCAGCCGAAGCCGAAGCAAAACCAGCAGCCAAGAAGGCTCCTGCCAAAAAGGCCCCTGCCAAGAAATAAGCCTCAACCGAGGACAAAAGAAAAGGCCCCGGAATTCCCGGGGCCTTTTCTTTTTGGCTTAAATGGTTTTGACTTACTTCAGGTCAAACCGATCTGCGTTCATCACCTTGACCCAGGCCTTGACGAAATCGCGCACGAACTTTTCTTCGTGGCCGCGTTCTGCATAGACTTCGGCGGTTGCGCGCAGCTGGCTGTTCGAACCGAAGATGAGATCGGTGCGGGTTGCACGCCACTTCTCGGTACGGCCGCCGCGGGTGTAGCCGATAAACTCTTCATCGCTCGCCGTGTCGACCAGATCCCAGAAGGTATCGATGTCGAACAGGTTCACGAAGAAGTCGTTGGTCAGAACGCCCTTGCGGGTGGTGAACACGCCTTCGGGTATGTCTTTATGGTTTGTGCCAAGAACACGGAGGCCGCCAACGAGTACGACCAATTCCGGTCCCGAGAGGCCTAGCAGCGATGCCCGATCGAGCAGCAACTCCTCGGTCTTCACTGGCTGGCGTGTCTTCAGGTAGTTGCGGAAGCCATCGGCCTGCGGCTCCATCCAGTGGAAGCTTTCGACATCGGTCCAGTCCTGAGTCGCATCGCCGCGGCCACCGGTGAACGGCACAGTGACGTCAACGCCGCCATCCTTCGCTGCCTTTTCGACCGCTGCCGAACCTGCCAGCACAATTGCGTCGGCAAGCGACATTGAACCGCGCAGTTCATTGAGCTTCGTCAACACCTTGGCCAGTTCGGCGGGCTCGTTGACGTCCCAGTCCTTCTGCGGCGCAAGCGCGATGCGGGCACCATTGGCACCACCGCGCTTGTCGGACTTACGGAAGGTCGAGGCTGAGGCCCAGGCGGTCTTCACAAGTTGCGATACGGTCAATCCGCTGGAAAGCACCGCCGATTTGAACGCGACAACATCTGCATCAGAAGGCGCCGTGCCAGCAGGAACGGGATCCTGCCAGATCAGCGTCTCTTCCGGAACTTCCGGCCCAAGATACAGGCTTTTTGGTCCCATATCACGGTGGCAAAGCTTGAACCAGGCGCGGGCGAACGCATCGTCGAGGGCCGCCTGATTGTCGCGGAACCGCTCCGAAATTGCGCGGAACTCTGGATCCATCTTCAGCGCCATGTCAGCAGTGGTCATCATCGTCGGCACGCGCTTCGATGGGTCGCGCGCGTCGGGTGCCATGTCTTCGGGATCCGGATTTATTGGCTGCCACTGCTTGGCACCTGCTGGGCTCTCGACCAGTTCATAGTCATATTTAAACAGCAATCGGAAGTAATCGCCCCCCCACTGCGTCGGATTGTTCGACCATGAACCTTCAATGCCTGACGTCGTGATGTGCCCCTTGCCGATTTCATCAACGTCGGTCAGCCAGCCGAAGCCCTGCTGGTGAATGGCTTCGCCCGCAGGCGCCTTGCCAAAAGTTTCGCCGGGCTTGGCGCCATGCGCCTTTCCGAAAGCGTGACCACCGGCGGTGAGCGCAACAGTTTCTTCCGAATTCATTGCCATACGCAAGAAGGTTGCCTTCATGTCCCGCGCCGACTGCAGCGGATCAGGATTGCCGCCTGGCCCTTCGGGATTGACGTAAATCAAGCCCATCTGGATTGCCGCGAGTGGGCCTTCGAGCTCAGTTGTCTCACCATCGACAAGACGGGTCTTTGCGCCTTCGTTGACCCAGATTTCCTCGGCACCCCAGAATGTGTCACCTTCGGACTGATAGACGTCCTTACGGCCGCCGCCAAAGCCAAACACTGGTCCGCCCATGCTTTCGATGGCGACATTACCAGCGAGGATGAAAAGATCGGCCCAGCTAATCGACTGGCCGTATTTCTGCTTGATCGGCCAGAGCAAGCGGCGCGCTTTATCAAGGTTTCCGTTGTCTGGCCAACTGTTGAGTGGCTCGAACCGCTGCTGTCCGCTGCCTGCGCCGCCGCGGCCATCGGTGACGCGGTAGGTGCCGGCGGCGTGCCATGCCATACGGATCATGAACGGGCCATAGTGGCCATAATCAGCAGGCCACCAAGGCTTGCTGTCGGTCATCAATGCGGTGAGGTCGCTTTTCAGTGCCTGATAATCAAGCTTTTTGAACGCTTCTGCATATTCGAAATCTTCGCCCATCGGGTCGGGCGACACGCCATGCTGATGCAGCATGTCGACAGGAAGCGCATCGGGCCACCAGTCCTTGTTCTGCCGTCCGAGCAGCGAGCGAATTTTAATCTCGCCGCCGGAGTGCATTGGGCAACCATCGCGGGGGTCTGCGTCTGCCATTATTATTTCCTCTCTTAGGATGTTCGAGTCGATGTTACGAGAATGGCACTTGCGGTCAAATCGGTCAAAGCAATGAAACCAGACACACTAATCGATTTTGTCGAAGTTAGAATCCGGCCTCCAAACCAGACCTTAACCTTTTTCCTGCTTGAAACTTTGTCTGCGCGCGCCGATGTAGGCATCAACACGAAAACAGAACATCTTAGAGGTATTTCATGCACGTTCCATTTGACCCGGTTCAAGCCCTAGTCCCCGTTGTTATCGAGCAATCGAACCGGGGGGAGCGCAGCTGGGACATCTTTTCAAGGCTACTGCGTGAACGTATCATTTTTGTGACGGGTGAAGTTGAGGACAATATGGCCTCGGTCATCACCGCCCAGCTGCTGTTCCTCGAATCCGATAACCCCAAAAAGGATATCTGGATGTACATCAACTCGCCGGGTGGCGTTGTGACCGCTGGCATGGCGATCCACGATACCATGCAATATATCCGTCCGCGTGTTGGTACGGTGTGCATCGGTCAGGCGGCATCGATGGGCAGTTTCCTTCTCGCGGCAGGCGAGCCCGGCATGCGCGTTGCGCTAACCAATGCGCGTATCATGGTGCATCAGCCATCGGGCGGCGCACGCGGTATGGCTTCGGACATCCAGATTCAGGCGAATGAGATATTGCGTATCCGCAAGCGGATGAACGATCTTTATGCAAAATATACCGGCAAGCCTTTGAAGGACATTGAAAAGGCGATGGACCGCGATACCTTTTTGGAGGCGGATGAGGCCAAGGCGTTCGGACTTGTTGATGAAGTGTTCGACAAGCGCCCAGCCAACTCAGAAGCCTCCGAGAAATAGGGAAGGGCGTCCCGTTAGGGTTTCATCCACCAGATTTACTAACATGGCACAGTCCGTTTTCGGCTATTGCCAAAATGCCACGCATCTTTAGGATGACGTTTTAGTGACAGACCGCGTCAATCAGGCGCGGAAGCAGGACGATTTATGACGAAGTTGAGCGGATCAGATACCAAGAGCACCCTTTACTGCTCCTTCTGCGGTAAATCGCAGCACGAAGTCCGCAAATTGATTGCTGGTCCCACCGTATTCATTTGTGATGAATGCGTTGAGCTGTGCAATGACATCATTCGCGAAGAAACCAAGGGCGCGCTCACCGGTCGCAAGGAAGGCGAAGTGCCCACGCCGCAGGAAATCTGCGAAGTGCTCGACGATTATGTCATCGGCCAGCCGCAGGCGAAGCGGGTTTTGTCCGTTGCAGTCCACAATCATTACAAGCGCCTGAATCACGGCGCTAAGGGCGCCGATGTCGAGCTCGCTAAATCGAATATCCTGCTTGTCGGGCCAACGGGCTGCGGCAAGACGTTGCTCGCGCAAACGCTTGCCAAGACCTTCGATGTGCCGTTCACGATGGCTGATGCGACGACATTGACGGAAGCCGGTTACGTCGGTGAGGATGTCGAGAATATCATCCTGAAACTGTTGCAGGCTTCGGATTATAATGTCGAAAAGGCGCAGCGCGGCATTGTCTACATTGACGAAATCGACAAGATCAGCCGTAAGGCAGAAAACCCCTCGATTACCCGCGACGTCAGCGGGGAGGGCGTTCAACAGGCGTTGCTCAAGCTGATGGAAGGCACCACTGCTAGCGTGCCCCCGCAGGGTGGCCGCAAGCATCCGCAGCAGGAGTTTCTGCAGGTCGACACGACCAACATTCTGTTTATCTGTGGCGGTGCATTTTCGGGCTTGGAAAAGATTATTTCCAACCGGCTTGAAGGCAAATCAATCGGCTTTGGTGCGCATGTCGCTGACCCTGACGAGCGCCGTACGGGCGAAATTCTCAAGCAGATCGAGCCTGAGGATCTTCTGAAATATGGCTTGATCCCTGAGTTTGTCGGTCGCTTGCCTGTAACCGCTACGCTTGAAGATCTCGACATCTCCGCGCTGGTAAAAATCCTTTCCGAACCGAAAAACGCGCTTGTGAAGCAGTATCGCAAGCTGTTCGAGATGGAAGATGTAGGTCTCAGCTTCACCGATGATGCGCTGGAGGCGGTGGCCAAGAAGGCAATCGAACGCAAGACTGGCGCGCGTGGATTGCGCTCCATTCTCGAATCTATCCTGCTCGACACGATGTTCGATCTGCCTACCTTTGACGGCGTCGACGAGGTCGTGGTCGACAAGGACGTGGTCGAAGGCCGCAAAACGCCGGTTCTGGTCTATGCCAAGTCTGCAAAAGCTGAAAAAGAGGATGCGGCTTAGTCGCTGACACAAAAGACAGCACTGTTGCAAACGCGCAACATTCATTAAAAAAATGCTGAAAACCCTTGCTGTGCACTGTTTGCTGCACCGCAAAACTTTGCGCCTGCCGCTCGGTTCGTTATGGGCGAATCATCTGGGGGCGGCATTGTCATTTAACTGACATTTTCAGCCCCCAAGGGGATGCCACGGTCAATTCCGCCGTCATGATTCGGGCTTTCAGACCCGGACATATTGGAGAGGCGGGACATGAAAATTCAAAGGGGTCTAAAGATGCAAGTTCGTTATTATCTCGCCGCCAGCGCAGCTGCGATATCTGCAGCCGCCATGTTCGCAACACCTGCGATGGCGCAGGAAACCACGTCATCTGTTCGCGGCACAGTTGAAAGCCCGAATGGTCCGGTCGCAGGTGCGACAATCACTATCGTCCACGAGCCATCGGGCACGACCGCAACAAGCACGAGCGATGCGGCGGGTAATTTTAATGCAAATGGCCTCCGCGTTGGTGGTCCCTTCACCGTTACTGTCGAAGCTGACGGATATGAAAATGCACAGGTCACTGATCTTTCGCTGAGCGCAGGCCAGGCATTTCGTCTTCCGGTAGTGCTTCAGGGGCAGCAGGAAATCGTCGTCACAGCATCGGCATTGAAAGGTGCGACGGAAACCTCGACTGGTCCAATCACTGCGCTGAACCGTAACGACATCGATGGTGTCGCATCGATCAATCGTGATATTCGCGATCTCGCGCGCCGCGATCCTTTTACAACGCTCGACTTAACCAACAGCCGTACTATTGAAATTGCTGGCCAGAATGGTCGTTTAAACCGCTTTTCAGTCGATGGCGTTCAGTTCTCTGACGATTTCGGCCTGAACAATGGTGGTCTGCCAACTGCACGTGGCCCTGTTCCCTTCGATGCAATTGAGCAATTCTCCGTCAAAGTCGCGCCATTCGACGTGTCGGAAGGCGATTTCCAAGGCGGCGCAATTAACGTGGTTCTGCGGTCTGGCGGCAACAAATTCCGTGGCTCCGCATTTTACACTTACACCAATGACAGCCTGACCGGTGACCGCACCAAAGGTCGCGACGTTGTTATCGATTTCAATTCAAAGGTATATGGCGGCGTTTTGTCCGGTCCGATTATCAAGGACAAGTTGTTCTTCATGGTCGCATATGAAAAGGCTGACCAAACCCAGCCTTTCGATAGCGGTCCACAGGGGCAAGGCTTTGCTTCTCCTATTCCTGGCGTGACTCAGGCGCTTGTCGATCAGGTCAGCAATATCGCCCAGTCCCGCTACAGCTATGATACGTTGGGCGTTATCTTCAACGGCGTAGAATCGGACGAGAAGTTCGTAGGGAAGCTCGACTGGAACGTAAGCGACAACCATCGTGCGTCGATTAGCTATGTCCGCAATATTGGAACGCTTGCCAATCAGCGGAATACGTCGACCAGCACTACCAGCCCGACGCTGGGCCTGTTCTCAACCGGTTATGAATTGTCGGAAGAAGTCAATGCTGGAACGTTCCAATTAAACAGCGACTGGTCGGACAAGTTCTCGACCGAAGTACGCGCGTCTTATCGTGATTATAACCGCGGCCAGATACCTTACGGCCCCAAAACTTTGGGTGAAATCGCCGTCTGTGCTGATGCCACCCAAACCGGTTCATTTACGTCCTGTTCCACTGGTGCACCACGTATCTTCTTCGGCCCCGATCAGTCACGTCATTCGAACGCATTGAATACGGATAACTTATCCGTCGACTTCACTGCACGCCTTGACGCAGGCGCACATCAGTTCAAGGCCCTGTTCGGTTACAGTCAGACAAACGTCTTCAACCTTTTTGTTCAGAATACCCTCGGAACCTATTATTTCGATTCAATTGCCGATTTTCAGGCTGGTAATGCGGGACGCCTGATTTATGGAAATGCCGTCCCAAGTTTGGATCCTGACGATGGTGCTGCCACTTTCGGAAGCTCTAGCTTTACTTTCGGCCTTCAGGACGATTGGCAGGTTACTGATAAGTTGCAGCTGACCATCGGCGCTCGCTATGACCTTTTCGGCAACGAAGAAAAGCCGCCTCTCAATTCGAATTTTGTTCAGCGACAGGGCTTCTCAAACCGTTCGACATTTGACGGACGTGGCGTGTTCCAGCCACGCGTTGGCTTCAATTATGAAGCTACTGACAGACTGATCATTAAGGGCGGCGTCGGTATTTTTGCCGGAGGAACGCCTGACGTTTTCTTGTCGAACAGTTTCTCGAATACGGGTCAGCTAACGAACTCTGTAACTATTGATCGTACTGCAACGGGTTGTGCTATCGGCGGTGTTGCCCAGAGCGCGACCTTCTGCTCTGCGGCTTTGACTAACGTGCCGCTGACGTCAATTCCAGCACCCGTTGGTAATTTCATCGCAACCAATGTGACCTCACTTCAGAACGCCCCGGTAAATGCGATTGATCCAGATTTGAAAATCGCCCGGCAGTTGCGCGCGACTTTCTCGGCTGACTATGAGGCTGACTTAGGCCCATTGGGCGATGGCTGGTTGTTCGGCGTAAACTTCCTGTATGGTAACGTCCTGCAGGCCTATCAATGGACCGACATTCGCTCGGTTCAAATTGGCACGCTGCCAGATGGTCGCCCACGTTATGGGAATCTGCCGGGTACTACTGGTCCCAACCAGGACTTGTTGATGACCAACAGCACCCGCGGCCGCAGCTATATCGCGGTTGCCCGCTTCGCGAAGGATTGGGATTTCGGTCTTGGTATCGAGGGTAGCTACACGCGGTCCGACGTGACTGACGAAAATGCCATTACGTCCACGACAGCTGGATCCTTGTACAACAACAACGTGTTCAACGATCCAAACCGTGCAGCCTATGGCCGCTCGATCTACGAGATCAAGGATCAGTGGAAATTTGGTATAAACTTCCAGCGTGCCTTCTTTGGCGATAACGAAACGCGGTTTAGTCTGTTCGGTGAATATCGCTCGGGCCGTCCTTTCAGTGTGACCACTTTTGACACCACCGGTACCAGATCGCGCGGCGTAGTCTTCGGTGTCAACGGAACCGGCAGTCGCAATTTGCTCTATGTGCCTACTGTAGGTGACACCAAGGTATCGTTCGATACCGCAGCAAGCGAAACAGCTTTCAACACGTTGGTTACAAATCTTGGGTTGGAAAAGTTCCGTGGCAAGATCTTGCCGAAGAATTCGCAGACGTCGCCTGATTTCTTCAAGGTTGATTTGAGCGTGAGCCAGGAACTGCCGCTATTCATTGGCGGTGCGAAGTTGAAGTTGTTTGCCGATGTTGAGAATATACTGAACTTCATCGACAGCGATTGGGGCGCGCTGCGTCAGGTATCGTTCCCTTATGCTGCAACAGTTGCGAATGTGCAGTGCTTGAGCACCATAACTCCTACCGGCACAGCGCCGGCTGCCGGTGTCGTCAATACGTCGAATACACAGACGTGCGCACAATACCGCTACTCGAACGTGCAAAATCCCAATGTTGACCTTGTATCGCGTCAGTCGCTTTACGGTGTCCGCGTCGGTGTAAAGGTCAGCTTCTAAGCCGATCACCAACACAAATAAAAAAGGGCGGGGCTTCGGCTCCGCCCTTTTTATTTGTAGATGCAGGCGTCCAGTCCGTCGCGTTGCACCACGCGGATGCGGGACGAAATGCTGTTGCCATAGCGGCGGGTGAAGCCACCCGCGCCATTGACGGCGCGCTTTTTGGGTAACGGCAAGATAGCGGCCAGACGGGCGGCTTCGACGCGCGACAGGTTTTTGGCGCTTTTCTGGAAGTAACGCCGTGCGCCTTCTTCGGCGCCATAAGTGCCAATACCCGTTTCGGCGACATTGAGGTACACCTCCATTATCCGGCGCTTGCCCCAGATATTTTCTATCAGAAAAGTGAAATACACCTCCGGCACCTTGCGGAGATAGCGCGTCCAGCCCGAGCCTTGCCACAGGAACACATTTTTGGCGGTCTGCTGGCTAATAGTGGAACCACCACGCATCCGGCCACCGCGCTTGTTGCGCTCCAATGCCTTTTCGATCGCCTCACGATCAAAGCCATCATGGCTGCAGAACTTCCCGTCCTCAGCAGCGATTACTGCGCGGACCAGATTGGGCGAAATGTTGGAAAGACTTGTCCAATCGCGCTTTGCGCCATTGCCGTCAAACAGCATGGTCAACGTAGTCGGCACGGGAACAACGGCATAGACCGCCGTAAGCGCGACGCTACCGACGATGAAATACAACAGCCATTTGAAGATAAAGCGAAAGAAACGGGCAGGCAGCGAGCGCTTCGGTTTGGTCATCGACCAAAGCTAGCGCAGCGCCACCAACCCGTCACCTGTTTTTACAAATGCCTTAGTTGGCGAGAATCAGACGCTTCTCGCCAGCAATCCGCAACATCGCCTTCTGCAGCTTCTCGAACGCACGAACCTCGATCTGGCGGACGCGCTCACGACTGACGCTATACGTCTGGCTCAATTCCTCGAGCGTCTTCGGTTCGTCGATCAGGCGGCGTTCGGTCAAGATGTGCTTTTCGCGGTCGTTGAGGCTGTCGAGCGCTTCTGAGAGCATGGCATGCCGCATATCGCCTTCCTGCGCGTCGGCAACGCGTTCGTCCTGCAATGGTTCATTATCGACCAACCAATCTTGCCACTGTCCATCGCCATCCTCGCGCATCGGCACGTTGAGCGATGTATCGCCGCCCATCGCCATACGGCGGTTCATGTTGTTGACCTCTTCCTCGGACACGCCGAGGTCGGTTGCGATTTTGGTCAGTGCGGCCTGATTCAGGTCGCCATCTTCAAAGGCTTGAAGGTTATTTTTCATGCGACGCAGGTTGAAGAAAAGCTTCTTCTGCGCTGCAGTGGTGCCGATTTTCACCAGACTCCAGCTGCGCAGGATGAATTCCTGCATGGACGCGCGAATCCACCACATCGCGTAGGTCGCGAGGCGGAAACCGCGATCGGGGTCGAATTTCTTCACGCCCTGCATCAAGCCGATATTGCCTTCAGAAATCAGCTCGGAAACGGGCAGGCCATAGCCACGGTAACCCATTGCGATTTTCGAAACCAAGCGAAGGTGCGACGTTACCAACTGCTCAGCAGCTTTCGTGTCGCCATGTTCCTGAAAGCGCTTTGCGAGCATATATTCCTGCTCGGGTTTCAGTACCGGAAATTTCCGGATTTCGCTCAGATAACGGTTAAGGCTCGCATCCCCCCCCAAAGCAGGGATAGTGGCCGGAACATTCTTTTTCTCAGACATGTTTTCCTCTTTCATT
>JBGSPK010000227.1:0-2442 GCA_041738665.1 Sphingorhabdus sp. | reverse complement strand
CACGACGGGGTCATATTTGCGGAACGTCATCTTTTCGGTGATGTTGCGCGGGTTTTTCTTGGTCACATAGAAAAAGCCGGTGTCAGCGGTGCTGAGCAGCTTGATCTTGATCGTGGCTGGCTTCGCCATGGCCCATTCCTTCGAGTTGAATTTCGTTAAAAACGGGTGGCGGCAAGCGCTGGCCCATTCACAGACCGGCGCCTTTGCGTGTCCGGGCCTGTAAAGTCAACCCCTGACTCGCATATCCGCGGCTTTAAGGGGTTATTAACCATGTTGGCGCAAACCGTTCGAAGTCAACAGGCATGGGGGCATTGCCATGGATATGGATCATGATCGGCAAATGCTGATTCGCGCGGAACTTAGCGACCTACTGGAGGCGTTGCGGTTGACATCGTTCGACACCAACCCGCTGCAATTTCTCGTCAGACTTGAAGCAATTCGTCAGACTGCCATCGCGCATCACTTCGCCGCCGTCGCAGAAATCGCCAGCATGTTCGAAGCATCGATGGAACGCGTGCTGCAAAGCGGCGGGGCCGATTCGGTGGTTTCGAGCTTTACCGGCATATTGGGTGACGCGATCGGCTGTTCGCAATTGAGCCCGGCCGTCACCCAGTCGTTATTGGCATCGGTTGCGGTGCGGTTGCCGAACTGATTCAATTTTAAGAGTGATGTGCTAGGGCGTTCGCGATGGACGCGCTTCTTTCCACTTTCCTGTCGGTTTTTCTCGCCGAAATGGGCGATCGTACCCAGATTTTGGCAGCCGCCTTGGCGCTGCGTTATCATAGGAATGGCGCGGTGCTGGCTGGGCTTGCCTGCGCGACTTTACTCAATTGTGCAATTTCGGCGGCGGGCGGTTCGGTTATCGACAGCTGGATCAGCGAGGCTGCACTTAAGCTGTTTGCTGGCATTGCCTATGTTTTCGCAGGCGCAGGCATGCTGATGTGGCGGCGGGTGGTGGATCCGTTGACGGGGTGGAAGACGCCCGCGTTCGTGACTGCATTTCTCGGCCTGTTTATCCTCGAATTCGGCGACAAGAGCCAGTTCATCATCGCGGCGCAAGCTGCGCGCACGCCGTTCTGGCCAATGGCGGCGGTCGGCGGCTTTGTCGGCATCATGGCCGCGACCGTCCCTGCGGTAATCCTGCGCGAGCGGTTGGCCACGATCGTGCCGCTGAAACCGATTCGCTGGATATCTGGAGCGCTGTTGCTCGGCTGGGGCGTGATGCTCGCGTTGCAGGCGTTCGGTCTCGCTTAAGTGAGTGACTCACTCTGTCTGGGCGTGAAGCTCGGGTGGCAAAATGGACGGCGCGTTCCTATATTGAACGGATACCCAATCCCCCGAACGGAGAATCAATATGGCAGAAGGTGACAATAGCAAGAAGGCGCTGGCCGACGCGTTGAACGGCCTGCTGGCCGATTATTATGCGCTCTATCTGAAGACCAAGAATTTCCACTGGCACGTGACGGGCCCGCATTTTCGCGAATATCATCTGCTGTTTGACGAGCAGGCGACCGAGCTGATTGCGACCACCGATCTGGTGGCGGAGCGCGTTCGCAAGCTGGGGCAGAATACGCTGACCTCGATTGGTGTGATTGGCGCAAAGCAGCGGATCAAGGATAATGATTCGGCAACGAACGATGCAGCGAAGATGCTCAAGGAATTGCATGCCGACAACGAGACGCTGGTGAAGGCACTAAAGAACACCAAGGACCTGGCGGAAGAGGCAGGCGACAATGCGACCGACGGCTTGCTTGACGACTGGACCGACCAAGCCGAGCAACGTGCGTGGTTCCTCGCGGCAACCATCGGCAAAGCCTGAACAATACAAACAAAAAGGGCGGGTAAAGCATCATGCTTCCCCGCCCATTTTGATTATCTAACGTCGCTTATTCGCTCAGCGCGCTCAGGTTCGTTGCCGAATATTTACCGCGACGATCGATTTCGATGTCAAACGCCAAACGGTCGCCTTGGGTGACTTGGCCCATGCCCGAACGCTCAAGCGCCGAGATATGCACAAACACATCTTCGCCGCCATCGTCGCGCTGCACGAATCCAAAACCCTTCATGTCGTTGAAGAATTTCACGGTACCGTTGGCGCGTTCGCCAGTCGATTCGCGCTGTGGTGCGCGTGGCGCCGAATCACGGTCGCCGCCACGGAAACCGCCGCCGCCTTCACGAGGGCCGCGGTCAAAACCGCCACGCTCTGGACGATCTGGGCGCGGTGCGCGTTCGGTGACTTCCATTGGTTCGCCATCGATAACGATATCCGTTGCCGACACCTTGCCGCCACGTTCCACCAACGTGAATTCGAGCGGCTGCCCTTCTGCCAGACCGGTTAGGCCCGCCTGTTCGACTGCGCTGATATGAACGAACACATCGTCAGGGCGATCATCGACCTGAATGAAGCCGAAGCCCTTTTGTCCATTGAAAAACTTGACGATT
>JBGSPK010000202.1:0-6194 GCA_041738665.1 Sphingorhabdus sp. | reverse complement strand
GAGCGAACTGGGCAAGGGCAGTTTCCGCCTCGACGACGCTGCGAAGAAGCCAAGCAAGTTTAGCACCAGCATCAAGCTTGATCAGAATCGTGAAGTTGCTCCTCCTGCCCGTGGCAGTGCTGCGGCTGGCGACTATAAACTAGACGTGGGCGGCAGCTTCTCTATCAGCCGCAAGATCGACGTGACTGCTGGCGTCCGTTATGGCAGCGAAAATGACCGCGTATTGCCGACTGCCGATAACCGCAAGGACAGCGAAGCGGTCTATGTTGGCACCAAAATCCGTTTCTAATCCGGGTTCTTTCTGAAATTATCAATCGCAGCCCAGCCGTGGATAAGCCGCGGGTTCAAACTACCTGCTTTCTGACGGGTGACTCCGCCGAGAGCGATAACTTTTGCGTTATGGGCCTGAGCAGCCAACCGGTTGAACGCCAGCCTGCCCAATGGACGCTGCCCGTGATGGCTGTTGGTCGCAAATAACGGCGAGACAAGGACCATATCGGCGTTGAGCCGCTTGGCTTGTTTTAGTTCTTGCGCGTTATGAACCGCAACGCTGTGAATCAGTCTCGAGCTGCGGGCGGAGCGCTGATGGAAGCCATCTGCGTGCCAATATATGGCGTGGCGCTCATCCCCCGCCAGCAAAAGAACATGTCCACGCCGCCTGCAAGTTCGCTCCACTTTTCGGTACAATTTGTAACGCTGTTCCTCGTCCAGCGCATAATGACGGAAAATGACGCCGGAACCGAAAGGCAGCCGACGAATAGCATCGAGCAATTCATCACCAAAGCGTGGATCGGTCATGATCCAGATTTTGGGCAAGGGGTGGCGGCGGCGCATACACTTGCCTATAGCGCGCATCATGCAAGCGACAACTGAAACACCCACCGACCGTTTGGCCGATACCAAAGCGCAGATGGCCGCTGCCGCCAAGGTTGCAGGTCGCCCTGCTGATGCCATCAATCTGGTTGCGGTTTCAAAAACGCGAAGCGCGGAAGATATCGAGCCGCTGATTCTTGCAGGGCAGCGGTCATTTGGCGAGAACCGCGTGCAGGAAGCGGCTGCCAAATGGCCTGAATTGAAATCACGGCATTCCGGCATCGAACTGCACCTGATTGGCCAGCTTCAATCCAACAAGGCAGACGAGGCCGTTGCTTTGTTCGACGTCATTCACTCACTTGATCGGATTTCACTCGCGACGGCGCTCGGCAAGGCCATGTGTGTGCAGGGGCGTCGGATACCTTGCTTCATCCAGGTCAACATTGGCGCGGAAGAGCAAAAGGGTGGCTGCGCTGTGGATGCTTTGCCCGAACTTTTGGCTATCGCGCGCGAACAGGGAATAGACGTCGCGGGCCTGATGTGCCTGCCGCCTGCCAATATCGAGCCTGCGCCATTCTTCGCGCTACTCGCCGAACTGGCGGCGCGTCACGCTTTGCCGGGGCTCAGCATGGGAATGTCGGACGATTTTGCGACCGCGATCATGCTTGGTGCAACGCAAGTCCGCATCGGCACTGCCTTATTTGGCGAACGCACCAGCGCAGTTTAGGCGAAAGCGCGCGAAGCCGGATCGCGTTGGCACCAGTGCTTCGGCATGTTCGGATTCAGCCAGGTCGCATGCATTGTAAATTGCGACGTCCTGCGCATCGAGGCCACCGGTAAAAGCTCCGAAGGCTGGCATGATCAATTTGCGTGGGCCTTTTACAAAGCAGCGGCGCGATACCATCCGACCGCGCAATAGCTGTCTATATTTTGGGTGAAAGTGGCCAGAAATTTCAGGCGCGGTTTCGCCGCGCAATGCCTCGTGCCGCAATAGGATGCCTGAAAGGAAGAGCTCCTCGACCGACCGTCCGCCCCAGCGCGCTTCGAGATTGCGATCATGATTGCCGGTGATCCAAACCCAGTCCGCTTGCCCGACAAGCTGCTGCAGAACGGCAGAAGCATCAGGGGTTAGCCGGACCTCACCAGCATCATCATGAAAATTATCGCCCAGCGATATGATTCGCTCAGGTTGGTATTGCGCCACCAGTTCCGCCACATCGTGCAATGTTGAAAGGCTATCATAAGGCGGCAACATCTGCCCGTTGGACGCGAACGCGCTGGCCTTTTCAAGGTGCAGGTCAGACACGAGCAATGTGCGCTCGGCAGGCCAATATAAAGCGGCCTCGCCTGCAAGCTCGAACAATTGCTCGCCAAATTCGAATGTGCGCGTCATCGCCCGCCTATGCTTGGCGGCATGCTTTCGCGCAAGGCTTAGTAAGCGGCTGCCATGCGCGCCGGCGACTTGCGCTCGACCCCTTTTGGCAAATCGAAACCGACACGGCGGTTGCCGAAATCGATAAGCACCCGGTCAAAGAGTTTGAGTGCGTCCATGCCGAGCAAGATTGCCGGGCGTTCTTGCAGTTTTAGTGCGGTGAATGCGTAATTTTCGGCGAAGGTGATCGGCAAGTCATTGATCGTCAGCCCGCCGACTTCAATCTCCCTGAGCTGCGTAAATTCGCCATTGAGGATCGAACCTGTCACGCTGCGCATCGTCACCGGTACAAATTCGCCAGTGCGGTGACGACGACGGAGTTTGTCGCGCAATGTCAAATTAGCCATGCTGCTTTGCGCTCCTGTGTCGAGGATGATATCGACGCTTATGCCGTCAATCTTGGCGCTGGATATGATCATCCGGCCCGCTTTTTTCTTTGCGCTGACGACGATCATGCCATTTTCGAGCTTGGCTTTGCCGCGCGTTTTGCGCGATGGCAGCACATCCATTTTCTGGTTGGCGAAATCGAGCAGGACGCGGGTATCTTCAAGACTGTCGATGCCAAGCAGACCGTAAGCGCCGAGATTGGATCGTTCGAGCCCGGGTGCCTCCAGTCCTTCAAGATTGACTGCCGCTGTGGTCAACTTGTCGATGAAGAACGAATTGACCTTTGCTTGGCCCGAAATCGTCGCAAGCGTCAGCGTTGGTCCCGATTCAAGCGAGAGCCTGCGCGCAAGGTCATTGGCAATAACGGTGCGCTCAGCCCCCGTATCGACAATAAAAGGTACGGCTTCGCTGCCATTAACTTGCACTTGCACGGTCATCCGGTCGCTTCGGTCGATTGCGAATTTTTCGATGATAGGGGTAGCAGTCAACGGGTCGGCCGGCTCCTGCGCTCTCACGCTGCTAATTGCCAGCCCACCCGCGATTAATGCGGATATGAAATTCTTCATTTCACCATCTCCTTTAAAAATCATACGCCTGTTCACAGAGGTCCACAAGTCGCCGCCGGTCGAAGGCGGTGTGGCCTTTGTCGAAGGTCGGCCATCATTTCGATTGCTGGCCGACAGGCGCTCGGTTAGCCTTTGGTCGTTAAGACGAGAGATAGGGGAATATCCGTGAAGAAACTGCTTTTGATTGCCGCATTGGCATTGCCGATGACGCCCGCCTTTGCCGATGCGCCAAAGCCTGATGCGCTGGTCGCAGATGGCATTCCGCCCGTGCCCGACGAGCTTCCGGTTCAAACGCGGCCTTATATGGAATTTCGGACCGCAAGCTTCTCCGGCTGGCATCCGACCGACAAGTCGATGCTAATCGCGACGCGTTTCGGCAATACTGCGCAGCTCCACCGTGTTGCTGGGCCGATGATGGATCGCAAGCAGATCAGCTTCGAGGCCGAACCCGTTGGCGGTGGCAGCTGGGCTCCTAAAAAAGGTGACATTTTGCTCACTCAAAAAGATATCGGCGGGAACGAGTTTTACCAGATCTATTCGCTGAAGGACGGCAAGCTGAACCTGCTAACCGATGGTAAAAGCCGTAACAGCATCAACGCATGGAGCGATGATGGCGAGCTGGTCGCTTATACCTCAACGCGGCGCAACGGCACCGACAATGACATTTACGTGATGAACCCGCGTGACCCGTCGACCAGCCGCATGGTTGCCGAAGTTAAAGGCGGCGGCTGGAATGTCGGCGCATTTTCACCCGACAAGAAAAGCGCTGTTGTCGCGCAATATTTGTCGGTCACCAATGTCGATATGTCGCTGCTTGACTTGGGCACCGGCAAAATGACCCCGATTGGCGATCATGCCAAGGATATCGCGATTGGCGGCGCATCCCTCGCGCCCGACGGTAGCCTATGGGTCACGTCGGACGAAGGATCGGACTTTCAGCGTCTGGGTACTATCGACATTGCGACGGGAAAATTCACCCCGCGCGGGCCAGCGGAAAAATGGGATGTCGACAGTTTCGACATTTCACCTGACGGCAGCTTCATTGTCTATGAAACCAATGAGGCCGGGATCAGCAAGCTGAAACTGCTCGATCCGAAAACGAACAAGGTCCGCGTTGTTGATGGTTTGCCTGCCGGTATCATCGGCGGCTTTGAAGTGTCGGAATGGGGCGAGATCGGGGTCACATTCACTTCAGCGCGCAGTGCCGCCGATGCGTATAGCGTCGATCCCAAAACGCTGAAGGTTACGCGTTGGACGGAAAGTGAAACCGGTGGTTTGGACGTGTCGAAGAATGTCGAGCCCGAGCTGGTCAAAGTAAAGAGCTTTGACGGACTCGAGGTATCGGGTTTCCTCTACCGCCCCGATGCCGCGAAATTCCCAGGCAAACGGCCGATGATCATGAACGTTCATGGCGGCCCCGAAGGCCAGTCGCGCCCTGGCTTTCAGGGACGCAGCAATTACCTGCTCAACGAAATGGGCGTTGCCATCTTCTATCCCAATGTCCGCGGTTCGACCGGTTACGGCAAGAACTTCGTCAGCCTCGACAACGGCCCGTTCAAGCGCGAGGACTCCGTAAAAGACATGGGCGCGTTTCTGGGTGCGCTTGAAAAAGACAAGGGTCTCGATGCCAGCCGCTTCGGTCTCGCAGGCGGGTCTTACGGCGGCTATATGTGCTATGCTGCTGCCGTGCAGTATAAGGACAAGCTGCGCTCGACCAATTGTATCGTCGCGATTTCGAACTTCGTGACTTTCCTTGAAAACACGCAAAGCTATCGCCGCGACCTGCGTCGCGTGGAATATGGCGACGAGCGCGATCCGGTGCAGCGCGCCAAGTTACTCGAAATCTCGCCTCTGACGCGGGTTGCCGAAATCACCAAACCAATGTTCGTGGTAACTGGCGGTAACGACCCCCGCGTGCCTTCTTCTGAGGCTGACCAGATCGTCAAAGCCATCCGCGAAAAGGGTGGTACGGCGTGGCATTTGCTCGGCAAGAACGAAGGCCATGGTTTTGCGAAGAAGGAAAATGTCGACTATAATTTCTGGACGTCGCTGATGTTCTGGAAACAGACTTTGTTGAATTGAAACCGCCTATCCTCCCCATCGGCTTCCGATGGGGAGGACTAGCCTTAAGGCGTCATCGCCACTCCAGCCAAACTCTCGGCCTCCAGCAATAGCTCGTCATCGACCGACCCCTGTGCTACACTTTCGCGGCCGATCATCACCAGCAACGGCACCGCAAGCGGGCTGACACGTTCGAGATCGACGTGGAGCATCGTGTCTGCTGCACGGTCGAGCAGGTCGCCCAATCGGCCGACATCGGTCAACCTCGCGCGGGCGTCGGCCCATGCCGCTTCAAGCAGCAAATGGTCGGGTTCGTACTTGCGAAGTACGTCATAGATCAGGTCGGTCGAAAACGTCACCTGCTTGCCGGTCTTGCGCTTGCCTGGATGCTGGCGCTCGACGAGGCCGCTGATAACTGCGACCTCTCGGAAGGCGCGTTTCAAGAGGTAGCTTCCTTCGACCCAGTCGACAAATTCATCGGCCAGTATGTCGGCGGAAAACAATGGCGCAGGGTCGGTAATCGGCTTCAGGCTCCACACGCCGAGCGCATAATCGCTGGCGACAAAGCCCATCGGCATCAAGCCTCGGCTCTCCATCCGCCGCGTGACCAGCATCCCGAGCGATTGATGCGCGTTCCAGCCTTCGAACGGATAGGTCACCATATAATGGCGTTTGTCGTGCGGAAAGGTCTCGACCAGCAACTGCCCCGGTGCTGGCATCTGGCTTCGATAATCCTGCATCTCCAGCCATTCGCGCACTTCGTCGGGAAAGCGGACCCACGATGCCCGGTCGGTCAGCATTTCGCGCACGCGGCCGGCAAGATGCGTGGTCAGCGGCAACCGTGCGCCCATATAGCTCGGGATGTTATTCGCCGCTTTGGTCGCCGCGCGAACAATAAGGTCGAGGTCCTTGATCGATTCGACCTCAAGCGCCAT
>JBGSPK010000194.1:0-11615 GCA_041738665.1 Sphingorhabdus sp. | reverse complement strand
GGTAGTCTCGGCTGCTGCTTCTTGCGCGGCAGCTGCATTGACCACATCATTTTCAGTGGGCAGCGTGCGGACTACGGCTGGTGGGGTGAAAATCGGCTCAGCCGCCGGTGCGGCAACAGGTGCTGGTGATGCGGGTGCTGTGGCCATTGGTGCGGCATCTTGTGCGAAAGATAAAGACGAGCCTCCCATGAGTGCGGCGATAATCGCGGACTTTCCAGCGATGTTAAGCTTATGTGCTCGGGTCATTTTCAATCTCCTGTCGGTATGGACAGGATTGAAACGGTTCGTCGCAGCTATCGGGGATGTAACTCCGGACGTGCCGTGCGCCAGTGACGGCGAGCCGAGTGAAGCCAGCGCTCATTCATTTGGCATTCACGCTTGAAACCCCGATTTCGCGATATCAATGCCTTTATCTGAACCAAAAATGCGGCTCCATTTCGGAGCCGCATTTTTCAGGAACACCTGTTTGGAACTTAACTAAGGACTAGTCCTGTCGCCGCAACCAACGTTATCAGGATCAACAACCTTGGCGGAATGGAGATTTTGAACGCAAGTTGCATCAGCCTTCCCCTGCTTCGAAACCAAGCAGGTCGCCTGGCTGACATTCAAGCACCTTGCAAATGCTCTCAAGCGTGGAAAAGCGAATTGCCTTTGCTTTCCCAGTTTTCAGGATCGACAGGTTGGCGAGCGTGATATCGACGCGTTCGGCAAGCTCGGTAAGCGTCATCCGCTTTGCGTAGAGCAGATCGTCGAGTTTTACGGTAACTGGCATCAGACGGTTCCTTCCAACTCTTCGCGCATTTCTGCGCCGCGTTCGAAGATACCTGCGAGGATGAATACCAGAAGGATAGCGAGGATGCCGTTGAGAGGTAAGTCGAACCCTACGTCATTCTCGCCAAAAAGGTCGGCCACATTGCCCGCGGCTGTTGCCAAAGGCAGGCCCACGATTTGGACCCCAACCATCATCCAGCCGATGGCGCGCAAACGGACGGCATTTGCCATGATGAAGGGGTTTCCATCCTCAACACTGTCGATGATATTAAGCAATTTACGCATCATGGTCCAAAGCAAGCCGAGCACCAAAATGCCCAGCGCGAATATTGCCAGCAATCCGGGGAGCAGGCTGCTCGTGTCGATGCCCGGTTTTTCCTTGGCAATTTCGGCGAGAGCTTCGGTCCAGAATATGGGAAGCCCGACGCTGACCAGCGCCAGCACGGCACCGCCAACCGCTACGAAACCCATTATCAGGAACACCAGTAGCCTCGTAACCCGCAGGATGCGGTTATCTGCAATTTGTGTCATATCGATCTCCAATATTGATATTATTGTTTATCAATATATCTCGCATCGTTGTGCGTCAAGCGTTTTATTGTTTTTCGATGATTTCAGATTTTCCTTTGATATTCCACGCGGTTCACGGCACTCCTCGCGCATGACCGACAATTCTGACCTCGCTGCGCTGATTCGCGATATTCCGGATTATCCAAAGCCTGGAATTTTGTTCCGGGATGTCTCGACATTGCTGCTAGACGGGCCCGGGTTTCGGGCAACTATCGACCGTCTCGCTGCAATGGTTGCACCCGATACCGAACTCATCGCCGGAATCGAAGCGCGCGGCTTCATAGTTGCGGCAGGGCTGTCTTATGCGCTTGGGCTCGGCAAGCTGATGCTGCGCAAACCGGGAAAGCTGCCAGGCGAAAAGATCGGCACCGATTATGCGCTCGAATATGGTACCGACCGGATTGAGATGCACGTCGGCCATGTGCGGCCAAGACAAAAAGTGGTGCTGGTGGACGACCTTATCGCCACCGGTGGCACGGCGATGGCAGGTGTTGACCTGATTACGCAGGGCGGTGGTGTTGTTCAGCAGGCGCTGTTCATTGTCGACTTGCCCGAGTTGGGCGGAGCGGCAAAATTGGAAGCGCGCGGGATTGCAGTTGGTAGTTTGATCGGATTTGACGGTCACTGAACACTGGTTTGCTGCGCCGAATTAATTCGGATCAAAGAAAGAATATCTCTCTCATCATCCGTACCACCATCACAAATGAACCAAATTTGCGTTTTTGACGCAAGAATGTAAAATGTTCTGGTTAGAAAAAACGCGTCGAGTCGTTTGGTATGCGGTCCGATCAAATCTGCATAAAATACCGCCGAACGAAACAGTTTTCCCGGATTGCCATCCCCCGAACCCCAAATAGGCAATCCGTATTTGGCCCTCCTCCCCCAACGGGGGTTGGGGGTCATTTTTTCTTTGTAGCGCAGGGTGTTATATCTGATGGCTGCGGCCGATTAGTCCCAGGTTCAAAACGAGCGATATATCCCCCGAGGTTCAATTGCTCGCTAAAGCCGGTGAGCCGATAGCCCAACGCTTCGAATTCACAGAACAAAAGCTTGGGTGGGATGCCATGCTGATCTGTTGGGCGGTCGCGGTCGACGACGATCACCTGACCATCCTTGGCCAAGGCAGAGCGAAGCCGCCACAGGAACGCGTAAGGCTCGTCGACCTCATGGTACATATGGACCATGAATATGCGATCAAAGCTGTTATCCGGCAGGCGCGGGTCGTCAATCGCGCCTTCCTTGATCGCGACATTGTCCAGCCGGTCACGGGTCACACGCTCGCCTAAACGGTCGAGCGCGCCCCGGTTGATGTCCTGGGCAAGAACACGACCTTTAGGGCCAACGCGTTCGGCGAGACGGATGGTATAATATCCCTCCCCCGCGCCGATATCCGCAACGGTGGTACCGGGTTTGATGCCGGCCCAGTCCATCACGAACTTCGCTTCGCCAGCTTCATCACGCGCCGCTTCGGTCGAAAATTGCGTATCGCCTGCTTCGGATACCGATCGGTCGGGTCGGGGGAATTCGGTCGACGTTTCCAGTCTTTGGTCATTCACACTAGCGGGCGTACACCCTCCCAAACCACAAACCGACACGCCAAAAAGCGCAATTTTCCGCAGTGAATTCATGGAGACGATGTAGACTCAGGAATTTCGAGAGGCAAGCGTCGCAGCCGACGAACGCTGGTCGAATTCGGCAAATATATCCGCCACCCACAGGGGAAGCGGAATTGGCCTATGCTCATCAAGGTCAACATGGACACTGACCAAATCCACAATAGCGCGTAAATCGTCCGAACCATCGTCGGTTGCGCCGTGAATTTCCACTACCTGCGTCATGCTGGTCCGTCCTGTTGCCAAAGTGCGCGCCATGACTTCGATAAGCTCATCTGGTTTGATGGGCGCGAACCATGTGACCGTTGCTTTCTTCACGTGAAATTCCAACGGCTCACCATTGGCATGATCGCGGAATTTAACCGCACGCCAATATTCGGTTATCGCGACGTCAGCATAGTCGAGATAGCGCGCGTTGAACACGACGCCCTGCGCGTCGGTCTCGGACCAGCGCACACGCAAGTGGTGATGAAAGGCAAAATCAGAACGGGCCATATTAGATCGCTTTGGACTGGCCGGGTGTATTGACACCCATCGACTTGAGATACGCTTTCACATTGCGTGCGGCTTGGCGCAGGCGATGTTCGTTCTCGACCATCGCGATGCGGACGAACCCTTCACCGTCTTCACCATAACCAACGCCCGGCGCGACCGCAACCTTGGCATGGGTAAGCATCTGTTTGGAGAATTCCAGGCTGCCGAGATGCGCCAGCGCGGGAGGTAATGGTGCCCATGCGAACATTGAGGCCTTCGGCGGAGGGATGTCCCATCCGGCGCGGCCGAATGCCTCAACCAATATGTCGCGGCGTTTGTGGTAAAGTTGGCGGTTCTGCTCGACAATGTCCTGCGGTCCATTGAGCGCGGCGCAGGCAGCAGCTTGAATTGGCGTAAAGGCACCATAATCGAGATAGCTTTTTACCCGGGTCATCGCGGCGATGAGCTGCCGGTTACCGACGGCAAAACCGACGCGCCATCCGGCCATCGAATAGGTTTTGGATAGCGAGGTAAATTCAACCGCGACATCCTTACCGCCCTTCACCTGAAGGATCGAAGGCGTCGGATTACCGTCAAAGTAAAGTTCGGAATAGGCAAGGTCCGATAATATCCAGACCTTGTTCTCCTTTGCCCAAGCGACCAGCCGTTCGTAGAATGCGAGGTCAACGGTTTCGGCTGTCGGGTTCGACGGGTAATTCACCACCAATATCGAAGGACGCGGTACGGTGAATGCCATCGCGCGTTCGAGCGATCGGAAGTAGTTTTCGTCCGGCGTCGTTGGCACCGAACGGATGGTCGCGCCTGCAATAATAAAACCAAAGGTGTGGATTGGATAGCTCGGATTAGGTGCGAGCACGACATCGCCGGGCGCAGTGATAGCTGTCGCCAGGCTGGCGAGCCCCTCTTTCGATCCCATCGTCACCACAACTTCATGTTCGGGATCGACATCCACGCCGAAACGGCGGCCATAATAATTGGCCTGCGCCTTACGAAGGCCGGGGATGCCTTTGGAAGCCGAGTAGCCATGCGCATCTGGCTTGCGCGCAACCTCACAAAGCTTTTCGATTACGTGCGGTGGCGGCGGCAGATCGGGGTTGCCCATGCCAAGGTCGATGATGTCCTCTCCAGCCGCTCGGGCCGCCGCACGCATCGCATTGACTTCAGCGATGACATAAGGCGGCAGACGCTTGATGCGGTAGAATTCTTCGGACATTTGCTCCCGTTTCCGGTTCGAGGGTTTCAAGAGCGGCCTTCATGGGCGAAGTTTTCACCCATTTCCAGAAAAACTATAGCACTAGCGCGGCCGGTTGCCCTTAGCCTTGTGCTTAACGCCGTGCTTCGACGGGGGCGGACCATCCGAACGGAAAGGCCGTACACCGTCTCTGGGCGGGCCGCCTGCACCGCGAGGACCACCGCCACGAGGGCCGCCACCGCGAGGACCATCACCACGCGGTCCACCAGAGCTTACGCCAAGCTGCGGGCGCTGTGGACGTCCGCCGTCACGGCCCATGCGCTTGTTATCGCGCGCGGCTTCGCGGGGTGGGCCGCTGGCCTGAACGATCTCGACATCATTATCTTCGTCACGGCCAGGTTGCGATATGCCCTTAGCAAATTTCGCGACGGCAGCGGCGGCAATGCCGACATGCGTCTCGTTTGCCGCGATACGGATAGCACCAATGTCGTTCTTGGTTACGCCACCGCGGCGGCACAGTAACGGCAGTATCCATTTTGGATCGGCATTGTTGCGCCGTCCGATGTTGAGCGTGAACCAGACCGAGTCGTCGAAGCCAGCACGGTGGCTTTCTTGCGGACGTTCACGACTACCGTCGTCGAGCATGTCTTCGGCTTGCGGCATTTTGGCGCGGTGGACTCGAACCAGAGCGGCGGCAATATCTTCAGCCGACATGGTTTCGAGTAGCTTTGCACCCAAAGCGCGGTCTTCGTCTTCGACCTCAACCGGCGTTAGCAGGGTTTCGAGCAAGCGCTCATGGTCTTTTGCCCGAATGTCGGCGGCGGTTGGAACCTTGATCCAGTCGGCTTCAATCTTGGCACCGCGCAGCATCGATTCGACGCGCTTGCGACGCTGATAGGGAACAATGAGCACTGCGGTGCCTTTGCGGCCAGCGCGGCCAGTACGGCCCGAACGGTGTTGAAGACCTTCGGCATCGCGCGGCAGTTCTACGTGGACAACCAGCGACAGGTTGGGAAGATCGATGCCACGTGCGGCAACGTCGGTCGCAACACACACCCTTGCGCGGCGATCGCGCAAGGCCTGTAGCGCCTGATTTCGCTCAGACTGGGAATGCTCACCCGAAAGCGCCACGACATTAAAGCCGCGTTCGGTCAGATTTGCATGGAGATGGCGGACATTCTCGCGCGTAGCACAGAACAGTATCGCGGTTTCTGCCTCGTGCAAACGCAGCAGATTGACCACGGCATTTTCGATGTCTGGCGGAGCGACGGTCACGACCTGATAGCTGATATCACCATGGCCGCGGTCTTCGCCGACGGTCGAGATGCGGAGCGCGTCCTGCTGATAACGCTTGGCCAGCGAGACGATAGGCTTTGGCATCGTGGCCGAGAACAACAATGTCCGGCGGCCTTCGGGCGTCGCGTTGAGGATTTCCTCGAGCTCCTCGCGAAAGCCCATGTCGAGCATTTCGTCGGCTTCATCGAGTATTGCGACCTTCAATGCCGACAGGTCGAGTGCGCCGCGTTCGAGGTGATCGCGCAAGCGCCCAGGGGTACCGACAACTATTTGCGCGCCTTGATTTAACGCGCGCCGTTCCTTCGATGCATCCATGCCGCCAACGCAGGTGGCAATGCGCACGCCCGCCTTGGCATAAAGCCACATCAGTTCGCGACTTACCTGCAACGCAAGCTCACGGGTCGGTGCGATAATCAAAGCGGCAGGTTCGCGGGCAAGGCTAACCATCCCACCATCGAGTATCTGCGGCGCCATGGCGAGGCCAAAGGCGACGGTCTTGCCCGAACCGGTCTGTGCCGACACGACGAGGTCGCGACCTTCGGCTTCAGCGTCGATTACGGCGGATTGTACGGGCGTCAGCGTGGTGTAGCCACGGGCGGTAAGCGCTTCGTCGAGAAGCGGCGGAATATTTTCAAATGTCATATATCGCGCCCATTGCGCCCTTTTTCTTTGAATGTCCATGCTGCACCGCACAACAAAACGATGCTTCGACAAAAGCCGCGCTTGGGTTATGCAATACATATGGTCGATTCACCGAAATTTCCGCCCTTCATGGACCCCGAGCAATTTACCAAAATGATCGAAGGCGCAGGTGCGGTTTCGACAGATCCGTTGACCGCCTACCGAAGCGCCCTTGACGCGTGGGGACAGGTTCTCGCGCCGCTCGCCAAGGCCGGACGGGACAAGATCGATCCTAAAGACCGCCGTTTTTCCAGTCCGCAATGGGAACATCCTGTGTTCGACCTGGTCCGGCAGGGTTATCAGGTGATGTCGGATTATATGCTTGGTGCAGCTGAGCAGCTTGATAATATTCCCGAAGCTGAAAAAGCGAAAATCGGTTTTGCCATCCGCACCGTCGTCGAAGCGATGAGCCCTGCCAACTCGCCGTTCACCAACCCGGTTGCGCTCGAAAAAGCGGTCGAGACAAAAGGTGCAAGCCTGATGTCGGGTATGCAGCATCTGGTGCACGACATGCAGCGCGGGCAGCTCACCCATACCGATTCGGAGGCGTTCAAGCTTGGCGAGAATATTGCCGCAACACCGGGCAAAGTTGTCCACCAGACGCCGCTTTACCAGCTGCTGCAATATGAGCCGACCACCGAAAAGGTTCTTGAAACGCCGCTCATCATTTTCCCGCCGTGGATCAACCGTTTCTACATCCTCGATTTAACCGCCGAAAAAAGTTTCATCAAATATTGTGTGGACCAAGGCATCTCGGTGTTCGTGGTCTCTTGGAAGTCTGCCGACAGCTCAATGAAAGACGTCGTCTGGGACGATTATATCGCAGCGCAGATTGATGCGATCGATACGGTTTGCGACGCACTCAAGGTAGATGACGTTCACACCATCGGCTATTGCGTTGCCGGAACCACTCTTGCGGCGACGCTGGCCATACTTGCCGCCAATGGCCAAGCCGACAAGGTGCGAAGTGCAACGTTCTTCACGGCACAAATCGATTTCTCGCGTGGTGGCGAGCTGCTGAACTTTATCGACGATAATCAGCTTAAGATGGTGGAGGCGTTGGCTGCGCCGCAAGGTTATCTCGATGGCCGTTTTCTCGCACTCAGCTTCAACCTGCTGCGCGGCAAGGATTTGATTTGGTCCACGGTCGTCAAAAATTACCTGCTGGGTGAGGAATATCCCGCATTCGACCTGCTCCACTGGAACGGCGACGTCACCAACCTGCCAGCGAGGTGGCACCGCGAATATCTTTGCGACCTATATCGCGACAACAAACTCGTCATTCCCGGAGAGATGTCGGCGCTCGGTACACCGATTGATTTGACCAAGGTCAAAACGCCAACCTATATTCAGGCAGGCCGCGAAGACCATATCGCGCCCGCCGAAAGCGTTTGGAAAATGCAGGACCATTTCACCGGACCGATGAAATTCGTGCTGGCAGGCAGCGGGCATATTGCGGGTGTGGTCAATCCGCCTGTGCAACAGAAATATCAATATTGGACCAACGGTTCCAAACCTGCGTCACTCGATGAATTCATCGAAGGCGCCACCGAAACAAAGGGTAGTTGGTGGCCAGACTGGCAGATTTGGCTGACTGGACATGGCAACAAACAGGTCGCGGTAAAAGGCGCACGTATCCCCGGCCAAGGCAAGCTTAAGGCTCTGGAATCAGCGCCTGGTAGCTATGTAAAAACCCGATAGTTGAAAGGGCGCGATACATTCGCGCCCCACCATATATCTATTGGGCCTGTGGTGCCGCTGCGCTTGCATTTTCAGGCAGGCCGCCTAGCTCGCCGACCATTTTCTTATACGCATCGAGATAGGCGAGCACGATGACTTGGCCGATGTCGCTATTCTGATAGCTGCCGCCACCAGCACCAGCCAGACCACCGCCCCACCACGCGCCGCCGCCTGCGCCCCAGCTGAGGTCGGATTTGCGATAATAGCCTTCGCTAAGCGCCGCAATTTCGGTGGTGCGCACATTAACGACCGAAAGCGAAACACTGGCTTCTTTCTTTGAAACCTTCAGTCCTCCGACCAAGCCGCCGATAAATCGGCCGCCTAGCGCACCGGCCAAACCACCCGCAATGCCGCTGCCACCCGAGTTGCTGTTGCGGCTGATGATGTCGGGTACGATCACATAATCGGCAGCCTTCACCTGCCGCTTGCCGATGTTCGACCCTTCCTGCAACTCACCGGAGTCGGCGAGTGCACGCTCTACGGCACGCGCAGCAAGGCCACCGCCGCGATCAACAAGAGAAAAGCAGCCGGACTTTTGAACGAAAAATTTGATGACAGCTTCGGGGTTGGAAAGCCCCAACTCGCTCCACCATTTGGTTTCAGGTTCGGTGATCGCAACGGAACCCAGCTTGCGCGTGCAGACCGGAATTTCGGTCATGTTTTTGTCTTGCGCCTTTTTGGCCGAAGACTTGTCTTCTTTGGCGGCTGCAGGTGCAGCGGAAGCCATCATCGCGCCAGTAAGCAATGCAGATAATATAAGTCGCATCATAATCCTTCCTTTGCAGCGCGTGTGATTGGCACGCCCTGAAAAAAATACCGTATTGTGGTGCGACCCTCGACTGCGGCTATATGCCGCCCTAGCTTGGTCTACTAGTACAAATTCGACAGCAGGTTTTTTCAGTTGCAGCCCCGCCATCCAAATCCAGTGGTTGACGTTTACGTAAACGTCTAGTATCCAGCCAACGACGCATTTGAGGAGAGTCACGATGCAATTGGAATTCAGCCCCGAAGAAATCGCATTCCAGCTGGAAGTGCGCACTTTTATCGCCGAGAACTATCCCGAAAATCTGCGCTCGGTTCAAGACGAAGGGCATGACCTTTCCAAGGAAGATTTCCTGTCATGGCATCGCATTCTCGCCAAAAAAGGCTGGATCGCGCCAGCATGGCCGGTTGAATATGGTGGCACGGGCTGGACCCCAACGCAGCGCTTTATCTGGTCTGAAGAATTGGCACATGCCGATTGCGTCGGCACCATGCCCTTTGGCCTGTCGATGGTCGGTCCTGTGATCTACACCTTTGGCACACCCGAGCAGAAAGCCCGCTTCCTGCCGGGAATATTGTCGGGCGATGACTGGTGGTGTCAGGGTTATTCCGAACCCGGCGCCGGTTCCGACCTTGCTTCGCTGCGCACCAAAGCAGTGCGTGACGGCGACCATTATATTGTTAACGGTCAGAAGACCTGGACCACGATGGCGCAGCATGCGGATTGGGGCTTCTTCCTCGTCCGCACCGACAATGACGCCAAGGCGCAGGAAGGCATCAGCTTCCTGCTTATCGACATGAAATCGCCAGGCGTCACGGTTCGTCCGATCATCACATTGGGTGGCGAGCATGAAGTCAACGAGGTTTGGCTTGAGGACGTCCGCGTTCCCGTCGACCAGCGCGTATACGAAGAGAATAAGGGCTGGACCTGCGCCAAGTTCCTGCTCGCCCACGAACGCACCGGCATTGCCGCTGTTGCCCGCTCGAAGCGCGGCGTTGAAAAGATTAAGGAGATCGCACGGACCGAAATGGACGGCGACAAGCCTTTGCTTGCCAACGCATTTTTCAAACGCAAGGTGTCCGAGCTTGAGATTGATCTGACTGCGCTCGAATTTACCGAGTTGCGCAGCTTGGCTGGCGTCGCCGCTGGCAAGGGCCCGGGACCGGAATCGAGCTTGCTCAAGATCAAGGGCAGCGAAATCCAGCAGCGGATTACTGAACTCGCTTTGGAAGCAGTCGGCCATTATGGCGCGCCATATTTTCGCGGTTTTGGCGAGGGTGACAACGAGCATCCCATCGGCCCCGACTACGCCCACCGCGCCGCGCCAACCTATTTCAATGCGCGCAAGACGACGATTTACGGCGGATCGAACGAGATCCAGCGCAACATTATCGCCAAGATGGTGCTTGGGATTTAATCCTAAATCACGCGGAAATATCATGCCATCCTCGCGGAAGCGGGGATGGCACAAAATATAATTTGAGAGGCCTATAATGGATTTCACCTACACCGAAACGCAGGACATGATCCGCGAGACACTCAGCCGCTTTCTGGCAGATACCTACGATTTCGACTCGCGCGGCAAGATGATCGCCAGCGATGGTGGCCGCGATGCGGGTATCTGGAAAGCGTTAGCACAGGATCTCGGCATGCTCGGCGCGGCGTTTAGTGAAGAGCATGGCGGCCTCGGTGGCGGGCATCTGGAAAACGCCCTCATCATGGAAGAGCTTGGCAAGGTCATCGCAATCGAACCCTATCTCCAAACAGTGGTCTTAGGTGGCGGCGCACTGAAAGCAGTTGGCGGCGCAGTGGCCAATGCGGTCATTCCGGAAATCATCACGGGCAATGTCATCATTGCCTTCGCATATGCCGAACCGCAGGGGCGCTATAATCTCGCAAATATCCGTACCACCGCAAAGAAGGATGGCGCGGGCTACGTGTTGAGCGGCCACAAAGGCGTGGTATACGCCGCGCCTTGGGCAACGCATTTGCTGGTAACCGCACGCACGGGCGGGTCGGGCAGCGAAGCAGGCGGCATTTCATTGTTCCTGATCGACGCCAAATCACCCGGCATCGTCCGGCGCGATTATCCGACGGTTGATGGTTTCCAAGCCTCTGAAGTCTATTTCGAAAATGTCGCTATCCCTGGCGACGCGTTGCTCGGCGGCGAAGGCGCTGGCCTGCCTCTAATCGAACAGATTGTCGACGAAGCTACCGTCGCAGTGTGCGCCGAAGCCTGCGGCGTGACTTTCAAGCTGCATGAGGGCACGCTTGAATATGCGAAGCAGCGCAGCCAGTTTGGTCAGCCGATCTCCCGCTTTCAGGTATTGCAGCATCGGATGGTCGATATGTTCATGGAAGTCGAGCAATCGAAATCGATGACTACAATGGCAACACTTAAGCTCGACCTGCCAGCCGCGGAACGCATGGCTGCGGTATCGGCGTGCAAGGCGAAGGTGTCCCGTTCAGCAAAATTCGTCGGGCAGAACGCCAT
>JBGSPK010000143.1:0-2521 GCA_041738665.1 Sphingorhabdus sp. | reverse complement strand
GGTCATCCGCTGTTATCCGCCGTTCATGAAACGCGGCGAACTCGTCATTCTTGTAAAGCATCAGATCGAGTGGCAGGCCAACTGAGAGGTTGGCTTTCAACGTGGAATCGAACGACACCATCAGCAATTTGGTAATGTCGGCGAATGACATATCCGCCTCGAACCCGCGCACCAATATCGGTCGGCCATATTTGGTTTCACCAATCTGAAAGAACGGTGTTTCGGGGCTGGCCTCGATAAAATTGCCTTCAGGGTAGATGAGGTAGAGCCGTGGCTCCATGCCATTTATCTGCCCGCCCAGAATCACGCTGGCGTTAAAATTGGGTACCGGGCTTGCTGCTACCGGGCCCGTCAGCGCCCGTGCCGCAATCGTGTCGCGTAAAGTTGTGCCGATGATGTTGGCAATCTGGAACATCGTCGGCGCTTCGAGAATCGACGGCTTGCGATCGCTCGGGGCCTTGTTGCGTTCTTCCAGCTGACTGATGAGGGCTTGTGTGGTCGCCAGATTGCCTGCGGTCATCATCGTGATGAAGCGTTCGCCGGGCACAGACCAGCTGAACATTTTGCGAAAGGTCGAGATATTGTCGACACCCGAATTGGTGCGCGTGTCGGACATGAAGGCCATGCCTTTGTCCAGCAACATTCCTACGCAGTACGTCATTTCAAAATACCGGCCCCCGCCCTTTTATGAATCTCTATTGTTCGACGCGCAAGCTGACAACCATGCTTTTGTCCCTTGCCCCAAATGACATGCCCGAGACTGGCGCAGCATCGCGATAGTCAAAGCCGGTGGCGACACGGACATAGCGTCCGTCGGGGCTGATGCCGTTCGAAATGTCAAAGCCGACCCAACCGATGTGGTCGATATGCGCCTCCGCCCACGCATGGCTCGCGGTCTGTTCGACCTGGCCATCCATCATCAGATAACCCGAGACATAGCGCGCGGGGATGCCAATCGTCCGGCAGGCGGCGATGAAGATATGTGCATGGTCCTGGCAAACACCAGCGCCCGCCGTGATGGCGTGCTCAGCGCTGCTATCAACATTCGTCGCGCCGCCGCGATATTCGACCGCTGACAATATATGCGCCGATAGTTCGTGCAGCATGCCAATTTTATCGGGAGCGTCGCGGTCGATGCCAATGAGCAATCGTTGCACACCACGCGCCGCGTTAGTCAGCCGTGTCGGCCGGCAATAGGCCCACAGGGGCACGTGACTGCGGTGGCGACCTAATATGCCGTGATTGTCAGCAGTATCGACCTGTCCCTTGCAGCTGATAGTAATTGCCGTGCGGCCCTCCTCGATCGATATCAGCGTCACATGGTTATTGTGCGGATCGTCATGCTCGGCCTCGACCTTGCCGCCGTCGATCATCAACTGCCAGTCGCGAACGGTCTGTCCGGCGCCATCCTTGGGCCGCAGTTTCAGACGCTGCAGCGCATAGCGCACAGGCTGGTCGAACTGATATTCGGTGGTGTGGTGAATCGACAAAAGCATCAGTGGTGGAACCTGTATTCCTGCTCGACCATCGCGGCGAGGTTGCGATTGACGCGCAGAAACTCGATCAGGAATTCGTGCAGGCCGTCTTCCAAAATCGATTCAGCGGTAAGCGAGGCAAAGCCAGCATAGATGCGTTCGGCTTCGGCAAGGCTCGCCGATTGGACCCCATAAGACATCGCGAGATGCCGGAGATTATCGGTCAGCTTACCATAACAAAAGGACAGGCTGCGCGGGAAACGGCGGTCGAGAATAAGGAACTCGGCGATACCCAGAGCACTTGCCCGCCCCGGATAGAGCCATCGATACGCACTATAGGCCGAGGTCGAACGCAGGATTGTTTCCCACTGGATATTATCGAGCGAGGAACCGACGAACGATACCGACGGCAGCAGCACATAATATTTGACGTCGATCTGCCGTGCCATGCTGTCGGCACGTTCGATAAAATTGCCGACGCGGCTGAAATTATAACCGTCATTGCGCAGCATCGTGTTTTCGAGCGCGCCGCGTACTTGCGCAGTCTGCCGTTCGATGAGGTCGATTGTCGCAGGAAGGTCTGCCTCCCGCACTTGCCGCTTCAGCGCATCATTGACGCAGATCCAGCATTCATTGACGGCCTCCCACAATTCACGGGTGATAGCGGTACGTGTTGTACGCGCGTTCTGCCGTGCACTGTCGATAAGGTTTCGCAAATTGCCTGGGTTGTTCTTGTCGCGCAGCAGATAATCGACGACCTGCGCCGCATTATAATCTTCATGCGTTGCGCGGTAGGTTGCGTCCATGCCGAGAGCGCTCAGGATCGAGCGCCACTCGTCCTGCCGACCTCGATTGCGGGTCAGCGTAAACCGGTGGCCCGTCTCGATCAGCCGCGCGATATTTTCCGCGCGCTCAAGATAGCGGAACAGCCAGAATATGCCGGATGCGGTCTTGCCTAGCATGATCTAATCATCCTCGATCACCCAGCTGTCCTTGGTGCCGCCGCCCTGGCTGGAATTCACCACCAGCGATCCTTTGCGCAACGC
>JBGSPK010000126.1:0-12665 GCA_041738665.1 Sphingorhabdus sp. | reverse complement strand
GTCCGAAGCCGCATTGCCAAAGCTATTCGAACAACTTGACCGCTTTGGCGTACCGCGCCGCATCTCTGGCTTCATGTTGCCTTTGGGCTACAGCTTCAACCTCGACGGTTCGATGATGTATATGAGCTTTGCGACGATCTTCATCGCGCAAGCCTATGGCATCGACCTGCCGATTGCGACGCAGATCCTGATCCTGCTGACGCTGATGATCTCGTCAAAGGGCGTCGCCGCCGTGCCGCGCGCATCGCTGGTTGTGATCACCGGCACGCTGGCGATGTTCGATTTGCCAGTGGAGGGCGTTGCGCTCATCCTTGCCATCGACCAGTTCCTCGACATGGGACGCACCGCGACCAATGTGGTCGGCAACGCAGTGGCGACTTCGGTCATCACCAAATGGGAAGGTATGTTGGAGGTCGAAGAGCCGGAATTCATCGAGCCGCCACATGCGCCAGCGCATACCGCAGCGGGCGGCAAGGCAGGACTTGAACTGGCAGAAGACATGGTGACCGACGAACGGTCGAAGAAGGTCTAGCCAGGCAGTTTTTGACCTAGCAAGGTTCCCTTGGCGCCCTTGCTATCAAGCACGAAGCGCATGTTGTGATGCTCCTTGCGCCAGCGGCGGGCGACAACGCGCTCACCTAATCGCGCAGCATCATCGAGCAGCACACGGCCACCCGGGCGGATGTTCGGGAACAGGCTCGCTGCACTGCCGCGTACATGGGGGTGGACAGCCCAAGGCGGGCCATCAACGATGAGCAAGTCAATCTGGGTAGGCACATCGCTTAATTGATACCAATGCCCCGGCCAGCCCGACGGTGGCGGGCCGAGCGGCGCGTGGCGGATATCGGCCGGAATGCCATTCTCTACTATCCATTCCTGCGTGATAGCTGCAAATTCGGCGTGCTGATCGTAACTAACACAATGCCCGCCGCCATTGAGCTGCAGCGCACGGCCAATGATGAAGCTCGAAGCACCGCAGCCGAGTTCGACAACCTGCGCCGGCCGCAACTCTTCAATCGCCCGAACTATATGCCACAGGAAATTGGTGTCAGCTTTCCAGCTACCCAAATTGGGCAAGGCGTCCAGCGGTAAGCCAAGATGTTCGAGCAACGCCACTTTGTCGGCCTTGCGCCCGCCGTGCAGGCTGCGCAGTAGCCACGGCCATTGCACCGCGCCGTACGCAGTCACCATCGCCCGATCCCCCAAAGAGAGATCAAGACCGATATCATCAAGCGGCAACAGGGCCGTCGTTTCGCGCGTCGTCATTACATTCCCCAATGACCCTCCGGGCTCAACAGTCAATGAAGCATTTAACGGACTGCCCGATTTTAGGCACTCTTGGGGCGCTGCGAGTGGCAAACGATTGCCTTCGCTATTTATCTCCAATGCTTTGACAATACTGAAAGATGCAGGATAACTGGCCGCAGGAAGAGGAGAGACCGAATGGCCAATGGCGCATCGACCGATCGCGTTACCCCGAGCATTACCAATCCCAAGATCCTGCTGTGGATATTGATGCTGGTCTATGTCCTCAATTTTCTCGACAGGCAGATTGTCAACATTTTGGCCGAACCGATTAGCCGCGATTTGGGGCTTTCGGATACGCAGATTGGCCTGCTCACCGGCCTCGCCTTTGCGTTGTTCTATACATTGCTCGGTATCCCGATTGCGCGTTATGCAGATAACAGCACCACCAACCGCGTAGGCCTGATTTCGATTTCGCTAGCGGTCTGGTCAGCGATGACCGCGATTTGCGGCGTTGCACAGAATTTCCTGCAACTGGCGCTTGCCCGCGTTGGCGTGGGCGTGGGTGAGGCTGGCTGCACACCCGCCGCGCACTCGTTGATCACCGATAGCGTGCCGCCGGAAAAGCGGTCCTCGGCCATTGCCTTTTACGGACTCGGTATACCCATCGGCAGCCTGATGGGGTTGGTCATCGGCGGGGCGTTGAACGATGCTTATGGCTGGCGGACCGCGTTCATGGTGGTCGCGATCCCAGGGCTAATCATGGCCGGGTTGCTGCCCTTCATCCTGCGGGAACCACGCAAGGCCGAAAATGCAGCGCGGCTGCTTTCGGGTGAGAAGGCACGCGCTGTCCTCTCGACCAAAGAAGCGCTGAAAGAAGTGTTCAGTTCACGCGCCTTTGTCATGTTGGCCATCGCCGCGTCGTTCACGGCGTTCCTCTCATATGGCAAAGGCGTCTGGGCGGTCATCCTGTTCATCCGCTCGCATGGGCTTAGTCCCGGAGAAACCGGGACTTTGTTGGGCATCGTCCTCGGCGTTGCAGGAATGATCGGCACATGGATGGGCGGCATGATGGCTGACCGCTTTGGCAAAACCAACAAAAGGCATTTGCTCACCACCCCTGCCATCGGGATGGTAATCGCGACGCCCATCCTGTTTCTCGGATATTTCGCCACCGACTGGCGCGTTGCGATTGTGTTGTTGTTTGTCCCGACCGCGCTGAACGCCGCTTATTATGGGCCGACCTACGGATGCGTCCAAGACCTCGTTAAACCCGAGGCACGCGCGATGGCGGCCGCCGTCATGCTGTTCGCGCAGAACCTCATTGGCCTTGGCCTTGGACCATTGTTGTTCGGCATGATGTCCGACGCGTTCAAGCCGATGGCAGGCGACGAAAGCGTCCGCTGGGTGCTTACGGCGCGGCATGGCTCGGGTTGATCCCCGCCTTCTTCTTCTGGCGTGCGAGCCTTCGGCTTAAGGATGAACTCAAAAGCGGCTAGTCCGCGAACGGATCGCGCACCAATATCGTGTCCTCGCGCTGCGGCGAGGTCGATACCAAAGCCACCGGCGTTTCGATCAGTTCAGACACGCGGCTGATATATTTGATCGCCTGTGCGGGCAAATCGGCCCAACTGCGAGCACCTGCGGTCGTTTCCTGCCAGCCAGGCATTTCTTCGTAGATCGGCTCGACGGCGGCTTGGTCGGCGGCGTGCGCGGGCAGATAGTCATAGACCTTGCCATTTAAGCGGTATCCGGTGCAGATTTTTATCGTCTCGAAACCATCGAGAACGTCGAGCTTGGTCAGTGCAATGCCGGTTACGCCCGACACGGCGCAGCTTTGGCGGACGATGACTGCGTCGAACCAACCGCAACGGCGCTTGCGACCAGTGACGGTGCCGAATTCATGGCCGCGCTCGCCGAGGCGCTGCCCCGTTTCATCTTCCAGTTCGGTCGGAAACGGGCCGGAGCCGACACGGGTCGTATAGGCCTTCACAATGCCGAGGACGAAACCTGTCGCATTCGGACCAAGGCCAGAACCGCTCGCGGCGGTGCCCGACACGGTGTTGGACGAGGTGACAAACGGATAGGTGCCATGATCGACATCGAGCAACACGCCCTGCGCGCCTTCGAACAATATCCGCGCACCCGCCTTGCGGACTTTCTTCAGCCGCTTCCAAACCGGCTGCGCAAATTCAAGGATGAACGGCGCGATATCCTTGAGCTCGGCGATGAGCGCCGCGCGATCGACCGGCGGTTCACCGAAACCGGCGCGCAACGCGTCATGGTGGGCGCATAGCCGGTCCATTTGCGGTTCGATGGCATCGAGATGCGCGAGGTCGCATACTCGAATGGCGCGGCGACCGACCTTGTCTTCATAGGCTGGACCGATGCCGCGGCCGGTGGTGCCGATCTTGCCCGAACCAGCGGCAGTCTCGCGCAGGCCGTCCAGGTCGCGGTGAATCGGCAGGATCAGCGCGCAATTATCGGCGAGCGCGAAATTCTCGGTGGTGATCGTGACCCCCTGCCCGCGCAGCTTCGCCATTTCGTCGCGCAGCGCCCAAGGGTCGAGCACCACGCCATTGCCGATGATCGACAATGTGCCAGTGACGATACCAGACGGCAGGAGCGATAGCTTATAGACATTGTCGCCCACGACGAGCGTGTGGCCGGCATTATGCCCGCCCTGAAAACGGACCACGGCGTCGGCACGTTCGGCCAGCCAGTCTACGATTTTGCCTTTGCCTTCGTCGCCCCATTGTGCGCCGATTACGGTTACATTCGCCATAAGTTCCCCAAATCTTCGAGGGCCTTTTTCTGCGCAAGAATTTTTCTTGCGAAGGGATTCGCCGTGCGCCCCGTTATGACTATGGGTGGCCGACGTCCACCCTAAAGCGTCAATGGAGGCAAAAGATGCGGAAATGGATATTGGGTAGCGCAGCAATAGCATTGGTCGCGACCTGTGCCGTCGCGCAGCGCGGTGGGCGGTTGCCAGCCGAATGCCGCAAAGAGATTGTGCAGTTATGCGGGATGAACCGCGAAGCAATTCGCGGCTGTTTGCAGGAGAAGGCCAGCCGGCTTTCCGAGAACTGCCGGAGCGAATTGCGCGCGCAAATCGGCAAGCGTGTCGGTGAAGGCAAAGCAACGCGGTCGGCAGTTGGCGCGACGGAATATGCGTACGGCAATGACCCGCTCCAAAAACTCGATTTCTGGAAAGCCAAGACGGCGGGCGCGCCGCTAGTGATATTCGTCCACGGCGGTGGGTGGAAGCGCGGCGATAAGGGCAATGCCACTGGCCAGTATAAAGCGCCGCATTATCTGGCGCAGGGTTACGCCTTTGCCAGCATCAATTACCGGCTGGTGCCAGAAGCGACTGTGGAGCAACAGGCCGCAGATGTCGCCAGCGCCGTTGCCTATTTTCGCAAAAATGCAGCGTCGCTCGGCATTGACACCAAACGCATCGTCCTGATGGGCCATAGCGCAGGCGCGCATTTGTCGGCTTTGGTCGGCACCGATCCGCAATATCTGCGCGGCGCAGGTTTGGATATATCGACGCTGGCAGGTGTCATCCCGCTCGACGGCGCGGCTTATGATGTTCCAGCCCAGATGACCGATGGCGCCCGCATCATGCAGGGCACCTACAAACAGGCGTTCGGCACCGAACCACAGCGGCAGCGGGCGCTTTCTCCCACTTGGCAGGCCGGCGCACCCAATGCCCCCGCATTCCTGATCCTGCATGTCGACCGCGACGATGGCGCACGCCAGTCGGCGGCACTCGCCGATGCGTTACGGAAAAACGGCGCGAAGGTTCAATTGCAAGCGTTCGAAGGCAAAGGCCTGAAAGGCCATGCCGACATCAATCGCAAATTGGGTGACCCCGAATATCCGGCGACGCCCGTCGTAGATGCGTGGCTGCGGAACGTGTTTGGCCGTTAGACCGGCTCCGCCCGTCCATTTTTCAGAACATAGCCGCACGCCAAGGTTTCGGCGCTGTCATCGACACTCAGCGCTGCGACAGTGATCCAGCCTTCGGCGCGCATCTGCGCAGCTTTGGCGGGAAGCGTACCCAAAGGCAGGAACATCCGTCGATTATCTGTGTCGTCGGTTGCCGCGTCTATCAACGGGTCAGGGAACAGCGAGAAGCCAATGGCAACTTCCTCGCCACCGTCGGGCTTTGCAATCGCATAAGTGCCGCCACGGCCAAGAGCAGCAGTAAAGCCCTTTGCAAACAGCGTGAAGCCGAACCAGCTTTGATATTCGAAGCCATGCCGCTCGGTTGGGTCGAGCGTTAATGTCGCACGGCCTTCCAGCGCCGCAGCGATTTCGTGCAACGCTGTAATCCGTGAAGCCAACGCCCCACCGGCATCAATTGCCCGCAGTTTTTCGACTGCCTCGGCAAATGGCCCGGTCGCTGCAAGCAACGGCAGATAGGCATCTGCCCCAAGCGCCGACAGTCCACCAGCATCTTTCATATCGAGTTCGCCGCGCACAGCATCGATTTGGTCGGCGGCTAAGGGAAAGGCACCAGCTGCCAAGGTTTCGACAAGATCGGGCAAGGTAAAATCAAGCGTAATGTCCCTGACCCCCGCCGCCTCAAGCGCATCAATCGCCACTGTCAGGATTTCGATGACCGCAGCGACACTTTCATTGCCGACAAGTTCGGCTCCCAACTGCGTAATTTCGCGTTCCGGGCGAAGCTGGCGGGCGCGCAGGCGCAATATTTGCCCGTGATAGCAAAGCCGCAAAGGACGCGGCACATCAGCCATTCGGGTTGTCGCAATTCGTCCGACCTGAACGGTAATATCACCGCGCAACGCCAATGTGTGGCCAGACACCGGGTCGGTAAAGCGCAGCAGGCTGTTGCGCGTCGCGCCGCCGCTGCGTGCGGCCAGACTGCTTTCGAACTCGGCGATAGCAGGACTGACCCGCGCATAGCCGTGCGACGCCATGACGTCGAGCATGGCACGCGACACCCGCACCGCCGCTTCCGCTTGCGGTGGCAAGCGGTCGCGGAAGCCTTCGGGCAGCAGATCGGGCGGGATATCGGTCATGCGCGCTCTTTACGCGAAAAGCCTGCGCGGGGAAGCCCCGTTCAGAACTTCAGCGCCTTCACGGTCTTCACGCCGGGAAGCTTGCAGACTTGCCACAATACCGGTTCCTCGATTTTGGCGTCAATCGACAGCAGCAACACCGCCTCGCCGCCTGCACTGCGGCGACCCAAGTGAAAAGTACCTATGTTGAGGCCAGCTTCGCCCAAAGTCGTGCCGACGCGACCGATAAAACCGGGCGCATCTTCGTTGACGATGTAAAGCATATTACCCTCAAGCTCGGCTTCAAGGCTGATACCGAAAATTTCGACCAAACGGGCTTCGCCATTGCCGAACAAGGTGCCCGCAACCGAGCGCGGACCCTGGCTGGTGTTCACCGTCACGCGGATCAACGTGTGATAGGCCCCCGGCTTGTCATGGCGCACTTCGCGAATGTCGAAACCGCGCTCTTTGGCGAGATAGGGTGCATTGACCATGTTCACCGCATCGGAGAAGCGGCGCATGAAACCAGCAAGAACGGCGGCGGTAATCGGCTTGATATTTAACTCGGCCGCAGCACCTTCGACCTCGATTGCGATATTGTCGAGATTGTCATGCGCCAGTTGGCCGACAAGCGAGCCCAGCTTCTGTGCGAGTGTCATATAGGGCTTTAACTTCGGCGCCTCTTCGGCGCTGAGGCTGGGCATATTGAGCGCGTTAGTGACCCCGCCATTGACGAGATAATCCGACAATTGCTCTGCTACCTGAATCGCCACATTGACCTGCGCTTCGTCAGTCGATGCACCAAGATGCGGTGTCGAGATGAAGTTAGGCGTTCCGAACAAAGGCGATTCCTTGGCAGGTTCGGTCTGGAACACATCAAGTGCCGCGCCGCCGACCTGTCCGCTGTCGAGCGCGTCCTTGAGCGCAGCCTCATCGATCAGGCCACCGCGTGCACAGTTGATGATGCGGACACCCTTCTTGCACTTGGCGATATTTTCGCGGCTCAAAATGTTGCGCGTTTGGTCGGTCAGTGGCGTGTGCAAGGTGATGAAATCGGCCTTGGCGAGCAACGTATCGAGATCAGCCTTCTCAACGCCCATTTCGACCGCACGTTCGGCAGTTAGGAACGGATCGAACGCAACGACCTTCATCTTCAGGCCAAGCGCGCGGCTGGCAACGATGCTGCCGATATTGCCCGCACCGATCAGGCCCAGCGTTTTGCCGGTGACTTCGACGCCCATGAAGCGGTTCTTTTCCCACTTGCCGGCTTGAGTCGACGCATCGGCCTCTGGCAGCTGGCGCGCGAGAGCGAACATCAACGCAATTGCGTGTTCGGCTGTGGTGATGGAGTTACCGAACGGCGTGTTCATCACGACGATGCCCTTCACCGATGCGGCGGGAATATCGATATTGTCGACTCCGATCCCGGCGCGACCAACGACCTTGAGGTTGGTCGCAGCTTCGATGAGTTCCTTGGTCAGCTTGGTGGTCGAACGGATCGCTAGGCCATCATATTGGCCGATGATGGCCTTTAATTCTTCAGGGGTCTTGCCAGTGATGACATCGACATCACAGCCGCGCTCGCGGAAGATTTGTTCGGCTTTTGGGTCCATTTGGTCGGAGATGAGTACGCGTGGTTTCGTCATTTAACTATCCTTTTGGGTCGTCGCCCCAGCGTAGGCTGGGGCCTATCTCGCCTGTCAGTTACAAACGAGAGACGTGATGGGCACCAGCCTGCGCTGGTGCGACGGAGCTATGCTTTGAGCGTATCGTAAGCCCAGTCGAGCCAAGGCCCGAGCGCTTCGATGTCGGCGGTATCAACGGTCGCGCCGCACCATATCCGAAGGCCCGGAGGGGCGTCGCGGTATCCGGCGATGTCATAAGCGGCACCTTCGGCTTCGAGGAGCCCTGCAAACTTCTTGATGAACGCCTCGTCCGCGCCTTCGACCGTCAGGCAGACCGAAGTCTTCGACCGCGTTGCTTCATCCGCAGCGAGATGGCCAAGCCACGAGCGCTCTTCGACAATCTTGCCAAGCGCCGCTGCGTTTGCATTCGAGCGCGACATCAGGCCTTGCAACCCGCCGACCGACTTCGCCCATTCGAGAGCGAAGATCACGTCTTCAACCGCGAGCATCGAAGGCGTGTTGATCGTCTCGCCCTTGAAAACACCCTCGGCCAAAGCGCCCTTGGCCATTAGCCGGAAAATCTTCGGCAGCGGCCAGGACGGCGTGTAGGTTTCAAGCCGCTCAACCGCACGCGGGCCGAGAATGATAACGCCATGCGCGCCTTCGCCGCCCAGTACTTTCTGCCACGAGAAAGTCGTCACATCGAGCTTATCCCAAGGCATGTCATAAGCAAACACTGCGCTGGTCGCATCGTTGAAGGTCAGGCCTTCGCGGGTGTCGCTGATCCAGTCGCCATTGGGAACGCGAACGCCCGACGTCGTGCCGTTCCAGGTGAACAGCACATCATGGCTTTGGTCAATCGCCGCCATGTCGGGCAGTTGCCCGTAATCGGCGCGGATGACGGTCGGATCGATTTTGAGTTGCTTGACGGCATCGGTCACCCAGCCTTCGCCAAAACTTTCCCACGCGGTCGCGGTTACCGGACGCGCACCAAGCATCGTCCACATCGCCATTTCATAAGCCCCGGTGTCGGACGCAGGAACGATGCCGATGCGGTGCGTATCGGGCACCTGCAGCACTTCGCGCATCAGGTCGATGGCGAGCTGCAGACGCGACTTGCCGATCTTGGCGCGGTGCGAGCGGCCTAGCGATTCGGTTGCTAATTTGGAGGCTTCCCAACCCGGCGGCTTTGCGCAGGGACCGGAAGAAAAGAACGGACGCGCCGGTTTGACGGCGGGTTTACTGATAGTCATGTAAGCTTCTCCTTGCAGAGAGCAGCGCGGCGTTGGGACCGCGTGGCCCGGAGCCGCGTTTAGTTGCGGCCCCGGTTTTGTCAACGACTATCAGTTTTGGTCTTCAGTAACCGGCCTTGCGAAACAATACTTCACCGCGACGTCCGACATAGAGTTTTTCAAGCGTGACGGGATGGAAATAGGCCTCAACCCGGTCGCCTTCGGGGGTGGTGCCGTACACCTCGTAGCAGCCGCCATCGACCTTCGATTTGCGGACGGTCCAGCCTTCCTTGGTCAGCTTCTCAGTCAGTTTCTCCTGACTTTTCCAGCCCGACTGCGGACCAGCCTTGCAGGTAATGACGCCGGTCGCCGATACTGGCGCGGGTGCCAAGGCAGCGGCTGCAGCGGCACCGAGGATGAGGGTTGAAAATACACGCATGTTTATGCTCCTTTGGGGGTAAGTTTGGGGACGAGGAAAAATCTGGCGGCGACCAGCGCCGCGAGTGGAATGAAATGGACGAGCGCCGGACCTAAGTTATTGTGGATGAATATCCAATGGATGAGAACCAGCACCGCTGCTGGATAAACCAGTCTTTGCAGGGACTTCCAACCCGCTTTTAATGTACGGACAGAAGCGTCATTGCTCGTCAACGCCAGCGGCACGAAAAGTAACATCGCGGCCCAGCCGGTCCAAATCCCGAGCGCCCAAAATTCAGCCAGAATGTCGTCAAGATTGCCCATGTCAATCAGATAGAAAATCAGGTGCATCACTGCATAGATAAACGCCGCGACCCCCAGCGCGCGCCGGCGTTTGACGAGCCAGTTGAGCCAAGGCTTTGGACCGAAAACAGCCACGAGTGGGCTCAGTATCATCGCAAAGACCATCAGGCGCGCCGACCACTCACCGGTCGGGTGAAGCATATCCATCGCGATTGTCTCACCGCTTTGATAGCCGAGCAGCATGAAAACCGCTGGAATAGCGAGCAAAGCCCAGAAGACATATTTATTGTTAAGAATGATTCGCAACACGATTTGCTGATAGGTTCGCATTCCAGATCGCGCAATCGAGATTTTGTAACAAAGTCTGTCACAGCCTCTTATCGCTAACCGGTGCGCGGAACGCGCCCGGTGACGGCGTCTTGTCAAAAAATTGACGGCCTGTTAACCACGAATCGCTAGATTGCAGGGATGGTTTTACGCGCCGCTCAAATCGTGATCGCATCCGCCGCTTTGCTGGCTTTGGCCGCCTGCGGTGGGCGCAAACAAGAGCAAATCGCTCAACGTCCAAATGACGCCTTCAAAACCGCCGATGCGCGGATGTGCCTGAGTGACCTGAAATCTAAATCGGTAAAGTTTGCGGCACTGCCCAATCAGAACTTCGCTGGCGGTTGTCGTACCATCGACACGGTCAAGCTAATGGATTTCGGCACTCCGACTACCAATCTGGGTGCAATGACATGTCCGCTTGCTGCCAATTTCACGGCATGGGCGCAACATGCGGTGCGACCAGCGGCGAAACAATATCTCGGGTCGGACGTCGTCCGGATCGAGACCATGGGCACCTATAGCTGCCGCAACATTAACGGTGGACGGTCCGATAAATTGTCGCAACACGCATTCGGCAATGCGATTGATATAGCTGCCTTTGTCTTGCGCGATGGCAGGCGGGTATCGGTGCTAAATGGCTGGCGCGGCCCCAAGTCCGAACAGGAATTTCTTCGCCGCCTGCATCAGTCAGCGTGCAAGCGGTTTGGAACTGTATTGGGCCCCGACTATAATAATGCACACGCCAATCATTTCCACTTCGACATGGCGCAATCGATGAAAGATGGCTCCGCCTATTGCCGATAGGGGGTGGCAAATCCGCGATTGCACGCCTAAACACAGCCTAATGACAGATAAAGACGTATCGGACCGCAGGTTCTATAAAGCCGAGCAGGAAGCTGGCTTCGCTGAAAAGCAGCTTTCCACCCCCCAAACCCGAAGTGCATCATACCGCCTCGCTTTTCAGGATACTGAATTCCTGTTGCGCGAAGAGTTGCGACCCGTTCGCTTTCAGCTGGAATTGCTCAAAACCGAGATGCTTCTGGAAGAAGCGAATATCGCTTCAACTTTGGTGATTTACGGCTCAGCGCGAATTCCCGAACCCGAAGCCGCCGACGCGCTGGTTGCGCTCGCCACCGACGAGCGAGGCAAAATCATTGCTGAGCGAATGAAGGAAAAGTCGCATTATTATGAACAATCACGCAGGCTGGCGCAGCTGGCCAGTGAATGCGCGATTACCGATGAGGGCAAACGGCATTTCGTCGTGTGTTCGGGCGGCGGTCCATCGATCATGGAAGCGGCCAATCGTGGTGCGGCTGATGTCGGCGCGGAATCTATCGGTCTCAACATCGTACTGCCGCACGAGCAAGCCCCAAATCTGTTTGTGACGCCGGGTTTGAGTTTCCAGTTTCATTATTTCGCACTGCGCAAAATGCACTTCCTGCTGCGTGCCCGCGCTGTCGCGGTCTTCCCGGGTGGCTTTGGAACCTTCGACGAATTCTTCGAACTGCTGACACTTGTCCAGACCGGCAAGATTAAGAAAATGCCGATCCTGCTGTTCGGTGAAGAATTCTGGAACCGCGTCGTCAATTTTGAGGAATTGATGCTCGAAGGTGTCATCAGCCCGCCCGACCTGGAACTATTCCAGTTCGTCGAAACGGCAGAAGACGCCTGGAACAGAATCAGGACGTTTTACGAACTGCCCTGCGAATAACGCTTATTGAGCTGGAGCCGCGGCCGGTGCAGCTTCAGCGGCAGCGGGTGCTGCTGCATCGGCTGGTGGCGGTGTCGCACCATCGGCGGGTGCTGCAGCCGCATCAGCGGCTGGAGCAGCAGGCAATGGGAGATTCGACCCTTGCGAATTCAGGTATAAAATAACAGCCGCACGCTCTTCGGGATTTCCCAAGCCTGCAAATGTCATCTTGTTGCCCGGCGCATATTTTTTCGGATTGGCAAGCCACTCATTGAGTGCCTCAAAAGTCCAATTGCCACCCTTTCCTTTTAGCGCGTCGGAATAGGCGTGCGCACCGCTGGCAAGGGCGCGGCCAACTACGCCGTGCAAATTAGGTCCGATTCCATCGGCTCCACCCGCAGCAATAGTGTGGCAAGCGACGCATTTCTTGAAGATGGCTTCACCTTTCGCGACATCAGCGGTTGCCAGCAATGTCGCAATCGGTACCGCTGCAGCTGCGCCGGCGTCGCCGCTTTCAACACCCTGAATAGCATAACCCGGTTTTTCTGGTGCTTCACCGTGAAAATACATGCCGGAAACTATGCTGAAGCCAAGCGCGGCGATTCCGCCTGCCAAAACCCAGCCAGCTATGGTGTTACTGCGATCGTCCATGAATATTAGCCCTGATGTGCGGTTGTGTACGGGCGGCAACGGGGTCCGCCGGATTCTCCCGTCCCTCTAATGACCGAAGGGTAGCCGTGCAAGTGCCGAAATCCGGTCTTGCCGGATAAGTTCCCCTGCCCTAACGCGGCGAGCGTTA
>JBGSPK010000107.1:0-2656 GCA_041738665.1 Sphingorhabdus sp. | reverse complement strand
ATTGAAGGCAAAAACCTTGCCGTTACTGTGGAGGAGCGTCGTGGCGACATTATACAACTTCTCGTCCAATATGGTAAGAAGGGCGTCAGTATCAAGCGATTCTTTGGCAAAACTTGCATCTAGCATTGCGCCAAGCAAATTTGCGTGATTCGGGTCCGTCGGAACGAAGTCGCTGAGCACCTCATGGTGTCGCTGAATTAGCGCAGGATTGCGTAGCATCGCGCCTAGCACACCCTGCACAAGAAAGTCGGAGCTTTTGGCATTGAAGCTTTTGGTTTCGACACCCGGCGGCAGAATTTGGGGTTTCCGCCAGTCGCGTTTTGGGCCTTTTGCGCCAGGCACGAACGGCGCGCGGGGCTTTGCGGCGAACAGCGCGTCGAAGCGTTCGCGAAAGGCGTCCGCATAATGATGGCGGATCTCACCATCAGCGATATTCGCCATATGCGCGCCGAGCCGCTGTTTAAGGCCGGCACGGTCTTCAGGCGTGTCGAGGGGGCCAGCGGCCACTTCGGAGCGCCACAGGCGTTCCACAAGCGGTTCTGATGCTTCAAGCAAAGCGGCCAAAGCTTTCGGGCCAGACTTCTTGACGAGATCGTCCGGATCTTGCCCCTCGGGCAACGTCACGAATTGCAAGCTGTGTCCGGGTTTAAGCAACGGCAACGCCCGCAACGCTGCACGCAAAGCGGCTTTCTGCCCCGCCCCATCGCCATCAAAGCAGAGCAGGGGTTTCTCGGTCATCCGCCAGAGCATCTCGATTTGCTGCTCGGTCAGCGCAGTGCCAAGAGGCGCGACCGTGTCGGCAAAACCCGCCTGCGCGATTGCTATGACGTCCATATAGCCCTCAACCACGATCACGCGCCCGGTTTGGCGCGATGCGGGCGAGCATTTGTCGAGATTGTAAAGCGTGCGGCCCTTGTCGAACAATGGCGTATCGGGAGAGTTGAGATATTTGGGTTCGCCGTCGCCAAGGATGCGGCCCCCGAACGCAATCACCCGCCCGCGCGGATCGCGGATGGGAATCATCAAGCGGCCACGGAACCGGTCATAAGGTGCCTTGTCATCGACTGCGATAAGGAGTCCTGCCTCGACCAGCATCGGGTCGCCGAACTGTTTCAATGCAGTCTTAAGTGCTGTTCTGTTATCCGGCGCAAAGCCGAAGCCAAATTCCTTGACGGTCTTCGCTGAAAGCCCGCGCTTTTCCAGATATGCCCGCGCACCCGCGCCATCAACCCCCTGTAATTGCGCAGCAAACCAGTCCTGCGCCGCCGTCATGACGTCATAAAGATTGTTGGCTTTTTCAGCACGTTGCGCCGCTTGCGGGTCGGGGGCAGGGACGTCCATCCCCGCTTCAGCGGCAAGCTCCTTGATCGCATCCATGAACGACAGCCCGCGCTGGTCTGTCATCCAGCGGATGGCATCGCCGTGGGCCGAACAGCCGAAGCAGTGGTAGAAACCCTTTTCATCGTTGATCGTAAAGCTGGGCGTCTTTTCGTTATGGAATGGGCAACAGGCCTTGAACTCACGCCCCGCCTTGGTGACCTTTACGGTACGGCCGATCAGCGCCGAAAGCGTCACCCGCGAGCGTAATTCATCCAGCCATTGGGGGGTAAGTGCCACTTCAGCTCAAAGCCGCCTTCACCAACCCACTCGCTTTGCTCATATCAAGCTGCGGTCCGTGGCGTTCTTTCAGCGTTGCCATAACGCGGCCCATATCCTTTAGGCTTTCCGCCCCCAACTCAGCCTTTATGCCTTCAATCGCCGCGCTGGTCTCGGCCTCACTCATCTGCGCCGGCAAAAACTCTTCGATAATCACCAACTCAGCCGCCTCGACCGCCGCCAATTCTGCGCGCCCACCTTGCTCATAGAGCGCAATCGATTCGCGGCGTTGCTTGATCATTTTCTGCATGACCTCGACCACCATCGCGTCGTCGTCGGGCAATGCGCTCGCGGTGCGCAGCTCGATATCGCGGTCTTTGACCTTGGCGAGGATAAGGCGGATTGCGGCCAGACGGTCTTTTTCGCCTGCCTTCATCGCGGAGATTTGGGCGGCCTTTATGGTATCACGAATCATGAATGGTCTTTCTGGTGACGAAAGAACTGTGGATAGCGGGAAGTTTGTCATTTTAATAGATTGACGCTTCGGCTCGCCACCTTTAGCGGCTGTCGCTTAACGACATCGTTGCAACCCCTATCTGGAGCGCCTCACATGGCCGACCCCACCTCTACGCGCGCGCCCACCGGAGCGACAGGCGTATTGGTATTGGCGTCGGGCGAAGTCATCTGGGGCAGGGGCTTTGGCGCCGAAGGCCAAGCGGTGGGCGAAGTTTGCTTCAACACCTCCATGACCGGATATCAGGAAATCATGACCGACCCGAGCTATGCCGGGCAGATCATCAACTTCACCTTCCCGCATATCGGCAATGTCGGCACCAACCCCGAGGATGTCGAGGCGCTGAACCCGCACGCCTTGGGCGCAATAGTGCGGCAGGATGTGACCGATCCTTCGAATTTCCGTTCCACGCAGCATTTCGATGCTTGGATGAAGGCCAATGGGCGGATCGGCATTTCGGGCGTCGATACGCGTGCTTTGACCCGGCTGATCCGCGTGGCAGGCGCGCCCAATGCGGTGATTGCGCATTCCGCGAGCGGCGATTTC
>JBGSPK010000096.1:0-2824 GCA_041738665.1 Sphingorhabdus sp. | reverse complement strand
CCGATAATGATGACGGGGGCGTGGCGTTCGTTGGTCATAAGTCGCTTTCTGATTCTGTTGCGCACGACATAGGCATTGCGCCTGTATTGGCCAAGGGCAGCGCGTGACTTATCCCCACGAAATTAAGGCTTCACATTGCGTCTGCTGCCACTTATCAGGCGCTTGAATTAAAGGCTTCAGGGATCTTCTCATGACAAAAATCACGGTTATTTCACGCGACGGCGAAGGCCGCGAAGTCGAAGCGGAAGCGGGCCTTTCGCTGATGGAAGTCATCCGCGACAATGGTTTTGACGAATTGTTGGCGCTGTGCGGCGGTTGCTGTTCCTGCGCGACCTGCCATGTGCATATCGACCCGGCCTTTGCCGACAAGCTTCCTAAAATGGGCGAGGACGAAAACGACCTGCTCGACAGCACCGACCACCGCAATGAAACCTCGCGCCTGTCGTGCCAGATTCCGGTCAGTGACGCACTCGACGGCCTGATCGTGACCATCGCACCCGAAGATTGATTATCCGCGCATAGCGCTAGCCATTGGTTCCTCTAAAACAGGATATCCGTGCCCGTCGGGGATGCATAACCAGCTACCATCCTCGCGCTTGTCGAGATAGGTCAGAACCGTGGACACAGGATGTTCGGCTGCATGCGCTGCGGCTGCATCAAAGCTGCCGAACATCGCCAGCCGCTCCAGATTGCGGCGCGTGGGGAAAATAATCTTGATTTTACCCTCGTCGGCACACGCCAATGTCTCGGCGGCAGTTGCCCAGAACAGCGCACGATTTTCGGTATGGTCAACGGTCGCCAGTGGCGCGGTATTTCCTGCATCGACCAGATAGAAGCGCGTGTCGAAGACGCGGGTTGCGCCTTCAAATGCTGGCGGTCGCCAACGCGACCACGGCACCAATTGCTGGAAATCGGGTGTCCATCCATGCCGGTTGCAGATGGCTTGCAGGCTCTCGCCGTCGTGCAATGCGGCGCGCGCATCGTCGCAATCAGCCGGGTCGGAAACGCCAGTCAGCCCTAATGCCAGTCCTGCTTCCTCAATCGTCTCGCGGATCGCCGCCAGCCGCGCCGCCGCTTCATCGAGCGGCAATGGCCCACCCAACATCTCGGCATAATCGAAATCGGCCGGGTCAACCTTCCCGCCCGGAAAAACCGCCGCGCCGCCGGCAAAGGCCATTGCCTTGATCCGCTCGACCATGAGGATCAACGGCGCACCGCCATCGGGATTTTCGCGGAATATTACCATCGTGGCGGCGGGGGTAGCGACGGGTTGGGGGGCTGTTTCGGAGGTCATGCTCCTAACAAGCATGATTAGGCAAAGCTTAGAAGCGGAAACTTAATCCGGCGGTTAAACTTGTTGCTTCCGGTCCGGCAAAACCCAGCGTGCGGTTAGCATTCACGTTTATGCGCCATTTTTCCGCAATCGCGAACGACGCCGATGCCCCCACTTCGGCCCATTCGTCGCTTTGTCCCGGCACATTACGCGCAGCGACAACGCGGCTGATTGTGTCACCAGCGGTGCCCGAACGCGACGCGCTGCTATTCGATGTCGCCACGAAGGCGGAATTGATGCCGATGCTGTGGTCACCAAAAAGCTTTTGCAGCGATGCACCGACCGATCCGGTTATGCCATCTTCCTGTGATTTCACGGTCCGCACATCGCCACCCGGAAGGATAACCGCACGGGCGATATCGACCTTGTCATAATCGACTGTCACGTAAGGGGAGAGGATAATGCTTTCCGATACCGCCGCTTCATATGTGACAGCCCCGCCAATCGCAAAACTGCCGCCGTCGCTTTTGATCGTCACCCGGCCGCCTGGCAAAGTTTCCGGGTCGAACCGGCGCTGTCCAGCGGAGACATATCCATCAAGGCTAACGTCGCCAAGACTACGACCTGCCGCCAGTGTAACGGCTGCGCTGTCGACCGGCACCGCGTTTAACAGGCCTTGCGTGACCCCACCCCGCACTATCGACACGCCGATTTCAACATATCCCTCCTCGAAATCACGGGCGAGCGCGATGCTCGCAAATTGTGGATCCTCGTCGCCCGAATAAAGCGTGGTCCCGCCGCTGATACCCAGCCGCCAGCCGTCCTCCGCATATGCGCTTGCTGGTGCCATAATCGCTGCCGATGCCAGCATGACCGTCAAAATCTTCATGAATTGCCTCCTGTTTCATCCGCCTTTCGGGGCGGATAAAGGCTCAACGGACAAGCCCGCAAAATCCTTCGGAAATTTTTTCGAAGGGTTTTTGCGCTACGTGCGTATTGCTATTGAACTGCAGTTTGGTGGGTGCGTTTATGATGCAGCAAGCGGTCAGGCAGGCCGATCAGAGTGATGACGAACTGGTTGCCCGCATTGCGGCGCGCGATCATGCCGCAATGCGTCTTGCGACCGACCGTCATGCCCAGCTGGTTTGGCGCGTGGCCTATCGCATGCTGGGCGACGCAGCCGAGGCAGAGGATGTGGCACAAGAGTCGCTGCTAAAGCTTTGGAATCACGCCGACCGCTGGCAACCCGGCGGTGCTGGAATCGCGCCTTGGCTGAAGAAAGTCACGGTCAACCAGTGCCTGGATCGGCTGCGCCGGAAACGCTTTGTCAGTGATGAGGATGTGCCCGAACGCGAAGACGAAGCTCCGCTCGCGGACCGCCACATCGAGGCGGTCGAAACCGGACAGGCCGTGAAGGATTGCATCGAGGCGCTCCCCGACCGGCAGCGCGCGGCAGTCATTCTGACCTATTATGAAGAGCAGCCCAACCAAGGCGCTGCGGAAAGTTTGGAAATGCAATTGAAGGCCTTTGAATCTCTGCTGTTCCGTGCG
>JBGSPK010000074.1:0-3481 GCA_041738665.1 Sphingorhabdus sp. | reverse complement strand
CTGCTTAAACGGTCCGAGCGGCGAGAGGACGATCCATTCGATGTGCCACCGGGTAAAGAGCCACAGCCGTTCGACCCAAAAGAAGTCGCCGCCGAACCCAAACTGAAATCAAATTAAGCCCTAACTCCCATGAATCACTTTGATCTTATCGATGGCGTGCTGCACGCCGAACAGGTGCCGTTGCCGCACATCGCCGATAGCGTCGGCACGCCCGTCTATGTCTATTCACGCGCCACGCTGGAGCGGCATGCACAGGTGTTCCGCAATGCGTTATCGGGCCTCGACAATCCCCATCTTGCCTTCGCAGTAAAAGCAAACCCAAATCTGGCTGTGCTAAAGGTGCTGGCGCGACAGGGCTATGGCGCGGACGTTGTTTCCGGTGGCGAGATGGACCGTGCGCTCGCGGCCGGCATGAGGGCGGAAGACATTGTCTTTTCAGGCGTCGGTAAAACTGCGGAGGAAATCGTCCGCGCGCTAAAGGCGGGTATTGGTCAGTTCAACATCGAATCCGAAGAGGAAGGCCGCGAGCTGGCAATACTGGCTGACACGCTGGGCTATCGGGCGAACGCAGTTCTGCGTATCAACCCCGATGTCGATGCTGGCACGCATGGGAAGATTTCCACCGGCAAGGCGGATAACAAATTCGGCGTTGGCATCCATCGCGCGCCGGAAATTTACGCACGCCTTGATGCGTTGCCCGGTATCAATATGCGCGGTGTCGCGCTCCATATCGGCAGCCAGCTTACCAGTCTGGACCCGCTGGAAACCGCATTCAACAAGATCGGCGATTTGGTGCAGGAGCTGCGTGCCAGCGGCCATATCATCACCCATGTCGATCTGGGCGGCGGCCTTGGCGTCAAATATAAAGCGGAGGATAATCCGCCACATCCCGACGAATATGGCGCGATGGTCGCACGCGTGACCAAAGGCTGGAACGTCCGCCTGATGTTTGAACCCGGCCGCGTGATTGCTGGAAATGCCGGGATTTTGCTAACCCGCGTGATCCGTGTGAAGCCGGGGTCGGGCAACCTGCCCTTCATCATTGTCGATGCGGCGATGAATGACCTGGCGCGTCCCGCACTTTATGACGCCTGGCATGATTTCGAGGCGGCCGAGCCAAATGGCCAGAAAATGGCGGCCAACATTGTCGGGCCTGTCTGTGAAACTGGCGACACTTTTGCAATGGGCCGCGAAATCGATTCTGTTGTTGCAGGCGATCTCGCGATTTTTCGCACCGCGGGTGCTTATGGCGCGACGATGGCAAGCACTTACAACAGCCGCGGGCTGGTGCCCGAAGTGCTGGTCGATGGCGACAAATTTGCGATTGTCGCGGAACGAATTGCCCCCGCCACCATACTAGCTGCCGAGCATGTGCCGGACTGGCTGGAATAGGGGGATATTTGAACCAACTACCGATTTTCGTGAACCTGAAAGATCGCAAGGTCATATTGGTCGGGGAAGGCGATGCCGCAAATGCCAAGCGACGGTTGATTGAACGGACTGGCGGTAAATGTGTCGATGCCGGAGACCGCGAGGCGCGCATCGCCTTTGTTGCCCTCGAAGACGAAGCCGAGGCGCTTGCCGCCGCCAGCGATTTGAAAGCGCGCGGTTTGCTGGTCAACGTTGTCGACCGACCCGAACATTGCGATTTCACCACTCCTGCCGTCATCGACCGGGCGCCGGTCTTGATTGCCGTGGGTACAGGCGGGGCTTCTGCAGGCATGGCTAAAGCCATTCGCCAGCGGATTGAAACCACACTGCCCGAAAAGCTGGGCGCGCTGGCACAATCCGTCGCAGCGGCGCGCGATGCTATCCGCCGGCGTTGGCCCGAGCCCGCTGACCGCAGACGCGCACTGGACGCCGCTTTCACCCGTGGCGGCGCTTTGGATCCTTTTGAAAGCCACCTACCGGCAGCGGTTGAAAAATGGCTGGATCATGCAGATGAACCGAATGGCTCGCGGTTAATCGAAATCCCGTTGCTGTCAGATAGCCCAGATGATCTCACCCTGCTGACGGCGCGCCTTTTGGGTGAGGCCGACTATATTTTCCACGATCCCGCTATTCCGTCTGCCATCCTCAATCGCGCACGAGCAGACGCGGTGCGGGAAGAAGGCCCTCCACCCACGGCGGCGCCTGAAGGCCTTACCCTCTACCTGCGGTTGCCGTCCGCGTAAGGATAGGGCATGACAAGGGTATAACTCGCCACAGGATGATATCTTTGCCCGATTTTCCTTCCGAAATGCTGATATATGGCTGCGGCAATATGGGCGGCGCGATGTTGCGTGGATGGTTGGCCGCGGGTATTGAGGCCACGCGGTTTAACGTTGTAGATCCAGTTGCGAAAAATTTACCCGAAGGTGTGACCGTGCATCGTTCGGCAGCAGAACTGGACCGGCAATTCGGTACGGTTCTGCTCGGAATCAAACCGCAAATGCTTGGGTCGCTTGCGCCCGATATAGAAAAATTACTCGCACCGGGCGCGCTGGTCATTTCGATATTGGCGGGTTCTGAAACAGCGACTTTGACGGCGCATTTCCCCGCCGCAAAAATTGTCCGGCTTATGCCCAACCTTGCCGCCGCTATCGGCAAATCACCGCTGGGGCTATTTTCGGTAATGCTGGATGATGACGGCAGGAGCCAGCTGGAACTGATCCTTGCCCCGTTAGGCACCGCAATCTGGCTGACCGAGGAAGGCCAATTGGATGCGGTAACTGCGCTTGCCGGCTCTGGCCCGGCGTTCGTGTATCGTTTTATCGATGCGCTGGCGCAAGGCGGCGTCGCAACCGGACTACCGGAGGATGTCGCCAGACAGCTCGCGCTTGCAATGGTCGAAGGCGCGACAAGCCTCGCCTCGATATCCGCCGAGAGCCCAGATGAACTTGCGGCGCGGGTTACAAGTCCCGGCGGGACAACCGCCGCTGGGCTTGCCGTGCTCGACGGCAATGACGCGCTGCAAATGTTGGTCGCGGCAACATTACAGGCGGCCCGCGACCGGGGTGCGGAACTGGCAAAAGGGGAATAAAATGAAGAACAAGATTGCATTGATGCTGACAGGCATCCTGTTCGCGGCGCCTGTGGCCGCTTCTGTTGCAACGCCCCCGACGACCGAACAGGCCAAATCCAATCTCGCAAAAGCAGGCCCCATCGAAAGTTTCGATCTGTTCCAGCTTGCCGACGGGATAGACGATGGTGCGCTCAACAGCGAAGCGATTACCACGGCCTATCTCGAGCGCATCGCCGCAATTGATGACAGCGGCCCGATGCTCAACGCCGTGATTGCCACGTTCCCCGATGCGCTTGATCAGGCGCGTGCAATGGATGCCGAACTGAAAGCGGGCAAATATCGCGGGCCGATGCACGGGATGCCGGTGCTGGTGAAGGACAATATCGAGGTCGCAGGGCCAATCCCGACCACGGCAGGTTCGCTTGCGCTGGCGGCCAACGTCACCAATCGCGACGCGCCGCTGATTGCGCGGCTGCG
>JBGSPK010000070.1:0-3104 GCA_041738665.1 Sphingorhabdus sp. | reverse complement strand
CCAAATAGCTGGGCTGCGCCCACGCCGAAAACCAGCCGTCGCATTTTCCACAATCGCCGGAAAGATAATTCCAGTCCGATCGAAAACAGCAACAAGATGATGCCATATTCACCTATCGGACGGATGGCCTCAGGATTGGTTATTGTAAACCATTCGAGCACCGGAAAGCGGGGTACTAGCGCACCGAGACCCATTGGACCGACGAGAATTCCGACCAGAATGAAACCGATGATTGGCGTGATGCGAAAGCGGGCGAATGCTGGGATTACGATCCCCGCCGCGCCCAATATTACTATTAGGTCGCTTATACCTTCGCTGTGTAATTCACCTGCCATGCGCACCTTTTACGCAGATGCAGCATGTGAAGGGAAGGGCAGGTACAAAAAAAGCGCGGACATTGCTGTCCGCGCTCTTGTTTCAGAAAGTGACTGCTAACTTATTGCCAGCTGCCCATTTTGGTTTCGAGGTTCACGCGAACCTGTTCGAAAAACTGCTCCGTGGTCATCCACGCCTGATCGGGGCCAATCAGGATGGCGAGATCCTTGGTCATATGGCCATCTTCAACCGTCTGGATGCAGACTTCCTCGAGCGTTTCTGCAAAGCGCGTGACGTCGGGTGTTTCGTCAAACTTGCCGCGGAATTTCAGGCCACCGGTCCATGCGAAGATCGAGGCAATTGGGTTGGTCGACGTTGCCTTACCCTGCTGATGCTGGCGGAAGTGGCGGGTAACCGTGCCGTGCGCGGCTTCGGCTTCGACCGTCTTACCGTCAGGCGTCATCAAAATAGAAGTCATCAGGCCAAGCGAGCCAAAGCCTTGCGCGACTTGGTCTGACTGCACATCGCCGTCGTAGTTTTTACAGGCCCAGATGAATTTACCCGACCATTTGAGTGCGGATGCGACCATGTCATCGATCAGGCGATGTTCGTAAACGATACCCAGTTCCTTGAACTTGGCCTCAAATTCGGCCTCGAAAACTTCCTGGAACAGATCCTTGAAGCGCCCGTCATAATATTTGAGGATGGTATTCTTGGTCGAGAGGTAAACCGGCCATTCGCGAGTGACACCATAATTCAGCGATGCGCGCGCGAAATCGCGGATCGAATCGTCCAGATTGTACATCGCAAGCGCAACGCCGGGGGATGGATAGCGGAAGACCTCTTCGTCAATGGTCCGGCCATCGTCGCCGTCCCAAACGAGCCGCAAGGTACCAGGACCGGGAACCAGAAAATCGGTCGCACGGTACTGATCGCCGAATGCATGGCGTCCAATGACAATCGGGTCAGTCCAGCCGGGAATCAGGCGGGGAACATTCTGAATGACGATAGGCTCGCGAAAAACAACACCGCCCAGGATGTTGCGGATGGTCCCGTTGGGCGATTTCCACATTTTCTTAAGGCCGAACTCTTCGACGCGTGCTTCGTCAGGCGTAATCGTCGCGCATTTTACGCCGACGCCATATTCGCGGATTGCGTTTGCTGACTCAACGGTGACTTTGTCGTCGGTCTGGTCGCGATATTCCATGCCAAGGTCATAATATTTCAGGTCAATATCAAGATAGGGCAGTATCAGCCGCTCGCGAATCCACTCCCAGATGATGCGGGTCATTTCGTCGCCATCAAGCTCGACGACGGGGTTCTTCACCTTGATTTTTGCCATGTCAGGAAGCGCTTTCCAAAAGGGATTATCGTTCGTTGCCGGGTGCCATAGCAAAGTCTGCCATATGTTCAACTGTGCTGAAACGCGACCCTGACGCAGCACATTCTTTGCAACGGCAATCGTTTAAGAAAATCCAGATCCTGTATTTCAACGTACATTGATGCAAAACACCGGAGATGTCAGCGGATGGGCGCTGGGTCGGATACGGGCGTAGGCAGAGCCTTAATCTAGATAAACATCCCCGGTAACTTGCGCCCCGGGATCAATTGGGCGGCCTATGGCTTCGGGAAGACATAAGGGTCCGTCGCGAGCTGGCTTTGATTCACTGTCCCGTCACGGAAAAATCCAGCGACCATCCTGCCGATCGCCTCTTCCTGGCGGATAAAATCCGCGTGACCATAATCTTTCAGAACCACCAAGCTGCCGTTGGGCAGAAACGGCATCAGTTCGCGTTGAACGAAAACCAGCGGTGTCGATACGTCGAGATCGCCATTGATGATAAGTGTGGGTGTCCTGTCAGTCGCTGCGCGTAGGTATTTCTGCGCTGTAGTCGGGCGCGGCCAATCGGCGGCAAGCGACGAATAGAGCGTATCCCAAGGCGAGCCAATTGACGTCTCGGTCATCGCGAACGTTGGGCGCATTTGTTCATAGCGATATACATCGATAGCACCCTTCGAAAGCAGATCGCCGACAATCATTCCGTCGGTGCCCTCTTGCAGCAGGCTTCCAGCCTGTTCAAGCAATTCGGTATCGCCCATTTCGGCCATCACTGCACCGCGCAGGAACAGCAGAGTATCGTCGCGGCTGAAGAGCATATTGAACAATGCCAGCCGTGTAGCCTCATCATTGATTCGGGGGTTGCCAGTGCGTCGGCCCGCAGTCAGAGCAAGGTGGATGGTCCTTTTAAGATCCGTTGTATAGGCGGAACAAGTCGCGTCTTTGGCGCAGATTTCCGCAATTCGCGCAATAACCTTGTCGTTCACCTCAGCGCTGAAAACGAAGTGGCCCGGCGGATTGGCCCCGAACATCACTGAGCGAGCAATGCGGCGCGGGTGCTGGCGGGCATAAAATTGCGCCACCCGTGTGCCATAGCTGACACTGACCAGATTGACCTTCGCAACGTTAAGTTTGGCAGCTACTGCCTCGAGATCGTCGACGACGTCAAATATCGTATATTTCCCCAAATCGACACCGCTTGCTGCGAGCTGAGCGGCACAGCTGCCTACGGCTGCGCGTATGGCGGGCGTCGCAGCAGGGGTGCCGGGGGGGTGGGCCGCCATCGCGGCGTTAACCTCAGGGCATTTGAGAATATTGTTACCGTCCGCGCCTCGGTAGCCGATGAAGTAGACGTCATGTTCGGTGTGCATCGCCTTGAAATACAAGCCGCCGGGCAAATTGGACGACCCCGGTCCGCCGTTGAGCACAAATATCGGCGCGCGGCGCGTGG
>JBGSPK010000034.1:0-1811 GCA_041738665.1 Sphingorhabdus sp. | reverse complement strand
CCAAATGAAAGCGTGATTGGTACAACGACTGTTGGACAAATGCAGATTGGCATCTATTGGGGCTATGTGGCGATGATCGAGGGATTAATCGCACGGATGAAGGCTGAAATCGGCAAACCGGTGACGGTGATTGCAACGGGTGGTCTTGCCATCCTGTTTCAGCAGCATGGCCATTTATTTGACTGGGTTGAACCGGATTTGACGCTGCGGGGGCTGGCGCATTTGTACAGGAATAGAGAACAAAAATAATGACTACCCCAAAGAATGAGTTACTTTTCCTCGCGCTTGGCGGGTCGAATGAAATTGGAATGAACGTCAACCTTTATGGTTGCCAGGGCAAATGGGTGATGGTCGATCTGGGCCTGACCTTTGCCAATTCGGAATATCCTGGCGTGGATCTGGTGTTGCCCGATCTGGAATTTATCGAGCAGCACAAGGACGATTTGCTCGGAATCGTTCTGACCCACGGTCATGAAGATCATATCGGTGCAGTCGCCTATTTTGCCGCCGACTTAGGTGTACCATTATATGCGACACCCTTTACCGCGACACTTATTCGCGGAAAGCTTGAAGAAGAGGGTATCGCCGATAGCGTCGAGCTTAAAGTCATTCCGATGGAAGGCAGCTTTGACCTAGGTCCATTTGGATTCCAGTTCGTTACGTTAGCGCATTCCATCCTCGAAATGAGTGCGTGCGTCATCACTACGCCTTATGGGAAGATTTTTCATACCGGCGACTGGAAGCTCGACGAGCAGCCGGTGATTGGCAAGCCATCGACAGCAGAGCAGCTGACCGCCATCGGCAATCGCGGCGTCCTTGCACTGGTCTGCGATTCCACTAATGCATTCAACGCTGACGACAGCGGTAGCGAAGGTAGCGTCAAGGCGGACCTTCTGAAGTCCGTCAAGGCGGCGAAGGGCAGGGTGCTGCTCACTACATTTGCGTCCAATGCCGCTCGGTTGCAGACGATGGGAGAGGTGGCACGTGAAACCGGGCGTACCTTGTGCTTTGCCGGACGCTCGTTGCACCGGATTATCGAAGCAGCGCAAGCCAATGGATATCTTAAAGATATGCCCAAAACCGTCGATATGGAGGCGGTCGATGGCTTGGCACGTCACGATGTCATGGTTGTTGCCACGGGCGGACAAGGTGAGGCCCGCGCTGCACTAGCGCGTATCGCAGACGGCAATCATCCTGTTAAGCTGGAGGAGGGCGATACGGTCATCTTCTCGTCCAAGCAGATACCTGGTAACGAGATCGCCATTGGCGTCATCATGAACAAGCTTGCCGAGCGAAATATCCTGACCGTCACCGAAAAGCAGGCGCATGTGCATGTGTCTGGGCATCCAGGACAGCCCGAACTGGCTGCTTTTTACGACTGGATCAGGCCGCAAGTTCTGGTTCCCGTTCATGGAGAACGCCGTCACATGGCCGAGCAGGCGCGCTTTGCGTTGGCCCATGGCGTTGCGAACGCACTGGTGCAATCGAACGGCGATGTAGTGCGGTTGGCACCTGGCAAGCCAGAGATAGTCGGTAAGGAGCGGACCGGACGCCTTATCCTTGACGGCGACACGATAATCGCCGCCGATGGCGCGACAATCAACGAACGACGGCGGCTGTCATGGTATGGCATCATAAACGTCGCCGTGGCGCTTGACGGTGACGATGCCTTGCTTGGCGATCCGCAAATCCGCCTGCATGGCGTACCGATTGAAGAAGATCTCGAAGATTTTCTGGAAGAAGCCAACGACGCAGCGGTCAAAGCGGTTAAAGATAATCGTGGCGACTATGACAAGTTGCGCGAGAGTATA
>JBGSPK010000032.1:0-16071 GCA_041738665.1 Sphingorhabdus sp. | reverse complement strand
TCTATCTTCGTGTGGTCGCCATCCGCAATTTAAGCCGGTTATCAGCCTCGCCGATCGCAACGGTGCGACGAGTTATGATCCAGCGACACGCACTATTATTCTCGTGCCGTACAGCACTTTGGACCCTGCGCGCCGCGCCGCGATGGATCGCTTCGCCGGGATAGGTACGGTCGTCGCGCGGCGGTTGACCAAAGCGGCCGATGGCATGAACATCTCGCACCTTACTTATGGCTATGACGCCGATGACAATATGGTCCGCATCACTGACCATGTTGATGCGTCTCGAACGCAGAACTTTGCGTACGACAGGGTTGGGCGACTCACACGGGTTACGGCGGCATCGGGCACGACGCGTCGCACCGATTATTTGTTCGACGGCAACGGCAACCGGACCAGGGTGCTCACCCGGCCGTTGCCGGATGACCCCGCGAGTGCTGCAAGCATTGATCGTTATGCGCTGCAGGCAGGCACAAACCGGCTTCAGGGCATTACTGGCCCCTCTGGCACGCGTAGGATGCCCGCGGCAACATTCTCACAGAAGCCCGCCCCGGGCGGGGTGACGGTGAGTGCAGGCTATGACGGTCACGGACGTTTGACCAGTTCTGCGCGCGCTGGCGAAGCGAGCCTCTCGCATGTTTACAACGGTCTCGATGACCGGGTTGCGACCACCACTGGTAGCGACACGCGCCGCTTTGTTTATGCGCCCGATCGCCGTGTGCTCGGTGAATATGGCAGCAACGTAAGTGACGTGAAGGCCGAGTTCATCTGGCTATGCCCGATGGTCTGGGCGGCTATATGCCGCTGGCGGTGGCGGTGCCCGACACCACCGCCCCCGGCACAACGCAGCTCGCTTGGGTGCATGCCAGTCATATGGGCGTTCCGATCCGTTATAGCGATGGGAGCGGCAACACTCTGAACCCGCCCACCGACTACAGCGTCCCTGGCTTCCCGGGCCAGAGCCGCACCACGGCCGACCTCTATTACAACCGCTACCGCGATTATGACAGCAGCACAGGCCGTTATATCCAGGCTGATCCCATTGGATTGGATGGCGGGCCATCGCCTTATAGCTATGCGATGAACAATCCTCTAAGATATTCCGATCCGACAGGAGAGGTGGTGCCGTTGGTGCTTTGCGGTGTTGGGGCATTAGTTGGAGGGGCAGGTACAGCGATTGGTGAGTATATTTCACAAGGGAGTACAAGCCTGCCTCATGTTGCTATCGGAGCTGGCGCGGGTTGTGTTGCAGGTGCTGCGGCTCCCTTTGCTGCCACGACTGCTGGAGGCGCCGTTATCCTTGGCGGTCTAACGAATGCAGGCCAGTATGCAGCAACACAATCTGCAGACGATGACTGCATTACATGGGAGGGACTGGCCTTGAATGCTGGCCTTGGCGCTATCGGCGGCAGGTTGTCTGGAGCCTTTAAGCCGCGTGGCTTGGAACATTCTATGGATGTTCTACCGTGGATGCAGCGCGGTACGCGTGATTTGCACCGCAGCTTGAATGATCAGCGAGTCCAGGATGCTGCTAGGCGTACGGCCGTTGGTTCTGTAGCATCTGGTGCAGTCACATCTGTTGGCGGCAGCCAATCCTTTTGCGATAAAGTTCGCAACGCCTGGGACAGGATTTTCTGATGACGGCGAAAGTAATCCTGTGAATCGCCACTATATACACAATATTTCTTGCGCTAGTTAGCGTAAAACTAGGTGAATATGTTGAAAATATATTTTTAAGGAAAAAATAATTAGCCCATGTAACGCAAGAAGAACTACAGGATTTGTAATTCTTATATTTGCCCTCATCCCATTACGTATTTTTATTCCGGAATTTTTAGCAGTCTTCTTTGTATTTTATGTCATTTTAGGTTTTATATAGAGTCTAATTTATTTTGATTATATCGCCAAGGACAAAGATGTAAATTGAGAGCATTGTGCCATTTTGTCTATGCCCCAGTGGCCAGATGCTGGGCGAAGCCAAAGGCGCTGCGCAGCATCAGTATCCGGCGAATACCGTCGATGTGAATACTACTCATGTTAATCTCACCACCCAATTTGACGAATGACAATCCGTCGCCCTCAGACATCTGATATTTGTAAGGATAGTTCTGAGAGACGCTCACTTCAACGAGACCATTTGTCAGTTATATCGGCGCCTTCATGTACGGATTTAAGAGGAACCAGAATGCGCGTCCGTCAATCGCTACTACGATCAATAATTGCATTTGGTCTCGCATTCGTCCCATCAGCTGTCTTCCCGCAAGACCTTGCTACTGACCCGCAAGGTTCAGGTGTTGTCGTCAATGCCAGGCGCTGGATGCAAGGAACTTTGCTTGGGACGGTGGCGACGGCGGCGGTAATTGCGATTACATCGGTAGACTTCTTGAAGCTGACGGGGCGGATGAACTGGCGGCATGGCGGTGTGGTGATCCTAGGCTGGTTCATCCTTTTTGGTCCAGCAAGCATCGTGGCTGGAATTCAGTCTGCCGCTACTATGTCCGCAGGCGATTGAAGCGGTGATCCCGGTTGAACGCGATCAGCTGTTCGTGGCGCTCACGCGGCCTCAGATATTTGCGCGCGTGACCTATACCTTCTTTGTGATCAACGCGGTTTTGGCAGCCGAGCTATTCCTTATCTTCAAATGGCTTTGGGTGTTGGTGCCCGCGCTAATCCTGCACGAGGGCAGCGTTCTATTGCCTGAAGGAACCGTGGATTATAGATATCTGGTTGACCCGTTTACGCCATTGCGGGCGCGCTGAAGGGACGGGGACTTGCGCGACTGATGCAGTCGGTATCGACAGTAACGCGAGCGCCTTTAGCCAAAGGCATTTGCTGCTGGTCCATGGGGATATCCGTTGCGCGCTAACCGATTGTAGAGTGCCGAGACTTTTATTCTTGACCCCAAGCTCGCGCTCATTGCGCAAGAGCATCACGCGGTCGCCAGTGGCAAAGCTGCGCTCGACCTGTATGGTAATGTCTGAACCACTGTCGCCGCTACCGCGCAGCCGTTGACTCGCGGTCAGATAGATTTCGCGTACCTCGTCATTTGTATACGCGCAAATCCAGCAGCGCCGCTGAGCGATGTTAGAGGCTTAGTTGCGGTGGCACCATGCAGGGCGCTGGTCAAAAGCTGCTGGACGTCGCTTTCGTCTCCTAAGATCACTTCCATCGCGCGAACGCAAACACCAACTTTTTCATCGGCCAGCTCATACCAGATTTGCTTTGAAGCACGGCGCGTTTTGACAAGTTCGTTGCGACGCAGTTCGGCGAGCTGCTGGCTAAGCGCAGGTTGGCCGATACCGGTTGCTGCATCAATCTCGCCAACGGTGCACTCTCCGCGCAAAAGACAGGATAAAATCATCAACCGCTGCGGTTGTGCATAGACCTTCAGCTTTTCTGCTGCTTTTCCCGCTTGCTCGCGGCTTTCAAACAGAGCGCTCATTATTGTCCTGCCTTATGACAAAACCAGTCGCTGCGTCCGCTCATTGAATCTGCCGTCAACGCGGGCGGCGAGAGCAATTCCTGTCCGGGGTGCCAATTTTCAGGCGCGACATTCTGCCCGTCGGCTACTGCCTGCAATGCCTGCAACAGGCGAAGCATTTCGGCAACAGAGCGCCCTACATTGTGCGGATAAGTCGTGATAGCGCGGACAACACCTTCCGGATCGATGAAATAGGTCGACCGGACTGCAGAGCTATCGACTGCATTGTCATCGATCATTCCATAACCGCGGCCAACAGCCATGGTCGGGTCTTCGACTATCGGAAAACCAATTCTGGTGCCGAACTGCTCTTCAATCGCTTTGACCCACGCGAGATGCGAATAAAGGCTATCAACCGAAAGACCCAGCAAAGCGCAATCTGCGCTGTCGAAATCCGACGATGCATTAGCGAGAGCCACAAACTCGGTCGTACAAACCGGCGTGAAATCTGCCGGGTGTGAAAAAAAGATCAGCCAGCGTCCGCGAAAATCGGACAGGCTTTTATCACCCATGGTTGTTCGCGCCCTGAAATCGGGTGCGATATCGCCAATTCTTAAAGGCCGTATCATCTGGGCCTGAAGTTCTTCCATTATATCATCCTGCCTTCCAACCGCCGCTGCCATGAGAGTCTTGTTGACGCAATATCGATAGTGGATTACATCGTTTATGTAAATATGATTTTATAAGGAGATTCCGATGTCCGACTCAGCTTTAGGCAGTGCCATTTCGCAAGTAAGCGGCGCGCAACGCGGCGTTCCTGTAATCCATGCCTTTTTCGACAAGCCGACCTTTACAGTGAGCTATGTGGTGCATGATCCCGAAACCAAGCGTGCCGCCATCATCGACAGCGTGCTAGATTTTGATCCCGCTTCGGGTCGGACGTCGTTCGGGTCAGCGGACTCGATTATCGCTTATGTCGCGGACAAGGGCTTGACGGTTGACTGGCTGCTCGAAACCCATGCGCACGCAGATCATCTGTCGGCAGCGCCATATCTTCAGCAAAAGCTCGGCGGCAAAATTGCCATAGGCGAGCATATCGTCACTGTGCAGAATGTGTTCGGCAAACTCTTTAACGCCGGCACCGATTTCCAGCGTGATGGTTCGGACTTTGACCAGCTTTTTGCCGACGGCGACCATTTCCAGATCGGCAATCTCAACGTCACTGTGCTTCATGTCCCCGGCCATACGCCAGCAGACATCGCTTATGTTATTGGCGACGCCGTGTTCACCGGCGACACCATGTTCATGCCCGATTACGGCACGGCGCGGGCAGATTTCCCGGGTGGTGATGCGCGGCAATTGTTCCAGTCATTGCGGCGGATATTGTCGTTACCTGACACGACTCGCCTGTTCATGTGTCACGATTATCTGCCCGCTGGCCGAATCGAATATGTGTGGGAAACAACCGTTGAGGCCGAACGCAAAGGCAACGTCCACGCCCATGATGGCGTAACCGAGGATGAATTTGTGGCGATGCGTGAAGCGCGCGATGCGACACTCGATATGCCGCGCCTTATCTTGCCATCGGTTCAGGTAAACATGCGTGCAGGGCATTTGCCGCCGGCGGATGACAATGGCGTGACCTATCTGAAAATCCCGGTCAATGCGGTATGATCCCGGCGTTCCCCAATGCCATGCCGGTTGAAGGCTTTATCGGCGGATTGTTGATCGGGCTTGCGGCGGCAATCATGTTGCTCGGGCTTGGGCGGATTGCCGGCGTAAGCGGGCTTGCGGCGCGCGCGACCGGCATAGCCGATACAGGCGCGCCAAGAAATGTCGCCATCGCGTTCGTCCTTGGCCTGCCGCTCGGGGCGTTCCCGATTGCGCGCTTATTGGGCACCGTTGAGGTCAGCTTTCCAGCTTCGGTCTGGCCGCTGATTATCGGCGGATTACTTGTTGGTTATGGCACAAGGCTCGGCTCAGGCTGCACCAGCGGCCACGGCGTGTGTGGCCTGTCGCGCCTTTCGCCGCGGTCAATGGTTGCAACTGGCATGTTTATGACAAGCGGCTTTGTCACCGTCGGACTGCTCCGCGCTGGAGGCTGGCTATGAACCGCACGCTAATCGCACTCCTCTCCGGCCTGTTGTTCGGTGCCGGGCTTGCTTATTCGGGCATGTCCGATCCTGCTCGGGTTCAGGCCTTTCTTGACCTGTTTGGTAAATGGGACCCGACGCTGGCATTCGTCATGGGCGGGGCCATAGTCCCGATGGCATTTGCCTGGATGATCAAATCAAGGCTGTCGTCGCCGCTCGCCGCGCCGGCATTTGACTTGCCGGGAACAGCCAAGCTGGATCGCCCGTTGGCGGTCGGTGCCATATTGTTCGGAATGGGATGGGGTATTGCCGGCCTATGCCCGGGGCCAGCGCTTGCCGATCTTGCGATTGCACCGGTTGCCGTTTTGCCGTTCGTCGCCGCAATGCTCGTCGGAATGGCTGCGCAACGTTTCATTCCCGTTTCGTCCAAGTGAGAGGATAATAAAATGACAAAAAATATGGGAAATCTTGACCGGGCCTTTCGCCTCATCGTCGTTGTAGCAATTGGCATTGCCTATCTGATGGGTGCGTTATCTGGTACACTCGCCTTAGTCCTCGGAGTCGTGGCCGCTGCATTTCTGTTGACCAGCCTCGTTGGGACATGCCCGGCCTATCTGCCTTTTGGCCTGTCGACGCGCGGGAAGAATTAAGACCCATAACTATCCGGCCAAGCAGGAAATCAACATGCCATTCAAACAAATTTCACCGGTATTTTCTGTCTCCGGTCAACTGACGCTCGACGAGGTGCGCGACGCCGCTGCCCAAGGCTTCAAGACGATTATTTGTAATCGCCCCGACAATGAAGAGGCTGCACAGCTAGCTTCCAAAATCGTGCAGGAACAAGCCGATGCACTCGGCATGAAATTCGCTTATATTCCGGTGTCCTCCTCCGGGGTCACCCCAAGCGATGGCGCAAAAATGCGCGCCGCGCTCGATGCTTTGCCGTCGCCCGTCCTTTCTTATTGCCGGTCAGGTGCGCGTTCGGGCAAGGTGTTCGAACTGGCTCAGCAGTCGTTGGGCAAACCGTCGGGCTCGAAGACCTATGATGTCGTGATTGTCGGTGGCGGAAGCGCCGGAATCGCGACGGCGGCCAGCTTGCTCAAACGCAATGCGGACCTCGATATCGCGGTCATTGATCCCACCGATGTGCATTATTATCAGCCCGGATGGACGATGGTTGGCGCAGGAGTGTTTTCCGCAGAATTCACCCGCCGCTCCGAAAAATCGGTGATGCCACGCGGCGTCGAATGGATCAAAAAGGCCGCGACAGGATTTGCCCCCGAACAGAATGCCGTGATGCTCGATGACGGCAGGTCAGTTGCCTACCGGGTGTTGGTGGCCTGCCCCGGTATCAAGCTCGATTGGGACGCAATCGAAGGCCTGACCGAAACGCTGGGTAAGAATGGCGTTACATCCAACTATAGTTACGACCTGGCACCTTACACCAACCGCCTTGTCAAAGACATGAAGCGCGGGCGCGCGCTGTTCACCCAGCCGCCGATGCCGATCAAATGCGCCGGCGCTCCGCAAAAGTCGATGTATCTGTCGTGCAGCAACTGGGAGAGCGCAGGCGTGTTGAAGGACATTGATGTCCAATTTCACAATAGCGGCGCGGTGCTTTTCGGTGTCGCGGCCTATGTCCCCGCACTGATGGAATATATCGAACGCTATGACGCACATCTGAATTTTGAATCGAAGCTCGTCGCCATCGATGGTCCCGCAAAAATTGCGACATTCGAACAGAAGCGCGGCGACACTGTCACGCGAGTCCAAGAGCGATTTGACATGATCCATGTCGTCCCACCGCAAGTCGCGCCAGACTTCGTGCGCAATAGCCCGCTTGCCGCCGCCAGCGGCTTTATCGAGGTCAATGAAGCGACGTTGCAGCATGTGCGTTATCCCAATGTCTTTGCTTTAGGAGACGCCTGTTCAGCATCAAACGCCAAAACAATGGCGGCGGCGCGCAAGCAAGCGCCCGTTGTCGCGGTCAATGTTTTGGCCGCTCTTGAGGGCAAGCCGCCAGTGGCCGATTATGACGGCTACGGCAGCTGCCCGCTCACCGTCGAGCGTGGCAAGATTGTCCTCGCCGAGTTCGGCTATGGCGGCAAGTTGCTGCCGAGCTTTCCCAGTTGGTTGATTGACGGCACCCGGCCATCGCGGCTTTCATGGCTGCTGAAGGACACGATCCTTCCGCCGATTTACTGGCACGGCATGCTCAAAGGGCATGAATGGATGGTCAAACCGCACAAAATCGGGGCGGCGCAACCAACATGAAACTGGCGCGCTATCTGCCCATACTCGAATGGGGTCGCGGCTATGGCGGTGTGACGCTGACCAATGATTTGGTCGCCGCCGCAATCGTCACGATCATGCTGATCCCGCAAAGTCTGGCTTATGCCATGCTGGCTGGACTGCCGCCTGAAATTGGCCTTTACGCGTCGATCCTGCCGATCATTGCTTACGCCTTGTTCGGTACGAGCCGCGCGCTCGCGGTTGGGCCGGTCGCGGTGATTTCGCTTATGACGCTGACGGCGGCAAGCGCGGTTGCCCCGCCGGGAACCCCCGACTTTATCGCCGCAGCGCTTATTCTGGCGCTTCTGTCTGGCCTGATCCTGATTGTGATGGGCGTGTTGCGGCTTGGCTTTCTGGCCAATCTACTATCGCACCCTGTGGTGTCCGGTTTCATAACCGCGAGCGGCATCATCATCGCGACGAGCCAGTTGAAGTCGGTGCTCGGCATCAAGGCCTCGGGCGAGGCAATGCCCGAACTGGTCACTACGTTAATCGAAAATGCCAAGGACACCAACCTTTACACGTTGGCCATCGGTGTGATTGCAACCGGCTTCCTGTTCTGGGTGAGAAAAGGTCTAAAACCCTTGCTCGTCCGTTTTGGATTGGCAGCGCGCCCCGCCGATCTGGTCGCAAAAGCCGGGCCTATCGTGGCGGTCGCGCTCTCGATCCTGGCTGTCATTGCATTCGATCTTGAAGCCAAAGGCGTGAAGGTTGTCGGCAGCATCCCGCAAAGCCTGCCGCCATTTACCGTGCCCTTGTTCGATGCCGAACTGTGGCAGCGGTTGGCCATTCCTGCATTACTGCTCAGCATCATCGGCTTTGTCGAATCGGTGTCAGTCGCGCAAACGCTCGCCGCCAAAAAACGCCAGCGCATCGTCCCCGATCAGGAATTAATCGGCCTCGGCGCCGCCAATGTCGCTGCCGCTTTTTCGGGTGGCTATCCGGTAACAGGCGGATTTGCCCGCTCGGTTGTCAATTTCGATGCAGGCGCTGAAACCCCCGCGGCGGGTGCTTTCACGGCGGTCGGTATATTACTCGCAGCACTGTTCCTGACCCCACTGCTCGCGTCGCTGCCGATTGCGACATTGGCAGGCACGATCATCGTTGCAGTCCTTAGCCTCGTCGATTTCAAAACGCCGCGCGCCATCTGGCGCTATTCCAAGCCTGATTTTGCCGCGATGGCGGCGACAATAGCAGTAACGCTCCTGATAGGCGTAGAGCCTGGCGTGATTGCAGGCGTCGGCCTCAGCCTCGCCTTGTTCCTCTGGCGCTCATCCCGCCCGCACGCGGCCATAGTCGGACGAGTCCCCGAGACCGAACATTTCCGCAATATCAAACGCCACAAGGTGTTCACCGACCCGCGCATATTGACCATCCGCATCGACGAAAGCCTCACCTATCTCAACGCCCGCTGGCTCGAAGAATTCGTGCTCGAACAGGTCGCCGAACAATCCGAACTGCGCCACCTCATCCTGATGTGTTCAGCGATAAACGCGGTTGATGCATCAGCGCTTGAAAGCATTGAAGCGATCAACCACCGGCTCGCCGATGCAAAGGTGAAACTGCACCTCTCCGAGGTCAAAGGACCGGTCATGGATGCGCTTCAGAAGTCGCACCTGCCTCATGATTTAACCGGCAAAGTCTGGCTGTCGCAAAATGAAGCGTTCCAGTCACTTATCCAGTCATCAGACGACGAAGATAATGCCCCGAATACCCCCGATACTATGGCTGCGCGTGGCTGGATATGATGCCGCATCAGTAAAGCATTGCTCAAATGCAACCACAAACGTCCGTTATGCAATTGCCGGTAAGCCAACGCCAGCGCAGTAATAATTCAAACGCCATCTAAAGAGAACGGCCATGATTGAACAGGAATGGGCAATAATTCTCGCCCGCATACAGTTTGCTTTTACTGTCAGCTTTCACTTTCTATTTCCGGCCTTCTCCATCGGGCTGGCGAGTTTTCTTGCGGTGCTCGAAGGCCTGTGGCTGAAAACCGGTAAGGGCGTGTATGCCAATCTGTACCGTTACTGGCTCAAGATATTCGCGGTCGTCTTTGCGATGGGTGTCGTGTCGGGCATCGTCATGTCCTATCAGTTCGGCACCAACTGGTCGGTATTTTCCGACAAGGCGGGGCCGGTTATCGGGCCGTTGATGGCCTATGAAGTTTTGACCGCCTTTTTCCTTGAGGCAGGCTTTCTGGGCGTCATGTTGTTCGGCATCAACAAGGTAGGGCGCAAGCTTCACTTTGTTGCGACGCTGGCGGTGGCCGTTGGCACCTTCATTTCCGCCTTCTGGATATTGTCGGTCAACAGCTGGATGCAGACGCCGGTCGGTTACGAGATTGCCGCAAACGGCCAGTTTGTGCCCGGCGATAGCTGGCTTACAATCATTTTCAATCCAAGCTTTCCTTACCGGCTCGTCCACACATTGCTCGCCGCCTATCTGACCACAGCCTTCGCGGTGGGTGCCGTTGGCGCGTGGCATTTGCTCAAAGACAAAGCCAATCCCGGCGCGCGCAAGATGTTTTCAATGGCGATGTGGATGGCGGCCATTGTGGCGCCGCTTCAGGTGGTCGCGGGCGACTTCCACGGGATCAATACGCTCGAACATCAACCTGCCAAGGTCATGGCGATGGAGGGGCATTATCAAAGCCATCCCGACGGCGCGCCGCTGATATTATTCGGCATCCCCAACAGCAAAGAACGGACGGTCGATTACGCAATCGAAATTCCCAACCTGTCGTCGTTAATTCTCAAGCATGACCTTAACGCTCCGCTAGACGGGCTTGATACTATCCCCGATGCGGACGAGCCACCAGTTGGTATCGTGTTCTGGTCTTTCCGGATCATGGTCGGGATTGGCATGGCAATGGTCGGGATTGGCCTGTGGAGCCTAACGGCACGGGCGCGCAAGAAGCTTTATGACTGGCCGTGGCTTCACCGTGCCGCTCTCGCCATGGGACCAAGCGGGTTCATTGCCGTGCTTGCAGGTTGGGTGACAACTGAAGTCGGCAGGCAACCATTCACCATCTATGGCGTGCTCCGAACCGTGGACAGCGCTTCACCTCTTGATGCACCCGCCGTGGCTTTCTCGCTTCTTGCCTTTGTGGTGGTGTATTTCGCAGTGTTCGGCATGGGCATCTGGTATTTGCTTCGCCTGATGAAGAAGCCACCCGAAGCGCATGAAGCACCGCCAAGCGATGCACCAATCCGCAGCGCAGGGATCACCCCTGCGCCGCAGCTACTGTCAGGCGACGGTATTCCAGGTAATGCACGCAGCGGGGAGATCGTATAATGGACCTGACAGTCATCTGGGCCGGTATCATCGGTTTCGCTATCATCGCCTATGTTGTCATGGACGGCTTCGACCTTGGCATCGGCATATTGTTTCCCTTTTTCAAGGTCGGCACCGACCGCGACACCGCGATGAACAGTATCGCGCCGGTATGGGATGGGAACGAGACATGGCTGGTGATGGGAGTTGGCGGGTTGCTTGCGGCGTTCCCGCTCGCTTATGCGATTATCCTGCCTGCGCTGTACGCTCCGATGATCGCAATGCTGCTCGGCCTTGTATTTCGCGGTGTCGCATTCGAGTTCCGGTGGCGTGATCCGGACCACCGCGAGCTGTGGGACCGCGCGTTCACGACGGGTTCGTTCATCGCAACCTTCGCCCAAGGGATCGCGCTCGGCGCGCTGTTGCAGGGCATTACCGTGGAGGGCCGCGCTTATGCCGGTGGCTGGTGGGAGTGGCTGTCGCCGTTCAGCATCTTGACCGGCTTTGGCTTGGTCGTCGGCTATGCACTTTTGGGTGCGTGCTGGCTCAACTGGAAAACCGAAGGCGGTTTGCAACGTCAAGCGGTCACCTATGCCGGACGGCTGGGTATAAGCTTGCTGGTGATGATCGGCGTCATCAGCCTCGCCACGCTGACGCTTGAGGCGCAATATCATATCCGCTGGCTCAGCTTTCCAGGCGTATTGGCAACTGCATTGGTGCCGATGGCGACAATCGCCGTGACATTTTTCTTCTACCGCAGTCTGCGCCAGACCAAAGATGCGCAGCCCTTCTTCTGGGCGCTTGCATTGTTTGGCCTTTGCCTGCTTGGCCTTGGCATTTCGATCTGGCCAAATGTCATTCCGGCGCGCGTCACGATCTGGGAAGCGGCGGCGCCTTATCGGAGCCAAGTATTCATGCTGATCGGCGCATCGATCATGGTGCCCATTATTGTGGCCTATACCGCATGGTCCTATTGGGTGTTTCGCGGTAAAGTCGGCCACGACGGATATCATTGATGCCGCGCGCCAAACAACTCGGCTGGTTTTTCGGCATCTGGCTGCTCAGCGTTGCGGCACTGGCGATGGTCGGCGGTATCATCCGCTGGGTGTTGCTTTAAGAGGCTTCAAAGGGAGAGGCAAAAAATGACCGGAAAGATCGAGAGCAGCCCCGAAGCATTGAAGGGCGAAGACTGGGCAGGCGAGATGGGTACCAAATGGCTCGCCAATCTCGCGCGGTTCGAAGGCATGATCGCTCCGATCGGTGAAGCTCTTTTGAAGCAGGCTGATTTCAAACCCGGCGAACGCGTGCTCGATATCGGCTGCGGTGGTGGCGGGACCACGATTGCCATTGCGCAGGCAATAGCGCCCTCTGGCGAAGTCCTTGGTATCGACATTTCACCCGATTTGACCACTGCCTCTGCGCAGCGCGCCAACGATGCCAGTGTCAGCAATATCCGCTTCATTTGCGCGGATGCGTCAACCGTCCAACTCGCCGAGGCGCCTTTCGACCGGCTCTTTTCGCGCTTTGGCAGCATGTTTTTCACCGAACCGCACAGCGCCTTTACGAATTTGCACAGCCTGCTGCGTCCGGGTGCGCGCCTTGATTTAGCGGTGTGGGGCCCACCACGCGACAATTTGTGGATGATGGAAATGATGGGCATCGTCCGCCGCCATGTCGACATACCCCCGGCGATTCCACGCACGCCCGGCCCATTCGCGTTTGAAGACCTCGACTATCTGAACGAAATACTTGCAAGTGGCGGCTTTTCCGGAGCGAACGTTGTCCCCTATGAAGGGCTTCAGCCGATTGGAGGCGTGAATGCCGCACCGCACGATGCTGTATCTTTTGTGCTGTCTTCAATGGCGGTTGGACGCGCGCTCGATGAACAAGGCGAAAAAGTTCGTGCCGCAGCCGAGGTGGATTTGGTCGATCTATTCCAGGCACATTATGTAGCCGGGCAAGGCGTGATGATGCAGGGCAAAGCTTGGCTCGTATCGGTGACGGCTTAAAGGTGGTCCTTTTTATCTGAAGCGAGGCTTTCGCCAATCTGAATGAATGGCTTGTTTTGAACACGAAGTTTGGTCGTTTCAACGGCCGATATGTTAGCGAAAGTAGCCTGGAGACTTACCGCATTTCGGAATGGCGGCTTAGTGCTAGTTTATCGCCATTTGATTGAGCTATGATCACATTTGAATGAGAACATCCCGTTAGCCTCATCAGCGCCTTGGTTGAATGCGTTGGATCGGCATTAAGTGGCCCATCCACCTTGGGCTGCCAATGTGCCATCATTGCTTGTTGGCTGCAAAAGCGGCATGAGGTGGTATTAAAATTGTCGGTATCGAGGGAGAGGAATGCTCGGAATGCTGCCTTTGGCGGTTGTCATTGCGTATGCCCTTTGCCTATTTGCATTTGCATCCTGGGCAGAGAGCCATAGCAATGCCGGGCTTAAGCTGCGTTTGCGCGTCCCTGCTTATGCTTTGGCGCTGGCAGTATATTGTACAAGCTGGACATATTATGGCGCGGTGGGTTCAGCCGTAGCCGACGGGTGGTCCTACATTCCCATATACCTTGGCCCGATGCTCATTTTCGTTTTTGCCCATCCGTTTCTGCGAAAGTTGATTGATGCAGTCAAAAGCGATGGTGCCAATTCGATATCCGAATTCATCGGTGGACGTTTTGGGAAAAGCCAAAGCGTCGCCGCATTGGTCACCATATTGGCATTGCTCGGCAGCATACCGTATCTTGCGCTTCAGTTGCGCTCGCTCGGCACAACTTATGCGCTGATATCAGGAGGAGGAAGTGCGACCATCGCCATGGCCGTTGCTGCCGTTGGCTTGGCATTGTTCACCATGGTATATGGCACACGTCGCTACGAGGTGGCCGGCCGCAACGATGCGGTACTGTTCGCCGTCGGCATAGAATCACTTTTGAAGCTCGGGGCATTGTTGGTCGCTGGCGTAGTGGCAATAGTAATGATTACCCAGGCTGACCCTGTGGCTACATCATCTGGCATTTCCCGGCTGACCACAAACTTCCAGCCATCAAATATCGGTATCGATTTTTTCGTGATCACATTGCTGTCTATGGCAGCAATAATTTGCCTGCCGCGACAGTTTTACATGACGGTAATCCAAGCCAACAGTTCAAGCGACGTCACCCGCGCTCGTTGGCCGTTTGTCGCATACATGATTGCCACACTCATCGTTGTTCTTCCTATTTCAGCAGCAGGCCTGTCGCTGTTGCCGCCCGAAACCCGTCCCGACCTATATGTGCTTCAACTGCCGCTGTCGCAGCAGATGACCTTGCCAACAATGCTGATATTTCTGGGCGGTTTTTCGGCGGCGACGGCAATGGTGTTGGTCGAAACCATCGCGCTATCGACGATGATCTCCAACGATCTCGTCGCGCCGTTATTGGTGCGAAGTGATCGCTTAAAAGGCGAAGGCGATCTTGGTCGCGCGCTGCTGACGACGAGGCGGCTGGCGATGGCTGCGATCATGCTTGCGGCGCTCGGTTGGGCCTTGGGGATTGCAGACAATCAGCGGCTGGCGTCTATAGGTTTGGTCGCTTTTGCGGCGATGGCACAATTTGCACCCGCCTTGATCCTTGCGGTACTCGGCAGTAATCGCGACGCATCAGCGGCCAAAGCCGGATTGCTTACCGGGCTGGTTGTTTGGATCTACACATTGGCTATGCCGCAGATGGTGGGCGAATATTGGCTTGCCGGGTTGCGGGGTACGCTGGCCGATCCCAACGCTCTGCTCGGAATCGACGGCCTAAGTCCGATAAGCCATGGCGCCATCTGGAGCATCGGCGCCAATCTGGTCGCGTTTTCGCTGGTGACGATGCGGCGGGTGCAAACGGGTGCGCTGCCGGGTTTGTTGCGTAATTCTTATCCCGATGCGGCATCTGTTTCCAATATACGTGAACTAAAGGCGGTTGTGGCCCGCTTCGTCGGTCCTGAATCTGCCGCGGATGCTTTTGCAGATGTACCAAGCGAGGCGCGAATAGACCGATCTAACACGCGCAAGGCCGAACGGCTGATCGCCGGGGTTGTAGGACTGCCATCCGCGCGGGCATTTTTACGCTCGGCGCTTTACGGCTCGAACCTTACCCATGAAGAAGTTGCGCGTATCCTCGATGATACCGGACAGAGTCTGCGGTTTTCCAAAGGACTGCTCGCGGCGACACTGGAGAATATCGATCCCGGGGTGAGCGTGGTCGACCGCGAATTGAACATCGTCGCTTGGAACAGCCGCTATCTGGAAATGTTCGAATATCCGACGGGCATGGTTAGGGTGGGCGCTCCGGTGGCAGACCTTATCCGCTACAATGCCGAGCGCGGAGAATGCGGTCCTGGGGAAGTCCAAGCGCATGTCGAAAAGCGATTGGGCCATATGCGCAATGGGCTGGCACATAGTTTCGAACGCGTTCGCCCCGACGGGCGCGTGTTAAAAACCGTCGGCGGACCGATGCCAAGCGGTGGTTATGTCATGTGCTTTACCGATGTCACCGCCGAGGCGCAGGCCTTGGCCGCACTCGAACGCGCGCGTATTGAACTGGAATCCCGCGTTGCCGAACGGACAAGCGAGTTGCAGTCGGCCAATCTAGCCCTGGCAGAAGCGGATTCAGAAAAAACCCGGTTTCTTGCCGCCGCCAGCCACGACCTGTTGCAGCCAATACATGCCGCGAGGTTGTTCGCTGCAGCGTTGGGCCGGCAAATATCCGATGCCCAAGGCGATATATTGGGTAAACTCGACCGATCAATTGAATCGGCAGATACGCTGTTGCGTGCGCTTTTGGATATATCGCGGTTGGATGCTGGCGGAGTCACTCCTGAACCCCAACCGTTGCAAGTGCGTCCATTACTACTGGAATTGCGGGAAACATTTGCACCGCTGGCACATGAAAAGGGACTGTCAATCCGCATCGGTCCGGGTGACGCAATCGTTGAAACCGACGCTGGATTATTGCGCTCGATCATCCAGAATT
>JBGSPK010000016.1:0-22745 GCA_041738665.1 Sphingorhabdus sp. | reverse complement strand
AGTCCACGACCTTAAAGTACGCATCTGGGCGGTACTCGACCGGCGCGGGATCGAAGTCGGCATACTCGAACTGGATTTTCGCGAAAACGGCCAGTGCGAAATCGCATTTTTTGGACTTGTCCCTGAACTGGCCGGTCAGGGGTATGGGCGCTGGCTTATGGCAATGGCGCTGCAGGCAGGGTGGGCAGAACCTGGTGTGGCACGTATGTGGGTACATACGTGCACGCTGGATGGGCCCGGTGCGCTGAACTTTTATATCAAGTCGGGTTTCACACCCTATCAACGGCAAGTAGAAATTTTTTCCGATCCCCGGCTTACCGGATTAATCCCGCGCGAAGCGGCACAGCAAATTCCAGTCATCACATGACAACCGCAAACACAGTAGATTGGGAGGTTTCTGAAGGCCTCACGCCATATCCAGACGCGGTGGCGCGGATGGAAGCAAGGCAAACCGCGATTCGCGAAGACGGCGCGCACGAGCTAATCTGGCTGCTCGAACATCCACCGCTTTACACCGGCGGAACCAGCGCGGACCCAGCCGAACTGCTCAGCCAGCAATTTCCTGTTTATGATACGGGTCGCGGCGGGCGTTACACATATCACGGCCCGGGACAGCGCGTCGGCTATGTCATGCTGGACCTTGCCAAACGCTGCAAGGATGTCCGCTGCTATGTCCACGCGCTCGAAGGCTGGGTGATAGATGCGCTGGCGCAATTTGGCGTTGAGGCACGGCGCGCCGAAGGGCGGATAGGTATCTGGTGTGACACCCGCAGCGGACAGGAAGCTAAGATCGGCGCAATAGGCGTCCGTATCCGCCGGTGGGTGACGATGCATGGCTTCGCAGTCAATGTATCGCCAGACCTGTCACATTTTGGTGGGATTGTACCATGCGGCATCGCGGAATATCCGGTGACCAGCCTCGCCGACCTCGGCATCGACGCAACGCTCCACGATTTCGACGAAGCGCTTGCCGCGACGCTGCCCAATTTCCTCAACGCGCTTGCCAAAGCAGGCGGAGAATGTAGGGTCGCGGCCAGTTAAGCATTTGGAGGAATAATGCGCCCTGCCCACCTGACTAAAGCCCCATTCGCCTTTGCCCTGCTCGCCCTCACAGCCTGCGGTGGCGCCAAGGAAGACAATCAGGTCACCGAGACGCGGATGGACGACATCGACAGCCTTGAAGGCACCATCAGCGACGACGCTATCAATATGGACGCGTCGACGGACGAAGCGCCTGTTGAAGCCGCGCCTGCCTCTACCGACGCGCCAAAGGCCAAGCTCGACAAGGCGGAAGCCAAAGAAACCGGCGGTCCGGACAAGGCCGAAATCAAGGCTGATGAACCGCCAACACAATGAACCTCGCCCAAACGCTGAAACTGCCCTGCGGCGCAGTGCTGCCCAATCGCATCGGCAAGGCGGCGATGACCGAAGGGCTCGCCGATACCGAAGGTCATCCGACTGCCGAGCTTGAGAAGCTTTACGGCATCTGGTCCGATGGCGGCGCGGGGCTGTTGCTTTCCGGTAATATCCAGATCGACGGCAACCATCTTGAACGGCCGGGCAATGTCATCCTTGACGCGCTGCCGAATGAGGACATGCAGACGGCACTCAAACGCTGGACAGCGGCAGCCACACGCGGTGGCGGCCATTTCTGGGCGCAGATCAGCCACGCAGGCCGGCAGACAATGAAGGCAGTCAATCCGCACCCGAAGGCACCATCGGCGGTCAAGGTTGGCCTTCCCGGCGGGCAGTTCGGGATGCCAGTCGCTTTGACCGAGAACGAAATCCTCAACCTGATCAGCCGATTCGGACAAGCCGCAAAGGCGTGTCAGGATTGCGGCTTCACTGGCGTGCAAATCCATGCCGCGCACGGCTATCTAATCTCGCAGTTCCTCAGCCCGCGTTCAAATCAACGCGACGACCGTTGGGGTGGATCACTTGAAAACCGAGCCCGCTTTCTTCTGTTCACCGTAAATACGGTTCGCCAGTTGGTAGGACCGGAATTTCCAATTTCGGTCAAACTCAACAGCGCCGATTTCCAGCGCGGCGGTTTCGCGTTTGAGGACAGCTTGCAAGTCGCGCGATGGCTGCAAGAGGCGGGCGTTGACCTTATTGAAATATCGGGTGGGACTTATGAACAGCCCAAGCTGCTCGGCATCGAGGGGTTGGAGGCAGAAGAAGTGCAAGCGGTGGCCGAAACCACCTTGGCTCGCGAGGCCTATTTCGTCGATTTTGCGAAAGCGATGAAGAACGAGCTTACTATACCACTGATGGTAACGGGCGGATTTCGAAGCGCATCGGCAATGGAGCAGGCGCTTAGATCGGGCGCCGCCGACATTATCGGCCTCGGCCGTCCGCTCTGCGTGATGCCCGAGGCGCCAAAGCGTCTCCTTGGCGGCATGGCGATGCTGCCGCGGACCGAAAATCAATTGAAGCTTTTCCCCGAATGGCTGTCCGGCCTGCGTAAAGTCAAAATGATGCGCGGTCTAGAAGGCTTCGCCGTGCAATATTGGTATTACAGCCAGCTATATGCCCTCGGCCGGACGGGCCGCACGAAGTTAGACATGACCGTGTTCACCGCGATGCGCGAAGTTGAAACCTATCAGAAGAACTGGATGAAAGAACGGCGCTTGGCCGGTAATTAATCCCCGTCACCAGGCTCTGCGCTGAAATATTTGTCAAACTTGCCTTCTTCGCCCTTATGTTCATCGGCGTCTGCGGGCGGTTCGCGGCTTGATGTGATGTTCGGCCATTCCGCGCTATAGGTTGCATTCAGTTCGAGCCATTGCTCCAGACCATTTTCGGTATCGGGCAAAATCGCTTCTGCGGGGCATTCAGGCTCGCACACACCACAATCGATGCACTCATTGGGGTTGATGACGAGCATATTCTCGCCCTCATAAAAGCAGTCGACCGGGCAAACCTCGACACAATCCATATATTTGCACTTGATGCACGCATCGGTCACTACATAAGTCATCGGCAACACACTCCCAAAACGGTCCGCCCCAAAGCTGTTCAAAACGCGGCGCTCTCCATATGCTGCCTATTGCTAGGCGGCTGCCCAAGTCAACGGGGGAATATCGCTGTATGACAATTTTTATTCGAGCAACTGATAGCAAATCTGCGCTTCGGCGTTGGGACCCCGGCGCATGGGAACGGCTAAAAGCCTGATTGACAGCACCGCTTCGCCCTTTGGTAGCGTTATGACGTCGCCAGCGGTTATCATCGCGCTGGCCTTTTCAATCCTTCGGCCATTGACTCGAATATGGCCAGCTTCTGCCCATCCCTGCGCCAAAGTGCGGCTTTTGGCGATACGTAGAAAGAACAATAGCTTGTCAATCCGCAGCGCCGTTTCCGCCATAGCCGGTTAGAGCTTCAAACCCTTAAGCGCTGCCAATTGCAGCGCGAGAGCCGATGGCGGCGATGCTGGCTTGGGTGGCGGCGGCGCCCGGTCGGGCTTGCTATTTGGCTTACCGGCGCGTTGCGGCCTTGGCTGATCGGGTCGCGGGCGGGAATGGCGTTGTTCTTGTGGGCGTGGCTTTGGCAAACCAATCCAACGCCAGTGGGTTAGTACCACCGGTTGTGCTGCAGCGGACTCCTCTGGTACTGGAGCATCGGGCGCTTCCGCCGTTACTGCTGGTTCTTCGAATTTCTCAACTGCTTCAACTGCCGGCGCTTCTTCGGCAACAACCGCTTCAGTCGGCTCTTCGACCTTTTCGACAGGCGCGTCGGCCGGCCTAAACCCGGCGTCTCGCATCAATGCCTTCAGTCCCGCCTCGCTGATCCCAAGCGAGGTCGCAAAAGCCATGTCCATTCCGAACAAATTTCCCTGCCCGCGCGCCTCGTGCGCTTTCTTGATGACGCGCTCGGCCAAATCGATGCGGACATATTCATCGCCGATCCGGCGATATCCGGCGTTGCGAGCTTCCGAAGGATTGGCGAATTTCCATTCCTTCAAATGTACCGCGCTTTCGGGTGGCAGTTCGGGCATCGCGCGTCCGTCACGCGCCGCAAACAATGCAGCACGCCATTTGGCGGCAGCAGGCTTCAACGCCGCGTGGTGGTAGATATCGAGCGCACCAAAGACGATCCCGCCCTTGCGCGCCGCGCCACGAGCATCTTTGGGCAGCGCAGCAATAGCGTCAGCCAGATAATGCCGACCCGCAATGCCGCCTTCATCGGCCAGTCGGACCGCAAGTGCGCGCACATTACCGTCGACATCAGCCTGCTGCGCCAGCTCCTGCAATCCGACGATGCCACCCATCGCCTTGGCCAATTGTGCCTCAATCCAGGACTCGGCGCGCGTGGTAATCTCGCGCAGGGCATCACCTTCGAGTCCCGCTACGGCTTTTACAGGCGCAAACGCCGGCTGCATCATAGACCGACCTTTGGACAAGGCACCCAGCATTTCCCCCCTCCAGAAAATCGCCGGCCTGCCTTCTTTATCGGCGGCCAGCGCGAATTCGCTATCTTCTGCCATGCCTACGTCCCTTGCCTTTTGTCTTAAATGCGCCGCCAGATGCCGTTCGGCGGCGGCCAATAATAGCTTACGGTCACCCGCTTTGGCGCCTGCGTCAACCCGAAACGCGAAGCCATGTAAAGACCCGATGTCCTCACCATCGACGAGAACTCGTTTATCTGCGCCGATTTCGACAGGTAAAAGCCCGATGTCGGACGCACCTTTGCGCAACAACATCGAGGTACGCTTATCGACAAATCGCTGGCGCAGCGCATCGTGCAGCGCGTCGGACAATTTCTCTTCGAGCGCCGGTGCACGTTCGGCCATCATCGCGGGATCGGCCAGCCAGTCGCCGCGATGTGCGATGTAGGTCCATGTCCGCACACCAGCAATCCGGGCGGAAAGCGTATCAACGTCGCCCTGGATGTTATCGAGCCGCACGAGTTCGCTGGCATACAAGGATTGCGGAAGCACCCGGTCGCCTTGCCCCAGATGCTGCCACAAAGACGCGACGAAACGGCTATGATGCTCTTCGCCCATCTGGCGGAAATCAGGTAGGCTTGCGACCTCCCAAAGACGCGCCACATCAACCGGATGACGGATGAGTGCGGTAACATCCGGCATTTCCGCCAGCCGTTTCAACACTGCAAGGTCGATAGCTTTCGGCGCGGGGAGCAAGCCAGGGCGGTTGGGCTTGGACTCCAGGTCGGCAATCAACGTCGCTATATTATCGAACCGTGGCTTGGATTGACGCCAATAGAGCCAGTCGAGTTTGGGGAAGTTGTGATTTTCGATGGCCAACACTTCTTCGGGCGTAAATTCGCTACCTTCGCCCGCCAGCGTGCCAAAGCTGCCATCGCGTTGATGCCGTCCAGCGCGTCCGGCTATCTGCGCCATCTCGGCAACAGTCAGCCGCCGCCGCCGCGAGCCATCGAATTTTGAAAGGCTAACAAAGGCAACATGCGCGACATCGAGGTTTAGGCCCATGCCGATGGCGTCTGTTGCCACCAGATAATCGACCTCGCCCGACTGGAACATCGCGACCTGCGCGTTGCGGGTACGTGGGGACAGCGCCCCCATAACCACAGCGGCGCCTCCTCGCATCCGGCGCAGCGTTTCGGCGACCGCATAAACCTGCTCGATTGAAAAGGCGACGATCGCCGAGCGTTTCGGAAGGCGCGATAGCTTCTTTGGACCGGCGTAGCTCAGCGTAGAAAAGCGCGGGCGGGATATGATTTCAGCGTCCGGAAGCAAACTGCGGATAAGCGGGCGTAGGCTTTCCGACCCCAAAATCATCGTTTCCTCACGACCCCGCGCGTGCAATATCCGGTCGGTGAAAATATGCCCCCGCTCGGGATCATAGCCCAGTTGCGCCTCGTCGATGGCGACGAAGGCAAACTCCTTCTGGATCGGCATTGATTCTACGGTGCAGCAGTACCAGCGCGCCTGAGGCGGCTCGATCCGCTCTTCTCCGGTAATCAGCGCAACCTGATGCACGCCTTTGATCGCCACTACCCGATCGTAAATTTCGCGCGCCAGCAACCGCAGTGGAAAGCCGATCATCCCGCTCGAATAGCCACACATCCGCTCAACGGCGAGATGGGTCTTGCCGGTATTTGTCGGGCCAAGAATGGCCGTCAGGGCGGAACGGGGCTGTGGCAATTCAATTTCAGGCGGCAGCGATATTCGCGGCGAGTTCTTTCAATGGCACATTGGTGTCGGCCAGCTGCTCTGCCGTTGGGGTAAGGCCGTCCACAACGAACGCGCGTCCCTGCACATAATCCTTGGTCGCGTTGACGCAATCGAGTGCGATGACTTTACCCTGTTTAAGATAGACAACCGAGAAGCTGCGCGTGTCGGGATCGCCGCGCACAACCGTCGCATCATAGCCCACAGACAATCCAACGGTCTGCAATCGTAAATCATATTGGTTCGACCAAAACCACGGTACGGCATGATAGGTCGTGAGCTCGCTTGTGATGCTCTTTGCCACCGCGTTGGCCATGTCGTTGGCGTTCTGCACCGACTCGACACGCATCACCGCGCCGCCTGCGAAATCATTGGCATGGGCTGCGCAATCACCAATCGCGAATATATCGGGTAACGAGGTGCGGCAATATTCGTCGACGTCCACGCCGCCACCGCCTGACGCACCTGCGTGCAGCAAAGGCGCGACTGCCGGAATGATCCCGATACCAACAATCACCATCTGCGCGGGGATGACTTCGCCATCAATCAGCCGTACGCCCGTCGCATGGTCCTCGCTTTCAATCGCGACCACCTCAACGCCCAGCCTAACGTCAACGCCATGCGCACGATGCTCGGCCTCATAAAAACGCGATAGCGGCTCTCCGGCAACGCGTGCTAGCACGCGGTCCATGGCCTCGAGCACGGTAACTTTCTTGCCCATTTTGCGCAGTACCGCTGCGGCTTCGAGCCCGATATATCCGCCGCCGATGATTGCAACTTCGGCCACGTCATCAAGGCCATCCAGCATGGCATCGACATCAGCGCGCGTCCGGACGACATGTACGCTGGGCAAATTACCGCCTTCGCACTGCAAACGGCGCGGGCTGCCGCCGGTGGCCCAAATCATCTTGCCATAGCTGATGACATCGCCATCTGATGTGGTCACCGAATAGGCCGCCGCGTCAACAGTTTCGACCCGCTTACCCAGCAGCATGTCGATATTGCGTTCCGCCCAAAAGGCTGCTGGCCGAATCATGATACGCTCGAACGCCTTTTCGCCTGCAAAATAGTCTTTCGACAGCGGTGGGCGTTCATAGGGATATTCATTTTCGGCATTCAGTACGCCAATGCTGCCCTCGAACTTTGCCTGTCGCAGGGCAATTGCCGCCTGTGCGCCGCCATGCCCGCCGCCGACAATCAGCACATCATATTGCAGCATCGCGGCGATCCTTTCGTTCAAAGAGCATGACGATGCGGTAGGCAAAAGCACCACGCCTGACTAGTCCCAATACTTGCGAACACGGTGGATAGATGGCAGGGAGGCGGCATGAGCAACCATATGACATTAGACTTCGGTCTTGGCGAAAATGCCGAGATGATCCGCGATACCACGCAGCGGTTTGCGGCTGACAGAATCGCACCGCTTGCCGCCAAGATAGACGCTGACGACTGGTTCCCCCGCGATGAATTATGGCCTGCAATGGGCGAACTGGGTCTTCATGGTTTGACCGTAGAAGAAGAAGATGGCGGGCTAGGCCTCGGCTATCTGGAGCATGTCGTCGCGGTCGAGGAAGTCAGTCGTGCGTCAGCTTCAATCGGCCTATCCTATGGTGCACACAGCAATTTATGTGTCAATCAGATCAGGCGCTGGGCCTCGCCCGAACAGAAAGCGAAATATCTGCCCAAGCTGATTTCCGGTGAGCATGTCGGCAGTCTGGCGATGTCCGAGGCTGGCGCTGGGTCGGACGTGGTCTCGATGAAACTGAAGGCCGATGCCGTGCAGGGCGGCTATGTTCTCAATGGCACCAAATTCTGGATTACCAATGCACCTTATGCCGACACGTTGGTGGTCTATGCCAAGACGGCACCTGAAGCTGCATCGCGTGGAATCACCGCATTCCTGATCGAAAAAAACATGGAGGGTTTCTCCATAGGCCAGAAAATCGACAAAATGGGCATGCGCGGTTCGCCGACCGCGGAACTCGTTTTCAACGATTGCTTTGTGAGCGAAGAACAGATCATAGGTCCGTTGCATGGCGGCGTTGGTGTGTTGATGTCGGGTCTTGATTACGAGCGCGTCGTCCTCGCCGGATTGCAATTGGGCATCATGCAGGCGTGCTTGGATGTCGTCCTACCTTTCGTGCGCGAGCGCAAACAGTTCGGCAAACCCATTGGTTCGTTTCAGTTGATGCAGGGCAAAATCGCCGACATGTATGTCGCGCTCAATTCGGCGCGCGCGTACACGTATGCGGTGGCGCGGGCTTGCGACGCCGGACAGACGACGCGCTTCGACGCGGCGGGCGTCATCCTGCTCGCATCTGAAAATGCCGTAAAAGTTGCGGGCGAAGCCATACAGGCGCTGGGCGGCGCAGGTTATACCAAAGACTGGCCTGTTGAACGGCTGTTCCGTGATGCCAAATTGCTCGACATCGGCGCGGGCACCAACGAAATTCGTCGGATGCTTATCGGGCGAGAGTTGATCGGAGCGGCGTGAGTACACGACCTATCCTCGGCGTCATTGCGTGCAACCGCATGGTTGGCACCGAAAGCGCGCAGGCGGTTATGGACCGTTATATCCGCGCCGCTATGACCTATGCCGATGTTGCCGCGTTGATCGTGCCGTCGCTCGCTGACCTGATGACCGCCGCTGAAGTTGCGCCGAGACTGGACGGCATTTTGCTCACCGGCAGTCCGTCGAACGTGGCAACTACGCGTTATGGGGAGGATGGCGGCGAAGGCCCGTTTGACGACGCCCGTGACGAAATCGCTTTGTCTATGGTCGACCGCATGATTGATGCGCAAAAACCGGTGTTCGGTATTTGCCGTGGCTTTCAGGAAATAAACGTCGCTTTGGGCGGCACTTTGCGCCGTGACACCAGCGCCAGCGACGACCTGATCCGCCACCATGCGCCCGATGGGGTAGCGTTCGACGCGATGTTCAGCCACCGCCATCCGGTTGAAATCACCGAGGGCGGGATGTTAGCCGCTGCCTACGCCAAACCGGCGATGGACGTAAACTCGGTTCACTACCAAGGCATCGGCAGGCTCGCCGAAGGCCTATCGGTTGAGGCCCGCGCGCCCGACGGTTTGATTGAAGCTTACAGCGCCCGGCCCAACGGCGCGCCTTTGCTCGCGGTGCAATGGCATCCCGAATGGGGGACAGAAAATGACCCCGATTCGCAAACCTATTTTCACCTTCTTGGAAAGGCGTTAAGAGGCGAACTATGAACCGGTGCGTTACCCGCTTTAATCGCTACCAAGCACGGATAGGCTTCTCGCCCTGATTTCCCTTTGAATCACGCAGAGGCGCAGAGGACGCAGAGTTTTTAACCTGCAATCACTGCCCAAGCCCTGCGTTCTCTGCGCCTCTGCGTGAACAAATTCAAAAGGATCAATGAAATGCCCCGCAATTACGACATCGCCGAACTCCGCCGCTTGGACATCGCGCATCACCTTCCTGCCCAAGCAGACTGGCAGGAGATTGAAGATCTTGGCGGCAGCCGGATCATCACTCATGCAGATGGCTGTTACATCCATGACGGCGACGGCAATCGAATTCTCGACGGCATGGCCGGACTGTGGTGCGTCAATGTCGGATATGGTCGTTCAGAACTTGCTGATGTCGCCAAAGAGCAGATGCTTGAGCTGCCCTATTATAACAGCTTCTTCAAAACCGCGAATCCGCCTGCGGTCATGCTCGCGAACAAGATCGCGAGCCTCACCGGCGGCCGTCTCCCCCATGTTTTTTTCAACAGCTCGGGTTCGGAGGCCAATGACACCATCCTGCGTATGGTCCGCCATTATTGGCAGGTGAAGGGTGAGCCCACGCGCACGATCTTCATCAGCCGTCACAATGCCTATCACGGATCAACTGTTGCCGGGGTCAGCATGGGCGGAATGAAGGCCATGCACGGACAGGGTTTCCCTGCCCCTGGCGTCCTGCCACTCGCTGGTATCGAGCATGTCCGCCAGCCTTATTGGTATAATGAAGGCCGTGACATGACTCCTGAAGATTTCGGCACCGCGTGCGCGCAGGCCATCGAGGACAAAATCCTCGAAATCGGCCCTGAAAATGTCGCGGCGTTCATCGGGGAACCGGTGCAGGGCGCAGGCGGCGTCATCATCCCGCCCGAGAATTACTGGCCGCAGGTCGAGGCGATTTGCCGCAAATATGGCATCTTGCTTGTCTGCGACGAAGTCATCTGCGGGTTCGGGCGTACCGGCAATATGTGGGGCCACGAAACAGTTGGCGTAAAACCCGACATCATCGCAATGGCCAAGGGGTTGTCATCGGGGTATTTGCCGATTTCCGCCGTCGCCGTTAGTGCGGACATTATCAAGGTCATGAAAACGGGTGGGGATTTCGTTCATGGCTATACCTATTCGGGCCATCCGGTCGCTTCGGCCGTCGCGCTGCGTAACATCGAGATCATGGAGCGCGAAAGGCTAGTCGAACGCACGCGTAACGAGACCGGGCCGTATCTTGCCAAGGCACTGGAAACCTTAAACGACCACCCGCTGGTCGGAGAAGCACGCAGCGTTGGTTTGCTCGGCGCGGTCGAGATCGTTGCCGACAAAGCAACCGGCGCGCGCTTTGGTGGCAAGGAAGGCACCGCAGGACCGATGGTCCGCGACCACTGCATTGCCAATGGCCTGATGGTTCGCGGCATCCGTGATAGCATCGTGATGTGCCCGCCACTGATTATCACCACAAAGCAGATCGACGATCTGGTCGGCATCATCCGCAAGTCATTAGACGAGGCCGAACCAAAATTGCGGGCGATAGGCTAGACAAATCCCAAGCATTCTTTACCGCGAGTTTCCATGATCATCACCACACTTAAGTGCGCAACCGCCGCACTCGTTACCCCTGCCCTGCTAATTGGTGCCTCGCCATCCTTTGCGGCAACGCCCAAGCCAGCAAAAGCGACACCACCAGTACTGACCTGCAAAACTGCAGCAGCAGATGGCCTGACCTACACGATCATCAAAGCGGGCAAAGGCGAGAAGCCCGGCGCGGATGCAAAAGTGAAGGTGAATTACAAAGGAATGCTGACTTCGGATGGAAAGGAATTTGATTCCGGCAAAGGTGCAGAATTCAAGGTTGGCGGTGTTATCCCCGGATTTGCTCAGGGACTGCAACTGATGCAACCGGGCGGCAGCTATCGCCTCTGTATTCCGTCCAAGCTCGGCTATGGTGAGGCGGGCACTGGCCCCATTCCCGCCAACGCCGATCTGGTATTCGAAGTTGAATTGCTCTCGTTCACCACGCCGCCGCCTAAGCCCGTTGTGCCACTAGCCGAGCGGGCATGTAATCAGACCACCACATCGGGTCTCGGTTATCTGGCAATCAAATCCGGTTCCGGCAAAACACCAACCGATGCCGACATGACCCTTGTCGATTTCACAACGTTTGACGCCAAAACTGGCGTTAGCCTCGAAAAACGCGACTGGGAGAAAATCCCATTGGCGCAAGCCACAGCGATTTTTGCCGAGGGACTGAAGATGATGCAGGTCGGTTCGAGCTACACATTCTGCCTGCCTAAGACGGCGGAAACTGCAGCACAGCCCGAAATCAACATCCGCGTCGATTTGCTCGATGTGCGGCCGGCTCCTGCCGTCGACTGATTAGCTCAACAATACAACCGGGCTATCCGCCCGCCAGTGCATGCTGACCTTGTCGTCCCAGGTGAAATCCTCCTGGTCGTGGCGTGAGAGGTTGGGACGCGATACTCTGATCATCTGGCCGCCTTCAAGCTGGATTTCAAACAGTGTGATGTCGCCTAGATAGCTCATGCCCTTAATTACGCCGCGCGCCAGATTGTGGTCGTCTGGCGCGTCTTGTGCAGCGGCGCGGATGGCTTTGCCTTCACCGGGGACGTGAAGGTAGATTTTCTCTGGCCGAAGCGCGACCCAGACGTCGGCGCCATGCGGTCCGGTGACGCCGTGGTTGAGATAGACCTTGCCGAGACCGGGGCAATCGACCGCCGCCTTATCTGGTTCGTCGAGTGTCAGCTTGCCTTCGAAAATGTTTACCGAGCCGACAAAATCAGCAACGAAGCGGTTGGCGGGATATTCGTACAGGTCCGACGGCGGAGCCAGTTGCGCCACTTCGCCCTTGTTGATCACCGCGACGCGGCTCGCCATCGAAAGTGCCTCGTCCTGATCATGAGTAACCGTCACGAAAGTAATCCCGACCTTGTCCTGTAGGTCGCTCAATTCAAACTGCATCTGCGCGCGCAATTTTGCGTCGAGCGCCGACAGCGGCTCGTCGAGCAGCAACACCTTGGGCCGCATCACCAGACTGCGTGCAAGGGCAACGCGCTGCCGCTGGCCACCCGACATTTGGTCAGGCATCCGGTCGTCGAAACCTCCAAGTTTGACCAACTCCAGCGCCTCAGCCACACGGTCCTTGATTTCGCTTTTGCCTACTCCGGCGATACGCAAGCCATAGCCGACATTGTCGGTGACATTCATATGCGGGAACACGGCATAGCTCTGGAACACCATATTCACCGGCCGCTTGTTGGGTGGGACGAGGCTCATATCCTGTCCGTCGATGATGATCTGGCCCTCGGTCGGCATTTCAAAACCGGCGATCATCCGCAACAATGTCGTTTTGCCGCAACCCGACGGACCAAGTAGCACGAAGAACTCACCCGCGAGGATATCAAGGCTGACATTGTCAACCGCAGTTACTTTGCCGAAGCGTTTGGAAACGTTGCGGATTTGTATGATGGGTTGCTTGGTTTCAGTCATATCAATGTGTTTCTGCGATGCCCTTCACGCCCTGCAATTTCAGCGCGATGAAGGTGAGGATGACGGTCAAAAGGATGAGGATGGTCGAAGCCGCGTTGACCTCTGGCGTGACCGAGAAGCGGACCATTGAGTAGACTTTGACCGGGAAGGTAATCGTGTCCGGCCCGCTGGTGAAGAAAGTAATGACAAAATCGTCAAGGCTGAGCGTAAACGCAAGCAGCGCGCCCGCGACCAAGCCAGGCTTGATATGCGGCAGCAGGACATCGCGGAACGCTTGCCATTCGGTTGCACCCAGATCCTTTGCCGCCTCTTCTTCCTCTTTGTTGAAACTCGCCAGCCGAGCGCGCACAACCATCGCGACGAAGGGGAAACAGAAGGTTATGTGGGCGATGGTGATCGCGGAGAGGTTCAGCGGCCACGGCAGGTCGGTTGGCCAATCGATCTTGGCGAAGAAGATCAGGAACGCGACGCCGAGACAGATTTCCGGAACAATGATCGGCAGCGACATTGTGCCCTCGACCAGCCCCTTGAACGGGAACCGAAAGCGCCAAAGCATCACCGCGGCCAGTGCGCCGATGACCAAACTGACGATGGTTGCCAGAAACGCAATCGTCAGCGAATTGACCATCGCCTCGACAAGGCTGTCGTTATTCAGCGCTTTCTCGTAATATTTGAGCGTGAAGCCCTTCCACACGACATTGCGTTTGCTGTCGTTGAAGCTGAAAATCATGAGTACTAACAGCGGCGCATAGAGGAACAGCATGGTCAGCCCGACCCAGCTACGCATCCACAGTTTGCGGGTATACTCGAGCGGTGCGATGGCGGTGCGGTTGAACATCAGCGCACCTCCTTCACTTTGTTCGCCCGCATCGATTGCAACGCGATTAGGATGAACATCGCGTAGATTAACAGGAACGACAGTGCCGCGCCGAACGGCCAGTCATTGGCGCGCTTGAATTGGCGTTCGATGACGTTCGCGATCATCTGGCTGTCGGTTCCGCCCATCAGGTCCGGGGTCAGGTATGCGCCCAAAGCGGGGATAAGCGTAATCATCACGCCAGCGACAATGCCCGGAGCGGCGAGCGGGACGACGACTTTCATGAAGGTCTTGAAATGCCCCGCCCCCAAATCGAGGCTGGCCTCGATTAGGCTCTTGTCCAGCCGGTCGAGTGCCGAATACAACGGCAGCACCATGAAAGGCAGATGAACATAGACCAGTCCCAACACCACCGCGAAATTATTGTAGAGCAACTGCACCGGCGTCCATGCCTCAAGCGGCTGCATTCCGACCAGCGTCCGCAACCAGCTTGCGCCTTCCCACAATCCGCCCAGCCCCTTGTTCATATACCCATTGGTGCCCATCAACGCCATGAGAGCATATGTGCGGATCAGCAGGTTGGTCCAGAACGGAAGCATGATTCCTAGCAGCAACCATGGCCGCCACTTCGGCGCGGCAAAGGTAATCGCCATCGCCACGGGAAAACCGATAATCAGGCAAATGAGCGTGGTCAGCGCCGCGACCGCAAGGCTTTTCAGGAATATCGAGAGATACAGCCACTCGGTCGCGCGTTTATAATTGTCGAGCGTGCCCGAAATTTCGATACTCGCGGGGCCGGAATTCTGGCCAAAGCTATAAAGCCAGACAATCGCCATCGGCGCGATGAAGAACAAGGCGAGCCAGAATACCGGCGCCGTTGCAATTGCAGCAAGCGGCTTCTTCTGGCCCTTCCAGTCCTGCAACGCACCAGACATGATTAGGCCGCCCGCACGCGGGTAAAGGCCTCCTCATATTTCGGCTGAAGTTCGGGATTGAACTTCGCATATTCGCATTTTGCCAGAACATCGGCTGGCGGGAAGATGACTGGATTGTTCTTATATTCTTCGGGCATCAACGCCTTGGCCGCATCATTTGGAGTCGGGTAGAGAATCGTCTCGGTAATCTTCTTCCCCGCCTCGGCATCAAGCAGATAGTTGATGAAAGCATGCGCGTTCTTCGGATGCGGCGCACCCTTAGGAATGCAGAGATTGTCGGAATTCAGCTGGCTGCCTTCCTTGGGGATGACAAAGCCTATATCTGGATCTTCGACCATCGCCTGCGCAATATCGCCATTATATTCGAGCACGACATCGACCTCGCCTTTCAGCAGCAGGTCCTGGCCATTGTCTTCGTGGAAGGATTTGATGTTCGGCTTCTGCTTGATCATCATCGCTTCAATAGCTTTGAGATCGGCGTCAGTCAGGCCATTGACCGACTGGCCCATATATTTGCCATAGAGGCGGAACATGTCGCCAGCTTCCGACAGAACCGCGATGCGACCCTGATATTGGTCGCTGTCGAACAGCACTTTCCAGCTATCGGGAACGCCCTGCACCTTCGACTTGCGGTAGCCGATGCCGAGCACCAGCCATGTGTAGGGCATAGAATATTTGCGCGCCGGATCATAAGGCACATCCTGATAATCCTTAGCGACATTTTTGAAGTTCGGAATCTGCGCCTTATCGAGCTCCATCAACATGTCCGCCGCCGCCATGCGCTCAACGAAGTCATTCGACGGCACGATCACATCATAGCCCTGGTTACCGGCGCGCAGCTTGGCGAACAATTCATCATTGCTGGCGAACAATGTCATGTTCACATCGACGCCGGCACTGTCCTTGTAATCCTCAAGCGTTGTTTCGCCGATATAGGTATCCCAGTTGTAAAAATTCAGCTTGGCCTCTTCGCCATTGGCTAGTTTCGCCGCTTCTTTCTCGCCGCATCCGGCCAGCGCTCCAGTCAGCGAGAAGCCAACGGCGGCGACGCCCATGCCCTTGAGCATCGCACGGCGGTTGCTGCCTGCGTGCAAAAATGTCTTGAAGTCCATATTTTTTCTCCCGGCTGACCCTGTGACCCAAGCGCACATGCTGGACCAAATCAGAGACTTAGAAAAGCCCCTTTTTTCCGGCCTTTGCGGCGTAATTTAATTGCTTTTGCTCGCAATTATTGTGCGGTGCAGCATGGAGTTCAGGCGACGGGTTTTGCCTCCGCATCAACCGCCGCCTGCACCGCTTTGTAGAATGCCTCGCGCTGCGTGCCGACGGTATCGGGATCGGTCGCCTTGGGCCAGTTGCTGTTCGACGCGATCACCAAGCGGCGCTTGGGATCAATAAAAATGCCCTGCCCAAATATGCCCTGCGCGGCGTAGCTGCCATCGTCATAGGTCCACCACTGAAAGCCATAGCCTTTGCCAGCTACGCCGATGTCCGCCTGTTTCGTGGTGGCAGGCGTAATCCAGTCATCGGGCAGGATCGTCTTGCCATCGACCGCCGCGCCGCCGAGCATGAACACGCCCAATCGCGCGTAATCGCGGACCGAGGCCTGGATGCAGCAGCCACTGATTTCATGGCCGGTAGACCCAAGCATCCAGCTTGCATCCTGCTCCATTCCGAACGGTGCCCAGACTTTTTCGGACAGATAATCGGCGAGCTTTTTCTTGGTCGCCGAGCTGACCAGCACGCCGATCAAATTGGTCTCACCGGTTTTGTAGACCCATTTGGTGCCAGCCGGAGCCTCGCGGGGCAATTTACGCATATAGCTGACGGTGACGTCCATGCCGTCTTCGGCCTTGTGCTGGTTAAACAAGGCGACGTCGGATTTGGGATCCGCATAATCCTCGTTCCATTTGACGCCCGAGGTCATGGTCAGCAACTGGCGGATGGTGACATCGTCATAGGCCGAACCCTTGAGGTCAGGGATATAGGCCGAGACTTTGTCTTCGATACTCTTGATATGACCATCTTTTATCGCTGCCCCAACCAGCGTCGACGTGAAGGATTTTGCAACCGAGAAACTTGTCCATTTGCCGTCGCCGCTGAAATCGAGACCGTATTTTTCGAGCCGGATTTTACCGTCCTGCACAATAACCAAGCCAGCCGTGCGCTGCGCCTTCATGTATGCGTCAACGTCTGTGCCAATATTGATCGGATCACCCTTGGGAAGCGGGTAAACGTCGTCACCCGCCTCAATGATATTGGCTTTGGCAAGGATCGGAATACGGTCCATCGTGCGGAATGCGGCGTCGCGTTGCGGGATGCTCCAGAATAACACGTTAGCGTCGGTCGGAAGGCTGGAGACAAGCGCTTTCATGTCCTTGTCCGCTGTTGCCCATGCCAGGCCTAACGCGGCTGCGATCACCAGCAATAACCCGACTATCCATTTCAACATGCCCGCTCTCCCCCACTTCGCACTTTATACTTTTATTAGCGTTACTTGCGCGACATTGATGCCGCCGCCTCTAAACCCGCCCTCGCAGTACATCAGATAATAACGCCACAGGCGAATGAATTTTTCGTCAAACCCTTCGGGCAGTCGGTCTTCCTTCACCGCTGCATCGAACCGCACCCGCCAACGCTTTAATGTCTCTGCATAGTGTAGCCCAAGGTCCTGCTGATCCTGCCACACCAAACCATTTGCTTCCGCTATCGCTTTGAAACGGCTTTCGGAAAGCAGCATTCCGCCGGGGAAAATATATCGCTGAATAAAATCCATGCTGCGTGCATATGGTTCGAATATGTCATCGGCAATCGAGATCAACTGGATTGCCGCACGCCCGCCGGGCTTCAAATTGCGCGCGATGGATTCCAGATAGGCCGGCCAATATTCCTGACCGACAGCCTCCACCATTTCGGCGCTGGCAATCGCGTCGAATGTACCGGTGACATCGCGGTAGTCGGTTAGCGTCACTTGCGCGCGGGTCGTTGCAACCAGCCGCTCATCTACATACGCTTTTTGTTCTGCGGACAGCGTTATGCCGTGATATTCGATATCGGCCTGAGCCAATGCCCGCTCCGCCAAGCTGCCCCAGCCGCAGCCGACTTCAAGCAGCCGGTCGCCTTCTTTGAGTTTAAGCCGAGCAAGCAAAGCATCGATTTTTCGCGCCTGAGCGACTTCCAATGTCTCGGCATCGCTTAATGGCTCAGCGAACATTGCGCCCGAGTAGGTCATGCTGTCATCAAGCCATGCTGCGTAGAAATCATTGCCTAGGTCATAATGAAATTCGATGTTGCGGCGCGCGCCGGACTTGCTGTTTCGCCGCAGAAAATGAAAAACGCGTGACGCCAGCCGCAATGGCCCTTTGGCGCGCGCGCTGTTGCCCAAGGTTTTACGATTTTGCACAAACAGCGCAAATATCTGAACAGGATCGGGGCTGTCCCATTCTCCCTTGTCCCAGCCTTCGTACAGCCCGATCGAGCCGCTCCACGCTATCCGCCGCAGTGCGTGCCAGCTGCGAATATTCATTTCAGCCACGGGCCCAGCGCGCCGCCCGCCAAGAATGCGGCGACTGCCATCGGGCAGATGGCCTTCAATCGAACCTCCGGCCAACCCCGCGTCGATGCGGTCGAGCAACTGGTTAAGGCCGCGCACAAATAGGCCGCCAACGCCCTGCGCTTTTTCAGCGTCATCAGGCAGATGGCGGCCTAAATTCTGGTTCGAAGCATTCATCGCAGGCGCTATGCTATAGCCTCGGTAGCATTGCAATCGCCGGATGGAACGGCGGTTACTTCTGGTCAGCTTTTGCGTAGCTCGTCGCGGATTTCGGTCAGCAGATCGACATCGGTAGGGCCTGCCGCAGGTGGCGGCATCATCTTGTTTGCCTGACGCACGATCATGAAAATGACGAATGCGAGAATGAGGAAATTAATTGCGGCGGTTACAAGACTGCCCCATGCCAGAACATTCGCGCCTGCCGCTTTTGCCGCGACGAGCGACATGCCGGCAGTCACATTTTCGGCACCGCCCAAAACGATATATTTGCTACTGAAATCGACGCCACCGCCAGTAATCAAAGTGATGATCGGCATCAGAAAATCTTCAGTGAACGAGGTAATGATCTTCCCGAATGCCGCGCCAATTAAAACACCAACCGCCAGATCAAGCACATTACCGCGCAATACAAACGCCTTGAATTCGCCCAACATATTCACGCTCCCACTTTTTAAGTCGCTTGATTATCTGACATATTTTCATAACAAACGATAGCAATCATTGCGTAAATTCTTCACGCGCCTTATGTAGGTAATACACATCGTGTAGATGTGAATTTATGGGCATATCGCCTGTCAAAGGAGTTCATTCGATGCGTACCGATTTTGCGAAATTTCTTTTGGTTCCCGTTGCGGTGGTTTCATTGGCAGGATGCGGCATCAACAGCGTTCCGACGGCGGAAGAGAATGCCAAAGCCAAATGGGCCGATGTACAAGCCGCTTTTCAAGAGCGCGCAAACCTTATTCCCAACCTCGCCAATGTGGTGAAGGGTGCTGCAGCGCAGGAAAACAAGACGCTGACCGAAGTAATTGAAGCCCGCGCCCGCGCAACCGCGCCGAATATTCAGGTAAACCCGGAAGATTTGAGTGATCCTGCCAAAATGGCGGCGTTCCAAGGTGCGCAAAATCAACTTTCTGGCAGCCTCGCGCGCCTGCTCGTCTCGGTGGAGGCATATCCGCAGCTCAAAAGCCAGGAAGGCTATCTGAAATTGCAGGACCAGCTTGAAGGCCAGGAAAACCGCGTTCGCATCACGCTGCGCGATTATAATGAGGCAGTGCGCGGCTATAATACGACTATCCGTACCTTCCCCGACATCATTGGCGCAAAAGTAATCCACGGCGCTAAGCCAATGGTGCCGTATCAGGCAACAACCCCAGGTGCCGAAGCCGCGCCAACGGTCGACATGGCACCTGCGACTTAACAGGCCTTTTTACGGGACATTAAAATGAACAAGGCCATCGGCCTTTTGATTGCAGCGCTACTGGTCCTCACCGGCCAGTCGGCGTTTGCACAAACATTCCCCAAGCTAACAGACCGCGTTGTCGACGAGGCAAACCTGCTCGATCCTGCACAGGAAGCAGCGCTTAACGCCAAGCTCGAAGGGCTGGAAACGCGTACCGACCGACAATTGGTAGTGGCGACGCTCAACAGTCTCGAAGGCTATGAGATTTCCGATTATGGCTACCGGCTCGGCCGTGCCTGGGCGCTGGGGCAGGACGGGAAAGGCGAAGCGGAAAAGGATAATGGCGTAATCCTGATCGTCGCGCCGAACGAGCGCAAAATGCGGATCGAGGTTGGTTACGGCCTCGAACCTGTACTCACCGACGGCCTTTCATCGACAATTATCCGCAATGATATCACGCCAGCATTCAAGGCCGGTGATTTCCCCAGCGGTATCAATGCTGGTGTCGACCGGATTGTCGCTCAACTCGAACTGCCCCCAGAAGAAGCCGCGAAAATTGCCGCCGCAGCTAACCAGCAAAGCCGGAGCAGCAATGACGAAGGCGTTCCCTTTGGCGCTATCATCTTTCTTCTGTTCATCATCTTTTTCGTCGTGCTACCGATCATTCGTTCATTGAACGGTGGCGGTAAGAAGCACAGGCGTGGCGGCTATGGCGGCCCTGTGATTATATGGGGCGGAAGTGACTGGGGCGGTGGCGGTGGCGGCTCGTCCTGGGGCGGCGGCGGAGGTTTTGGTGGCGGCGGATTTGGCGGCGGAGGCGGCAGCTTCGGCGGCGGCGGTGCATCGGGCGGCTGGTAGGAATTGCGAATGTCTAAAGTCGATCATATTGACGAGGGCGATCACAGCGTAGTGACCGCAGCGGTTGCCGATGCGGAGCGGCACTCAAGCGGCGAAATTGTTACCATCGTCGCCGATTTGTCCGACCATTATGAGGACATCGGCATGGCATGGGCCAGCGTCGCCGCATTGCTAGCGCTTTTTTTCTACATGTCGTTTCCCGATTTTTATCTGGGGTTGATCGACGGGCTGACGGGTGGCTGGGAGCATGAATATAGCGCACGCGAATATCTGGCGATCCTGATGATTGCGCTCGGGCTGAAATGGTTTGGCGCATGGCTGATTATGAAATGGATGCCGCTGCGCTTGGCGCTGACACCGAAATACCTCAAAATGGCGCGGGTCCGTGCGCGCGCGATCATGATGTTCAGGGTCGGAACCGAGGCGAAAACCATCGGGCGTACCGGCGTTTTACTTTACCTGTCGATGAAGGAGCATCGCGCCGAAATCGTCGCTGACGAAGAGATTGCGAAGCTAGTCGCGCCCGAAGTGTGGGGCGACGCGATGGTGGCCTTGCTGGACCGGGTTAAGGCCGGAAAGCCCGGTGAGGGTATGGCCGAAGCCGTGAGACAAATGGGTATCGTGCTCGCAGAGCATTTCCCCAAGGGTAGCGAAAATCCCAATGAGCTTCCGGATAGACTCATCGAATTGTGAGCAACGACGACGAACCCGAAGAGATGATGTGGCAAGGCCATTTCATCACCGTAAAACGACGCGGCAAATGGGAATATGTCGGGCGGGCACGCGGCATCAAGGCTGCGGTGATATTGGCGGTTGAAGACCACCATGTTCTTCTGGTCGAACAACATCGCGTGCCGCTTAGCGCCAATTGCATTGAGCTACCCGCCGGACTGATCGGCGACCATGACGACAGCGAGGATGCTCTGACATCAGCCGCCCGCGAACTGGAAGAGGAAACCGGCTACCGCGCCTCAAAGCTTGAGAATATCGGCGAATTTTTCTCGTCCCCCGGCATGGTCAGTGAGAGCTTCACTCTCGTCCGCGCAACAGGGTTAACGAAAATCAGCGATGGTGGCGGTGTCGATGGCGAAAATATCATCGTGCATAGGATCGAGCTTTCGGCCCTGCCCTCATTCGTTCAGGCCAAGCGTGCCGAGGGGTGCGTTGTTGACGTAAAACTGCTCATGCTGCCAGGAATGGCCTTTTAGCGGAAATTGTCGGCGTAGGCCTGCAACTTTAACGTCTTTGGTGGCGTCGGGATGAGCGTAACCGAAATATTCTTCTTGGCAGCATAAGCTCGCGCCGCTTCTATGGACGGAAAGCATAGCCTAACCTGCGCTTGCGTGTCGCCCGACCCGGCCCAGCCCATCAAAGGATCGGCCTTGCGCGCCTCGGCAGGTACGAATTCCAGTACCCATTCATCGGTGTGCGCTCGACCAGATTGCATGGCGTTTTTGGGACGTTGATAGATGCGTGCGGTCATGATGGCCCCATGCGCCAAGGCATGCGGATTCGTCAAGCGCCGCGTGCCAGATCGCGGCCCTGCGCTTTCTTGGTTTTTAGGCTGGCTACGCTCTCCCAGGGCGCGTCGGGCCAATTATGTTTTGGATAACGACCACGCATTTCCTTGGCGACATCGCGCCAGCTACCCCGCCAGAATTCGGGTAGGTTTCGCGTGGTCTGTAGCGGACGACCGGCGGGAGATGTCAGGCTAAGCACCAAGGGCACGCGGTTGACGCCGATGACAGGATGGATATCGAGACCGAATAGAGCTTGGACGCGGAGTTCGACCGTTGGGCCTGCTTCTGCGGTATAATCAATATGATGAGTTGTGCCAGCTGGGCTGGTAAACGACGCCGGCGCGACTTGTTCGACACGGTGTTTGCCTTCCCAACTGAGAATATTGTTGAGCGCGTTAGACAGACCTGATTTCGAAATGTCGCGTAGCCGGTTGACGTCCAGCAAAACCGGCAAAAGCCAATCTTCGAGCGTTGCCGCCAAGGCTGTATTGGTCAACGATTCAATACCTGCAAAATTGGCGCGTTGCTGTAATGAAATAGCGGCATCCGACCAAGGCAGGACTGACAGGCCTAAGGTCCGAACGGCATCCAGCAATGCCTGAGCGACCGCCGGTTGGTCTGGCCGGTCCACCATGCCCTCCGCCAGGACGATAGCCCCCAGCCGACGGCGTTGCCGAACCGCCACGCGATCTGCGTTCGCGTCGTAGCGTATGTCCGTCGTCGTCGCGATACGCTCACCGAACAGCGACA
>JBGSPK010000007.1:0-4091 GCA_041738665.1 Sphingorhabdus sp. | reverse complement strand
GCAATTGCTGCATGGTAACGACAGGTGCCGCCATGGTACTTCTCCTTCCGGTTGAGCCTCTGGGAAACAAGAACGTCATGCATGCCTGAAAGACAGCAATCCGCACCGGTATGTGCGTTTCCCATGTGGAATGAGCGCGCCGTTAGAGAGGTGGCAGGGATTCGTCAAGCACGAAAGCCGCTTACAAACGCTTACGTGCCTTTAAAGCCTCGCTTCTCCCGCTGAGAGATATTTCGGTTATGGCAACGATTAACAGCAGGTTCACCACGGGCAGCTAATTCAGACTGGCAACCTCGGGAGAAATAATATGGCCATAAATAAAAGTTTGTTCTTGGCCTGCTCGCTGTTCGCATCCCCTGCTTTGTATGCGCAGGACGAGGTACCCCCTTTCCCATCCGAAATGCCCGAGCGAATTTCCTTTCTCGTTGCTTTTGGCGAAGAGAAATGCCGCGAGCCGGTCGGCGACGAGATCGTCGTCTGTGCCACGGTGCCAGAAAATGAACGTTACCGTATTCCCGTGGCGCTGCGGAAGAAAGAGATGGTCGTCACCGACCGTTCCTGGTCATCGGCAGTTGAAACACTCGATTCGTTCGCACGTGATCTTCGGCCCAACAGCTGCTCAGTGAACGGCTCGGGCGGATTTACCGGCTGCACCCAGAAACTTTTACAAACATGGTTTGCTGAACGACGCGGGAAGCTTCGCGCTCGTTAGGCAGGTATTGCTGCCGTAGGGTTACCCGACCTAGGAGCCGAACGCAGCTCCTACGCGGCTTTTTTGAAGTCTTTGGTTTGATAGAACCTGTCTTATCCAAACCCGTGATGGGGTTTCAAAGTACACAAACGACAATCTCGCCGTTATCAATACCGTGATTACAAATATTAGAAAAAACCATGGTTCGAACGCAACGGTTTTAGGGATGTTCACTGCTGTGAGGGTCAGCAAGATGGCTATTTGTACGGGCACATGCCAAAGGTAAATGCCGTAGGCGCTATCCCCCAACCAACGAAACCTTGAAGCGAGTTTTCCAGAAAATCCCGTGTCCAGGCCTGCGAATACAGTGACGAGAGCTGCACAAAGGAAGGCCAACGACAACGTGCCATGTAGGCATATCCCGACAACGCCGAAAACGGAAGCAATTCCTAGAATGACACCGGGGGATCGGCCCAGTTTTTGTAAAAGCTGATGGCAGAAACACCCAAAAAAGAAAAACAGTGCACACTGAAAAAGTAGTTGTCCGGTATCGCGGACTACCCAGTCCAGTGCGCCAGAGACCGCAATAATAGCGATACCGGAAATAGGATGCTTTTTTATGAGCGGCAACAAAGCCCAGAACACGACGTAAATGACAATTTCCATGGAAACCGACCAAATTGGAAAGTTAAAAGACGAAATGGTAAAGCCATGCCAGTTTGACGCCATAAACAACTGGGCGAAAAAGCTAGTCCCGGAATTGTGGATATATATTTGCGGCGCGCCTGTGTAGCGGACGCTGTACCATTGCAGCAGAGCCACGATCAACAAGGTGACAAAATGCAGCGGGTAGAGTCTGGCAACCCTCGCTATTCCAAAATCTCTCCCTGAACATGTCCGGCCAGTGTACGCTGCCGCAAATACCAAGCCAGATATAAGCCAAAACAATTGCACTGCCAGATGGCCATTTTCATAAATCCATGCAAAAATAGGCTGGAACGGCATTTGACGGACAGTTGCCCCATCCACTGGCCGCCCAGCTTCTTCCATAAAAAAATGTCGATAGTGGACCGCGACTACTGCACAGGCAGCTAATCCTCGCAGACCATCAACAGCCACGTAATAATCTGTCTTTGATTGGGTCGCCATCAACTGTCCGTTTGGGATCTATCTATCTGACTGCCTAATTTTGATGGACTAAATAGTCGTTAAATTTTGCCGACCGGAGCGGACAGAGCGCGGGATGCTGAACCTTTTGGCGGCTTGATAGTTATCCACAGGTAATCCCCATACCATTCGACGGAATTCCGAGAGCGATTTTCCGTTTGACAAAGAAGAACATATAGTGAACATTGCAATCAGGTTGTTCATATAGCAGCAAGCAAACCCCCGCTAATGGCCGATTTGGGGGACAGAAAGGACCAATGCCATGACCCTCATCGCTTCCCTACTCTTTGCAGTTGCCCTCTTATCGTCGGTTTCAGTTATCGTGCTGACAATCAGCAACGCGATGCCGCGCATAAATCAGGTTATTGAAATGGAATTTGCACCCGCGGTGCAAACCGAGCGGCGTATATTCTTTGGCGAGATAAAGGGCCGCGAGCCTGCAACTGCCGCGCAAGTCATCCTTTTCCCACGCAAGGTCGCTGTCCAAGCTGACTATCGGCTCGCCGCCTGATAGCTATAGTCTTTTCTTAAACAAGGAAGCGCTTTCTGGCGCTTTTTTGTTGTCTAAAATCCGCGATCCCAAAAGAAAAGGGCGGGTGCTTTCGCCCCGCCCTTCGCCACATTCCTAAGGAATGCCAATATTAGTTCACGGCATCCTTGAGTGCTTTACCAGCCTTGAACTTGGGCTGGGTCGATGCCTTGATGGTCATTGGCTCGCCGGTACGCGGATTGCGACCGGTCGATGCCTTGCGCTTTGCAACGCCAAAGGTACCAAAACCGACCAAACGAACTTCACCGCCTGATTTCAAAGCGCCGGTGATTGCGTCAAAGGTTGCTTCAACAGCTTTCGTGGCATCAGCCTTGGTCAAACCGCTTGCATCTGCGACGGCACTTACGAGATCTTGCTTGTTCATATTGGGAACCCCCCTCTCAAAAGAATATATGTGAGACTCATTTATGACTTAGTTGAGTCGCGGCTTAGGCCGGTGGCGGGATAATGATGAGAATGTACGCTCTGTCAAAGGAAATATTGGCGTAAAACCGTCATTTTCTGTGAAAAACGCGACATGTTGCCGCACCGTCACGTTAACCCACCCGCCGACACCCCTTAATGAGTCACAGAAGCGCCATTTTCGCCGCCAACTCCCAGCGGCAAAGCCGCGGCCAATTCGTCGGCTTCGGTCCACTCCACCGCAATTAATGGCGAAACCAGAGCCCGGGCGAGCACCTGATCGACATGGCTAACCGGAATGATTTCCAGACCTTCCTTGATGTTCGCAGGTATCTCGGCGAGATCTTTTTCATTGTCTTGAGGGATCAGAACGGTCTTGATGCCGCCGCGCAACGCCGCAAGCAACTTTTCCTTCAGACCACCAATCGGCAACACCCGCCCGCGCAGCGTAACCTCACCGGTCATTGCGACATCGCGATGGACGGCGATACCAGTCAATGTCGAAACGATGCAGGTGACCATACCTACACCAGCCGATGGCCCATCCTTTGGCACCGCACCTTCGGGTAAGTGTATGTGGACATCCTTGCGGGTAAACAGGCTCGGCTTGATGCCATAGCTGGGGGCTCGCGCCTTCACGTAAGACAGAGCGGCCTGAATGGATTCACCCATCACTTCGCCGAGCTTACCGGTGGTGCGAATTTGACCTTTGCCTGGTACTGTCACAGCCTCAATAGTCAGCAATTCTCCGCCAACTTCGGTCCAAGCCAACCCCGTAACCGCACCAATCTGGTTTTCTTCCTCACCCATATCATGGCGATATTTGCGGACCCCGGAGAAATCGGCGAGATTTTCAGGCGTAATCGCGATGCTTGCCGCTTTACCTTCGAGAATGCGGCGCAACGCCTTACGCGCAACCTTTGCGATTTCACGTTCAAGCGTCCGAACGCCGGCTTCTCGCGTATAATAACGGATAAGGTCCATCAACGCCGCATCCGTAAACGAGAATTCTTCGGCCTTTAGTCCATGCGCCTCAACCTGCTTTCCGAGCAGATGCCGCTTGGCGATTTCGAGCTTCTCATCCTCGGTATAACCCTCAAGCCGAATAATCTCCATCCGGTCTAGCAACGCTTGCGGCAGGTTCATGCTATTCGCGGTGGTCACGAACATCACGTCCGACAAATCGAGATCGATTTCGAGATAATGGTCGTTAAACTTGTTGTTCTGTTCCGGATCGAGAACCTCAAGCAGCGCCGATGCCGGATCGCCCCGGAAATCCTG
>JBGSPK010000443.1:0-2661 GCA_041738665.1 Sphingorhabdus sp. | reverse complement strand
TAAAGCTGACGGGATGACCAATACGCCAGACACGCCGTTGCTTGACACGGTTAAAGTGCCCGCCGACCTCCGACAGTTACAGGTGTCGCAGCTCCGCCAGCTTGCCGATGAACTCCGCGCTGAAACCATTTCCGCCGTTTCTGTGACCGGGGGCCATCTTGGTGCCGGGCTGGGCGTAGTCGAGTTGACCACCGCGATCCATTATGTGTTCAACACGCCCGATGACCGATTGATCTGGGATGTCGGCCACCAATGCTATCCGCATAAAATACTCACCGGCCGCCGCGACCGGATCCGCACGCTGCGTACCGGCGGCGGGCTGTCGGGCTTTACCAAGCGCAGCGAGAGTGAATATGATCCGTTCGGCGCGGCGCATAGCTCGACCTCGATAAGCGCCGCATTGGGCTTCGCCGTCGCCAACAAGATGGCAGGCACACCGGGTAAGGCCATTGCCGTCATCGGCGACGGCGCGATGAGCGCTGGCATGGCTTATGAGGCGATGAACAACGCGCAGGCGGCGGGCAACCGCCTGGTGGTCATTCTCAACGACAATGACATGTCGATTGCACCGCCCGTAGGTGGCCTGTCCGCCTATCTCGCGCGGCTTGTATCTTCGAGCGAATATCTGGGCTTGCGCAGCTTTGCCAGCAAGGTCGCCAAAAGGCTGTCGCGCCGTATCTACAGCGCCGCATCAAAGGCCGAAGAATATGCGCGCGGCATGGCGATGGGCGGGACTTTGTTCGAAGAACTCGGCTTCTATTATGTTGGCCCTATCGACGGACATAATCTCGACCAGCTGATTCCGGTACTCGAAAACATCCGTGACAATGCCGAGGGGCCCGTTCTGGTCCATGTCGTCACCAAGAAGGGCAAGGGCTATGCGCCCGCCGAGGCCGCAGATGACAAATATCATGGTGTGGTCAAATTCGATGTGATCACCGGCAAGCAGGACAAAGGCCCCGGCGGCGGCCCACCTGCCTACCAGAATGTCTTTGGTGAGACGCTGGCGAAGCTGGCCGATACAGACCCGCGGATTTGCGCGATTACTGCCGCTATGCCGGGCGGAACCGGCGTCGATAAATTCGCCGCAGCGCACCCCGACCGCGCGTTTGACGTCGGAATCGCTGAACAACATGGCGTCACCTTTGCCGCTGGCCTGGCTGCGCAGGGGATGCGGCCTTTCTGCGCGATCTACTCAACCTTCCTGCAGCGCGCCTATGATCAGGTCGTGCACGATGTCGCGATCCAGAACCTGCCCGTTCGCTTTGCCATTGATCGTGCCGGACTAGTCGGTGCGGATGGCAGCACGCACGCTGGTTCGTTCGACATCACCTATCTTGCAACCCTGCCCAACATGGTGGTGATGTCGCCAGCCGATGAGGCTGAGCTGGTGCACATGACCTACACCGCTGCGATGCATGATAGCGGCCCGATTGCCTTCCGCTACCCACGCGGCAACGGCACTGGCGTGACGATGCCTGAAGTGCCGCTACAGCTCGAAATCGGCAAAGGCCGTATCGTCCGCGAAGGCAAGAAAGTAGCGATTCTCTCGCTCGGCACGCGTCTGGCCGAGGCATCGAAGGCAGCCGATACGCTTGATGCCAAGGGCCTGAGCACCACGGTCGCCGACCTGCGTTTCGCCAAACCGCTCGATGAAGACATGATTCGCCACCTCATCGCCACACATGAAGTCGTCGTCACCGTTGAGGAAGCAGCCATTGGCGGCCTCGGCGCGCATGTGCTGACACTGGCGAGTGACTTAGGACTAATGGACACGGGCCTCAAAATCCGCACGATGCGCCTGCCCGATATCTTTCAGGATCAGAACAGTCCGCAAAAGCAATATGACGAAGCCGGCCTGAATGCGCCGCAGATCGTTGAGACTGTGCTAAAGGCGCTGCGCCACAACAGCGCGGGCGTGGAGGAAGCGAGCGTGCGGGCCTAAACCCGCACGTTGATATTAACCCGGGATAACCGCCTGTGCGGTCTGGCCGTCGCCTTCGGGTGCGGCGATGATGTCGCGGGTGATGCTGCCCTTGTTCACGGTATTGGTATTCGGGTCCCCGACCGATGAGCGAATGCCTGCTTCGGATGCGCCTGCCGACGTGGATAGGCCGCGTTCGGCTACCGAGCGTGGCGCGGGACCACCGAACAAAGCTTCGAGGACCTGTTCCTGCCCGCCTTCGGTCGGGCGGATGGCGGTGGTAGCCGTTGGCTCCAGCGCGTAATCGGGCGGAACGACCAACGGCGCGGCGCGACCGGTAGACGGCGCAGCAGCCTGACCACCGCGAATGTCCCAATCCCACAATGCCTGGCCTACATTACCGGCAGAGGCGCAGCCCGATAGGGTCACCATCGATGCCATAGCTGCTCCGGCGAGAATCTGTTTCTTCGTCATGTGTGGCCGTCCGATCTTATTGCTTGGGCGCGGGCGCTGTGCCGCCGAACATCGCTTCGAGAACCAGCTCTTTGGTGTCGCCATCCTGTGGACGCGGTGCATTGGGCGTCGGGGTGGGCAATGTGAACGCGGCAGGAACCTCGATTGGCTTGGACCGTGTCACAGCGAACTCATCGGGACGCTGGCGGTCGAACACGCCAGTCGAGCCGCAACCCGAAAGGGCCAGCAACGCAAATGCTGCCAAGGTGATTTTACGCTTCATG
>JBGSPK010000383.1:0-9744 GCA_041738665.1 Sphingorhabdus sp. | reverse complement strand
TATCGCGACGAGTGTTTCGCGGTTCTCAAACGGCGCGAAACCCTGCAACGTCACGAACGCGCCAGACAGCGCACCCAATGCAGGCGCAAGGGCAAGCAGGCCGCCCAGAAGGCCCTTCTGCGAGTCGGGAATGCTATCGCCGGCCCAAGCGCCAAGCGGGGCGAGCATCATGTTGAGGCCGATTTGCCAAAACACGATCATAGTGATGAGCATTGCCGGACTAGTTGCCAATGGCATCGCGACAAGCAAGCAAGACGATAGGACCAGTCCGACCCATATCCAAGATCGCCTTACTCGCGTCACATCGCTCGCCCAGCCGAAACCGATATTGGCGAGGCTGGCCGAAATCGCGCCTGCAAAAGCCGCGATGGCGAGCATATTGAGCGCATCGTCGCCTGCCAAGCCGGTGGCACGGACCGGAAGCAATATTGTCAGGAACGGTATATAAGCGACTGCGCCGCCGGAAACGGCCAGCGCGTATAGATACATGAAACGCGCCGATTGCTGTTCAGGCGCGGCAGTTTTTATGTCAGGCACCGCTGGGCGGCGCAGTGCTGCCGCGCTCGACCAGGCTGCCCTCGGTGACCACCGGCTGGTGCGGCACTGTCGTGTCGCCATTGGTTATCAGCAGTTCCACAGCTTTTGAAAAAGTCGCCGCAATGGGCTGATCAATCGCCGTAAGTTTCGGGTCAGTAAAACGCACAACGGGGGTGTTGTCGAAGCTAATCAGCGACAGGTCATCGGGCACTTTCAATCCGCGCTGGTTTGCGGTGTCCAAAGCCGCAAGCGTCATCTGGTCATTGCTCGCGATGATCGCCGTCGGCGGCTCGGCCAAATCGAGCAGATTGTTCGCCGCGACCACACCGCTCTCGTAACTAAAGTCACCTCTGGTGCATAACCCATCTTGCGAGAGCCCCGACGTATCCATCGCTTCGCGCCAACCATCAATACGCCAGCTCGAAAGGTCATATTCCTCCGACCCAGCAATGAACCCGATCCTCCGATGCCCCAAAGCAATCAGATGTTCGGTTGCCCGGCGCGCCGATCCTTCGTCGTCCATCGTCATCGATATGCCCGGCCCCGGCGTTATCGATCCGATCCGCGCGAAGGGTATTTTCCGCTTGGCTAGAAACGCGGTAATCAGCGGATTATCGGAGTGTGGCGGGGTGAGGATAACGCCATCGGGCTGCAACGCCGCGATCGTTGCGCCGAGTTCCCGCTCGACATGATCGTTATGCGTATCGACCAATTCGAATATCATCCTATAGCCATGTTCGGCGCATTTGAGCATGCCGCCGAGCAGCATCTGGTCGACCCAGTCGGTGCCTTGCCGCGTCCGCCAGTCGGCGATGGTGCGCTCGCGGTCGTTGATCGCAAGGATCAGATAGGAGCGAGAACCGCTCATCCTTTGCGCGGCGATTGACGGCACGTAACCCAATTTATCAATCGACGCCTGCACGCGCTCCTTCATGGAAGGACGCACATTGGGTTCGTTGTTGATAACACGGCTCACCGTCTGCAAGGAAACTCCCGCATCGGCTGCTACATGCTTGATCGTGACTGCCTGGCGGCGTCTCGCCATGTCTTATTTGCCCTCGTTGACGCCCTGCAAGCAGGCCAGCCCTGTTTCCTTGTCCTCGCCGCATTGGTAGATACGGATCCAGTCGATTTGAAACTCCGCCGGGGTCACATTTGCCGCAACCCCTTTGTCGTTATTCTTCTCCGACAGCCCGCCCCCGATGGCCAGATTTGCCATGATGTAGAAGGGCTGGTCGAATGGCGCAACCGCGTTTGCTTTCGCAAGCGGCGCTGCACTGTCCCATTGACCGGCCTTCACCTCCCAATATTTACGGCCATCAAGATAGAAACGCATTAGTCCCCTACCCCATTCGAGCGTCCAGACGTGGAAATCGTCGGACGGGAGCGCGTTTGTAGGAAGCGCTACTCTGGTATCAAGGACCTTGTTCTTGGGCGCGTAATCCCCGAAATGCAGCGCGCTAATCATCCGGTTTTCACCGACATCGCCTTCGCAAGTCTCGCAAGTGGCGCCAAGATTGACGCCTTCCAATATATCGATTTCGCCCGAGCGAGGCCATCCGCCATATATATTGTCAGCAGGCATCATCCACACCGCTGGCCAAGTCCCCTGCCCCTTGGGTGGTTTTGCACGGAATTCGACTTTGCCATATTTCCAAGCGGCAAGTCCCAAGGTGCGAATTTTGCCCGAGGTGAACTCCTGAGTTTTCCGCGGGTTGGGTTTTTCGGCGATTTCGGGCGGACGATCTGGGCCGGTAAACGTCTCTTTGCGTGCCTTCAGGTGCAAGATGCCATCCGCAACGTGGATATTCTCGGGCCTGTCGGTATAGCATTGGCGCTCTTGATTGCCGCCACCCCAGCAGGATTCCTCTGGCTTCCATTTGTTGCGGTCGAGTTCGGAGCCTCCGAATTCATCTGCCCAGACGAGATCCCAGCCGGCAGTGGCCGGTTGTGCCTCGACCGCGGTGGAAGCGCATCCAGACAATGCCGCGATGGCAAAAGGCAATATGTATCGCGAGCGCATATATTTTCTCCTTAGGCCATTTAAACAAAAAACGGGCCCAGGTCCTATGACCAAGGCCCGTCTTTTTGCGACACCGATTAACGGGCGTTAGAACTGGAACCGGGCAAGGAAGGTAAATCGCCGGTCATTTCGGAACGCAGAGCGCGTTACCCTCGTCCCGTCGAAATCGACCACCTGCGAAGTCCGTGTGACTTCGTCGAGCAGGTTCACGCCCTGTATCCCTAGTTTAATCTGGTCGGTGACCGAATAGAAGATTGATGCATCGAGCTGCCCAGTTGATTCCTGCCAGATTGGCGAGAACGGGAAAATGTCGTCGCGCACCGTTACGAGGAATGCAGACCGCCAGTTGTACGCGGCGCGCAATGCGATTGGTCCTTTTTCATAAAAGACTGTCGCGTTGACGGTGTGCTTCGATAAGCCGGCCAGCGGCTGCAGCGCAGTAAATGCACCCGAGTTCAGGCGGTTTACCGTCGAAGTAACCGATGATTGACCTGCACCAGCGAGATTTGGGTTGGAGAAATCGCCGCCGTCTACATAGGTGTAGGTAAGCTGCGATCCCAAGCCGCTAAGGAGTCCCGGCAGGAAGTCGTAGGTTTGCTGATAAGCAAGTTTGAAGCCCTTCAGCTTGCCTTTTTGATCATTGATCGGGCCACTTACCTGCACATCGGTCGAAACGCCGCTTCCACTGGTGTAATTGACCACCTCAAAACCGTCATTCACTATTCCCTTGATGTCTTTCAGAAACGCCGAGAAAGTAAGCGAGCCAACCGCGTTGAAATAATATTCGGCCGAGAGGTCATAGTTCCACGATGAGACCGGCCGCAGGTTGCGGTTGCCGGTTTGCAGAGCGAATAAAGGCCCGGTCTCAAGCGTTTGTGCCAGTAACAGCGCATTGGTATTGTCACCAACACCGCCGCCAGCGCGGAACAGTTGCAAGTCAGGACGTGAAATGCCCTTAGACACCGCTGCACGGAACAGTAATCCGCCGCCGACATCAAGCTTTGCATTGAAGCTGGGTAGCCAGTTTTCGAACTTGATTTTCCGGTCATCGTTGATGATTTCACCAGTATGCGCCGCTGCAAACTGTGCCTGACGCGCTGCCGACAGGCTGCAATAGCCACGGGGGATGCCCGGAATTGCAGGCCCCGCGCAGCTCCGCGCTATTTCGGACAGCTGGACAACGCCGTCACCATTGCCGCCATTGGCAACCGCGTCGAACCGTACAGGCGAAGGCAGGCCGATCCGGCCGCCGCTCGACACAGTGGTTTCGACATAACGAAGACCAACATTGCCCGACAGTTTGACCCCGCCGTCAAATTCATGCCCGAAATCGACACGGGCATAAGTGGCCTTGGTCACTTCGGCAACGGTCGAAACTTCGCCGGGGCAATAGACACCTTCGATATCGCAAGGAACCGCGAGGCCGGTCAACGGATCGGTTCGCGTCCGCCCGTTTACGCCATAGTTGAAGCGCTCTGGCGATTGACCAAAGGTCTGGATTTCATCGTACTGCTGGTCGGTGATGCCGTCGAGATATTCACCCAAAAAGTCATCGCCGCCGAAGAACCAGCCAGCACCATTTTGAATGGGCGTAGGCGCACTGCCGCGCTGAAACCCATTGGCAAATGGTGCGCGATACGAAGAATAATTGGGGAAATCGTCGGTAAACGCGCCGCCACCGATGGCAGATTCCTGACCAGGAAGGCCCGTATACCAGCGGCCTGGCACAAAACCGCCGGTTGCGGCGCAGCCAGGGCCTTCGCCCCATGGCGCGCAGCCTGCGCGACCCGCCCAAGGCGCTGACAGGTTGCCCCATGTGCTGAAATTGGTGTTGCGCGTCGTGCGGTCGCGATCACCCCAACGTGCACCGAAACGGGCGCGTTTGAAAAAGCCTTCGTCGCTGATATCATATTCTGCATCGAAGCTCAGCGTCGTCAGATCGCCTTCATTCTTCTCGCGGCTATCAAGACCGAACCAGTAATAAGTGTTCCGGCCCGAGGTGAAATAATCCGCAGGCGATCCGGGAGGTGCCAAAAACTCGACTTGTGGCGTCTTGCCCGACAGGTCGAGCGCCACATTTGCAAATGTGCTGAGCGCACCGAAGACCGAATCCCGCCGAAGCGTCGAGTTTATTTTTTGTGCCTCGAAGCTGAACCGCAGGTGATCGGTGGCATCGAATTTCAAATCGAGGGAGAAATCTTCGGTTTTTGCATCCGCTCCGCGCAGGAAGCGTAGCCAATCGATTGGAATGCCGCCACGGCCAAAGGGTGTCGCATAGGCATCCCCTGGACGCTGCGTTAATATGCCGCTTTGGAATATTCCATTGTCGTCAAATTGCCATGTGCTGCCAGCGGCGGGAACCGGGAAAAGCCCTTCATCATCTACACGCGAAATAAGGGCATATTCTTCGGTGTCAAAACTCGTGTTTGATCGCAGCCATTCAACCGTGGCGACGAACCTGCCGTCGGAGCTTTCATATTGACCGACTGCAGAGAACGCTTCTCGCGTCCGGTCTAGATCGGTCGTACGCACCCCTGCACCCTTTGGTACGACTAACGCACCGGCAGGCGGGAAGTTGGTTGCGTTAAAATTGGGATCGCCGACGAAACCGCCCGAGCCAACCGACACGGGGCGGATGCACGGCCCGTCAAAGGTGGGGGCACGGTAGCAGGGGTCGGCTACCTGTGAGGCGTCGGTGCGGCTTTTCAGTTCGGAATAGGCATATCCGAACTGCAGCCCAAAGGTTCCTGCGCCCGTTTCCCAGGTGTTTGAAATCAAACCAGAAAATTCAGGCGACCATTCTTTGCGCAGATCGCCGTAATTGCCACCGATAGTGCCTGCGATTTTCAAACCCTTCGAATCGAGCGGTTTGCGCGTAACAAGGTTGACCGTTCCGGAAATCGCCCCTTCAATAAGATCGGCGGTCACATTCTTGAATACTTCGACACGTCCGAGCAGTTCGGGCGACACATCGTTGAAGCTGAGTTCGCGTCCGCCAGTGGCAGAGAAAATCTCGCGTCCGTTTAGTTCCGAACGGACATAATTCAGTCCGCGGATGATAACTCCGGTACCTTCTACCGAGAAGCGGTCTGGATCGGTTGTTTTCTCGAATCGACCGATATTGATGCCGGGGACGCGTTGCAGCGCTTCCGCGACCGAGCGGTCAGGCAGCGCGCCAATGTCTTCTGCGGTAATCGCGTCAACGAACGTGTCCGCATCGCGCTTGATATTCTGCGCGCTTTCAAGCGACTTTTTGAAACCGGTGACGACGATGGCATCTTCGGCCTCGGCGCTTTCAACAGCTTCTTCAGGTTGCTCGGTGCTTTGCGCAAATGCCGGTTGCGCCGCACATAATGCGAGGCTGGAAGCCGTCGTCAATGCAACCAGACGCTGCGAACGCGATGCTCCGAATAAAGATTTGCGTGCCAAATGATCCTCCCTGATACTTGAACCGGGGGTATTCTTCCCACCGTTATCGCAATGCATAACGCCAATTGAGAGCGTTCACAAGAGACAAAAATGAACGTTCACAATTTGCAGTTGCTCGTTATTCGGTTATGCGAGTTCAGAGAGGATTACGCTATGGGCATTGAACATATAATCGTTGTCGGAGGCGGCACCGCCGGTTGGATGGCCGCAGCAGCCCTGTCCCGCCTATGTGAGGGCAAAAAAGTCGCCATCACCCTTATCGAATCGGAAGAAATCGGCACGGTCGGCGTGGGTGAAGCAACGATCCCGCCATTTATCGAATTCAACCAATTATTGGGTGTCGACGAGCGCGAAATGCTCGCCGCTGTCCAAGGCAGTTTCAAACTGGGTATCCAGTTCGTCAACTGGGGCAGGATCGGCGATAGCTATATCCACCCCTTCGGCGCTTATGGGTATCAGGTCGAGGGCATATCCTTCCACCATGTCTGGCACAAATATCGGCAGGCCGGGGACAAGCGCCCGATTCAGGTTTTCAACGTTGAAACCATGGCCGCCTATTTCGGCCGCTTCGCCCGCACGGCGGATTATCAACGCGATGATTTGCCGCCCGTCAATTACGCCTATCATATCGATGCCGGCCGCTACGCGCGGTATTTGCGCAAATATGCCGAAGCGCGGGGCGTCGTGCGGCGTGAGGGCAAGATTTCCGATGTCACGCTTGATGGTGAGAGCGGCTTTGCCTCGTCGGTGACGATGGAAGACGGCGCAATCCTGAAAGGCGACCTGTTCATTGATTGCTCGGGCTTTCGCGGACTACTGATCGAACAGGCGCTTAAAACCGGTTATGATGACTGGTCCAATTACCTGCCGTGCAACCGCGCAGTCGCTTTGCCCTGCTTGCGTGAAGACGGCAGCGGACCATTGCCGTATACTCGCGCAACCGCGCATTCCGCCGGATGGCAGTGGCAAGTGCCGCTGCAACACCGCAATGGCAATGGCCATGTCTATTGCAGCGAATATATGTCCGATGACGAGGCGCATGGCATATTGGTGGGCAACATCGCCGGAAAACCGCAAGCCGAACCCAATTTCCTGCGTTTCGTTACCGGCCGCCGCAAGAAATTCTGGAACAAGAATGTCGTGGCGCTGGGTTTGGCCTCTGGCTTTATGGAGCCGCTGGAATCGACGTCGCTCCACCTTGTCAACACCGGCATCAACAAGCTGATCTCGCTGCTGTCGCTCGATGGCATTACCCAGGTTCAGGAGGATGCGTTCAACCGGCTGACGGGCAAGGAATATACCCGCATCCGCGACTTCCTGATCCTGCATTATAGTGCCACCACGCGCGATGACAGCCCGTTCTGGAATTACTGCCGCAACATGCCCGTGCCCGAAAGCCTCACCGAAAAAATCGAACTGTTCCGGCACAACGGCCAGATTTTCCGCGAGGATGATGAGCTGTTTACCGAAACTAGCTGGGCCGCAGTGATGATGGGGCAAGGCATCCACATGGGCGGCCACAATGCGATGGCAGAGGCTGTGAAAGAACCGGCAACGCGAAAAGAGATTGACGAGATGGAGAAGTCGATACGGTTTGTGGTCGAACATATGCCAAGCCACGGGGATTATTTGCAGGAATACTGCCCGGCACCGCGCTGAACAAACTGCGCAGCAGGCGGATGAATATCTATTGCCACAAACGATAAACAGTGGGACCAATGGACGCGGGGCGGGTGTTGAACGCACCGCTACCCAAGCAGTGGTGGCACGACATGGACGTGATTGAGGGTAACTCGGCAAAAGGCAGTCCTGAGCGGATGCAAACAACGGTGTTTGTAAGCTATTCCCGGGAGGATCAGGCGCGCGCGTTACCTATCATTCAGCTAATCGAAGCGGCCGGGTTTGCGACATGGTGGGACGGTTTGCTGGAGGGTGGCGAGCGTTTTTCACACACCACGGAAGATGCACTGAATCGAGCAAAAGCGGTCGTCGTGTTGTGGTCAAAAGCTGCAGTACAATCGCATTGGGTGCATGACGAAGCAACGCGCGGTCGCGATCGACGGGTTTTGGTACCGCTGTCGTTAGATGGTTCGGACCCGCCATTGGGGTTCGGGCAGTTTCAAGTGATTAATCTGGCGCACGCGAAAATCACCATTGAAGACCCGGCGGTGCAGAGCCTTCTACGGTCGGTTGCCGCTTTGCACGAAAAACCGTTGAATTTGCCCTTGGCAAAGCCTCCGCGCAGTGCCCTCATCAGCCGGAGAGGCGCGATGGTGGGTGGACTGTCTTTGGCAGCGGCGGGTGGAGGCTTTTTGCTTTGGAACAGCGGTTTGTTCGGCGGCGGTGCGAAGGGTAACAGCGTCGCCGTCTTGCCATTTGATAATCTTTCGGGCGACCCCGAGCAGCGCTATTTTTCCGACGGGCTTGCATCGGAAATAAGATCAAACCTGTCGCGCAATGCTCTTCTCGAAATAGTCGGTCAAACCTCTTCTAACCAGTTTCGCGATCATGACGGCGACGCACGCTCAATTGCCAGGGAATTGCAGGTATCGTTCCTACTTGACGGAAATGTCCAAAAAATGGGTGACCGGCTGAAAATTGCGACCGATCTGATCGATGGCCGAACCGGCGTCAGCAAATGGGCGCAAACATTCGAACGGCAGCTTTCTGATGTTTTTGCTGTTCAAAGTGAAATTGCCACAGCTGTCGCCGGTGCACTGTCTATCGCCATGGATTCACATTCGGCAGGTCAACCATCAGTCCAGGTCGGCGGCACTAAAAGCCTCGCTGCTTTCGACGCATTTTTGCGTGGACGCGATCTATTCGAGGCACATGTCGATGAGGGTTCAGAGCGCGCGGCCTTGGCGATGCTCGACCAGTCAATTGCTCTCGATACCAAATATGCTGCCCCCAGAGCATTGCGGTCGCGATCGCTAGCGATAATCGCAAACCAGTTTGCAACCGCCGGCGAACGCAAAACGCTGTACAGTGAAGCCGTGGCAGAGGCGAAGCGCGCGACAGAAATCGCGCCGAAATTTGCCCCTGCTTTTGCAGCGTTGGGGTACGCGCTTTTTTATGGCGGGCTTGATGCCAAAGCAGCATGGCAGCCATATGAACGCGCGCATTCACTTGCGAAAAGTGATGTCGATGTACTCAGCCGATATGCAGTCTATTGTGCAAGAACCGGCCGGTTCAGTGATGCCGATGTAGCGATTAACCGGGCAGCAGCTCTCGACCCTTTAAACCCGTCGATGTTCAAATCAGCAGGCAATATCAAATATGCCGCAAAATCTTATGAGGAAGCAATAGCGTTTGGCCGCAAAGCACTCGCGCTAAACCCAAAACGAAGCACGATCCACGGTGATATCGGCAATGCCTATCTCATGCTGGGAAAGCTCGACAAAGCCGAAAGCGAATTTTCTCAGGAGACCAACACCCTGCTTTCGCTGCCCGGTGGAGCGATTATTGCGCACAAGCGTAGTAAAACGGACAAGGCCGCGGCTCAGCTTGCGGCACTGGTCAAGGAACATGGCGACAATGCCCTTTACCAGCAGGCACAGATATATGCACAATGGGGAGATATCGAAAACGCCTTTTCCGCGCTGGATAAGGCTTACATCACAGCCGACTCAGGGCTGGTTTATCTCCTCAATGATCCATTGCTTGATCCTTTGAGGAATGACCCACGTTACAAAAAACTGTTGATGGATCTGAAATTTGTGTAAAACTATGTTTCTCTAAGAGGGGGATTAGCA
>JBGSPK010000148.1:0-6758 GCA_041738665.1 Sphingorhabdus sp. | reverse complement strand
GCGAGCATATATTCCTGCTCGGGTTTCAGTACCGGAAATTTCCGGATTTCGCTCAGATAACGGTTAAGGCTCGCATCCCCCCCCAAAGCAGGGATAGTGGCCGGAACATTCTTTTTCTCAGACATGTTTTCCTCTTTCATTGTGCTTCCCGCCGGGCCTCATCAAGCACCCAATGGCAAAGCGTTTCCTTTTGAAACCTTATAGCCGGAGCTGACTTAACAGAAGCTGCATATCTTCTGGTAAACAGCTGTCGAACCGTAATGTTTCGCCAGATACCGGATGAATAAACCCCAGCGACGCGGCGTGCAATGCCTGTCTGTCGAATCTGGACTGGTTTGGTCCGATTCTGTAAGGGTTTTGTCGATTAGAATAAACGGAGTCGCCAATAAGCGGGTGCCCGATATGCGCCATATGTACACGCACCTGATGTGTTCGTCCGGTTTCGAGAGTGCATTCGACCAATGCGGTTTTGGCAAAGCTTTCGACCGTCCGATAATGCGTGACGGCGTGGCGCCCTTTGTTTTCAGGCAAAACCGACATTTTTTTGCGGTTGGTAGTGGATCGGCCAATTTGGGTGCGGACAGTGCCTGCGGGTGGAGCAGGGGAACCGCTAACGATGGCGAAATATTTTCGTTCGATGTCGTGCGCGGCGAATAATTTGGCCAGACCCTCATGTGCGACATCGCTTTTGGCAACAACGAGTAGCCCGGACGTATCCTTGTCGATCCGGTGCACAATTCCCGGGCGTTGCACGCCGCCAATACCGGAAAGTTTGCCGTGGCAGTGATGAAGCAGCGCATTGACTAACGTGCCATCTGCGTGCCCGGCCGCAGGGTGCACTACCAATCCGGCGGGTTTGTTGACGATTATCAGGTGATCGTCTTCGAAGACGATATCAAGCGCGATGTCCTGCGCTTCAGCCTTGTCGGGTTTGGGGGCAGGCACCGACAATTCGAAATTATGACCGACAAACTTTTTGTTGGACGCGTCTGTTACAGCATTCCCGCCAACCGTTAAGGCGTCTTCGGCAATGAGCGCCTGAATGCGCGCGCGCGAAAATTGGGGCAGGGCAGCGGCCAAAGCGCTATCAAGGCGACCTGCGCCCAAAACTCCTGAATATATGGTATTTCCCCCAACCATCTAATAGACATGGGTGATGGCCCTGCATTTATCAAGGAAGCATCGCGCGCAGCTGCTAAAATGGGCAGAGGTCGCCGATGATGAGGAATGCTGCGGACTTTTGTTGGGCCGAGGATCATCGGTTTCGGACATCAGATGGACACGCAATGTCGCGACAGACCCGCGCAAGCACTTCGAAATCAATCCGGGCTCTTTAATCGACGCCGAACGGAATAGCCGAAATGGCGGGACGCCGGTCATCGGTTATTTCCACTCCCATCCAAACGCGCTCGCCCGGCCATCGTCCAGCGATATAAATCAAGCGGCGGACGACGGGAGATACTGGCTCATCATTGCCAATGGTCAAATTACGGGTTGGCAACCGGAAGCGCGAGGGGGTGTTGTCTACGGATTTGTGCCGATTGAGTTGATTGTCGAGGGTTGAATCGGCGTGCAACAACGTTCATGAGCTCAACCAACATATGTAATGGGAAATCAGTTTAAATGACCGAGTCAGAAGTAGATCTTGCCAGCCTGCTGTGTTCGCGGCTCTGCCATGACCTGTTGAGCCCGGTCGGTGCGATGAACAACGGGCTCGAATTGTTGGCCGATGAGCATGACCCCGAAATGCGCCAGCGGTGCATGGACCTGCTCGCAGAAAGTGCCAAGGCAGCTGCTGACAAGTTGAAATTTTTCCGTTTGGCGTTTGGTGCCGCTGGGGGCTTTGGCAGCGAGGTTGATCCCGCCGAAGCGAAAGCCGTGATCGAGCCTCTCGTGACGTCAAGCGGGCGCACAAGGCTCGATTGGGCGGTTCCGGCGGTCTTTATGCCCAAGCGCGCCATCAAAATCCTGTTGAACCTTGTGTTGTTGGCCAATGATGCGCTGGTGCGTGGCGGGACGTTGTTTGTTGGTGCGGAAAGCCGCGATGGCGAACAGGAAATCGTGATCCGGGCGAACGGGCCGAAGATTGTCATGGATGCGTCCATTCGTGAAACGCTGACGGGCGGGTTGGAACCGTCGATGGTGGATTCGCGAACCGCGGCCGCCTGGATGGCACGCAATCTGGCAATTCGCGGCGGCGGGTTGGTCCAGTTGGCCGAACCTGACACAGAGCATCTCGTCATTGGTGCTCTAATTCGCAACGTCTGAGGTGCAAACCTCAACAACTTTTTAACCATATGACGTCAAACATGCAGGCCAATAATCTGGGGCCGCGTGCATGGACGATTTGTTGGAAGATTTTATCGCGGAAACCCGTGAGACGCTTGAAACGCTGACCAGTCAACTGGTCGAGTGGGAGCGTAGTCCGCAGGATCGTGCGCTGGTCGACAGCGTTTTCCGTTTTGTACATACAGTCAAAGGCAGCTGCGGCTTTCTCGATTTGCCACGCCTGCTTCGGCTCAGCCATGCCGCGGAAGACGTTCTGAGTGCAGCACGCGAAGGAGCGATAACGGCTTCAACCGGACTGGTGTCTGCAGTTCTGGCGGTTATTGACCGGATTGCGACGCTGACCGATGCGTTGGAAACGGGCAGCGCCGTGTATGATGATGATGATGAGCTGATCGACACGATGCTGGCATTTGTGCCGCGCAAGAACGCACAGAGCGACGACGCTGAAGACACGGGGTTGCATGCCGACTTCGTCGAAGAAATCGAGATGGAGGAACGCGCTGCAAAGGGCAAAGCCCGAACGGTGCGGGTGTCGCTTGCTCTGCTCGACAAGCTTATGAGCGGCGTATCGGATATGGTGTTGGCGCGGAACGAGGTGTCCCGTCAGTTGCGCAAATCCGGGCTTAATTCTGAGGTCGAGCATTCATTCGGACGGCTGTCTGCTTCGGTCGCTGAAATGCGGGACGCGGTCGGCATGATGCGAATGCAGAACATTGACCGGCTGTTCTCGTCGCTGCCCCGACTGATCCGCGATATTTCAATCGAGCTTGGCAAAGAGATTGAGCTTCGGATTGACGGCAGCGAAGTCGAAGTCGATCGCGAAATGGTTGAGGCTTTACGTGATCCACTGTCGCACATTTTACGTAATGCTGCGGACCATGGGATTGAGCCCGCCGATGAACGACGTGCCGCAGGCAAAGATCCCGTCGGACAGATACGCATCGTTGCGCGCCAGTCAGGTAACCAGATTCTTATCGAAATCATCGATGATGGTCGTGGCATCAATCTCGAAAAACTGGGCGCAAGGGCGACTGCAGCCAAAATCATGTCTGCCGCAGAATGGTCGAAGATGTCGGAGCGCGCACAGCTCAACACCATTTTCACGCCTGGCTTGTCGACGGCCGATAATGTGACATCGATATCGGGTCGCGGCGTCGGTATGGACGTCGTGCGCACCAATTTGCAGGCTATTGGTGGTACTATCGAGCTTGAGAATTTCGAAGGGCTCGGATTGAAAATGACTCTCCGGCTGCCATTAACGCTCTCGATCATCGCAGGCTTGTCGGTTCGCGCCGGCGACCAGATTTTCGGCATTTCGCGCAGTTCGGTCGTGGAAATCATTTCAGCGTCCAACGTTAATGTCAAAATCGAGGATCTTGGCGGCACGAAAATTGCCGCCATCCGGGGTAAACGTTATCCTTTTGCACCTCTTGAAGAGATACTTGGCATTGACGAGGTCGAAACCGCCGGCGGTGGCAGCAGGACCCTCATCGTCATGCGCCCCGCTATCGGTGCAACTTTCGTGCTCGAAGTTGCCGGCGTTATCGACAACGAAGAACTTGTTGTAAAACCCGGCGCACCGTTAGTTATGTCGACTGGACTATTTGCCGGAACTTCGCTGCCTGACAATGGTCGCCCCATGCTGTTGCTCGATGCAAGCGGGCTTGCTGCGTCCATTGGCGTCGACATGGCCGAACAGACCGATGATGGTCGCGCTGAGCCTATCGATGCCGTTCAAACTGTTCGAAATCGTCCATCTGCATTGCTTTTTGTCGCGACTGACGGATGTAAAAGAGCGATCCGTCTGTCTGTAATCGACCGGATGGAAGATGTAGATGCTGCACAAATCCAGTTTATCGGCGGCAGAATGCGGGTTTCAGTCGATGGTGGCCTGTTTGATCTTGCGGAGCTCGACGCCGTGCCAAAAGAGGGCTTGGTCAAATTACTGAAACTGACCGACGGGCAGACGAGCAAATATCTGGCCGTTGACGACGTACTCGACATTTTCAGCATTGACGGAGAAATTGTCCCCAGCGCCCATCCCCAACTTCATGAAGGTGTCATTTCCGCGTTTGGCGAACCGGTCGAGCTGGTAAATGTGTTTCAATATTTCGAGATGTCCGACACCTTTCACGGCAGCGCTGCTACCGCGCCATTGTGTTTTATTGACTGCGAAGACGAGGCGCAGTGGGAACGCCGGATATTGGCTCCATTGTTAAGTGCTTCTGGCTATGCCGTCAGTTTCGATTCTAAGGACCAACCACAGGCAGCTGTTGTATTGCATCGCGATGTCGACAAAACGGGCGAAGGCATAACTGACCCTAGAGCGCTGCATCTGCGTGATACCAGCCATGTCACAGACCGCAATATATCGAGCATTTATCGCTATGACCGCGTGGGATTGATCTCGGCTATCGAAGAAAAGCTTGCGGGGAGAGCATGAGATGAATGCCTTGTACCTTATCGCCCATATCAACGACGCCTGTGTTGGTATCGAAAGCAATTCGATTGAGTCGATTGTGCATGTGCAGGATATTGTGCCGGTACCGATGTGCGACCCGTCCATCGCAGGGCTTTTCGCACTACGCAGTCGCGTACTTACGTTGATCGACACGCAGTATCTTGTGTCTGGCCAAGCAAAAAAAGCGACCAAAGGTGCGCTTGCGGTGGTGGTCGACATTGCCGGTCACCATTATGGCTTGCTTGTTGATAGGGTCGAAGATGTCGTCCCAATAGCAGCAGATCAGATGGAAAGTCAGATTAAGCCGTCAAAAGAATGGAATCATCTGGTCAGCCAGACCGCGTCGGTTGATGGCCGTCTGGTGATGATCTTGGAAATTGCTTTGCTGGTAAATGGTCAGGAAAAGCTGGCTGCATAAATATTTGTCGTCGAGCCCCAGAATTAACGTGTCGATAACAGGACGCCATTACCATCCGAAATGGACCAAAATTGAGGTAATGGCGCATGAAATCCTGTCTGATAGTCGATGATAGCAAGGTGATACGCAAGGTTGCCAGGCACATACTCGAAACGATGCAATTCGACGTAGCAGAAGCCGCGGACGGCAAAGAGGCGCTGGACCATATGGCAACCGCTACGCCGGATGTGATCCTGCTCGACTGGAACATGCCGATCATGAGCGGAATGGACTTTCTGCGCGCCTATCGCTCGACGGTCGCGTCGCCGTCAGCAAAGGTCATCTTTTGCACCACAGAAAACGGCATTGGCCACATACAGGCCGCAATCGATGCAGGTGCCGACGAATATGTCATGAAACCATTTGATCGCGAGACGCTCGAAGCCAAGCTGCAAATCGTCGGCTGTCTTTAAACGGCGGCGCCGGCGATGAATGCCATCCAGACTTTGACAGGCAATAGGCCGAAGGCACAATCCAAGCCCATCAGGGTGATGCTGGTCGATGATAGCGTTGTTGCGCGTTCAATTTTCGCGCGCGTTCTGGGTAAGCATGAAGACATAGAAATTGTCTGTGAAGCCGAGGACAGCGAAGTCGCGTTGAACAGCCTCGAACACAACAAGGTCGATATCATATTGCTCGATATCGAAATGCCCAAGCGATCAGGGCTTGATGCGCTACCGGATATCCAAGCCAAGGCTAATGGCGCGCGGATTTTGGTTGTGTCGGCATTTGCAGAAGAAAATGGCCCGGCCGCGATTCAAGCACTATCCCTAGGGGCTTGTGATACATTGGCAAAGCCTGGCCGGTCAGGTTTTTCAGGGCGCTTTTCCGAAATATTAATCGACAAGGTCGTCCGGCTAGGACGGGCCGCCAAAGAGCGGAATGATGCCGGGTACGCTGCCAAATTGGCTGTAGACTATCAGGTCATTAATAACCCGCGCTGCATAGCGATTGGCTCGTCAACCGGTGGTATTCCGGCAATTTATGAAATTATCCGCAACCTGGATAAATCAATGGCCGCTCCGGTGTTTATCACCCAACATCTACCCGAAGCTTTCATGACTTTTTTCGCAAAGCAATTGGGAAGTCTGACCGATCGTACAGTCAAGGTTGCAGAAGCAGGCGAGGCGGCGCTGGACAATCACATCTACATCGCACCGGGGAATGCCCACCTTATTTGCCGCAGGGAACGCGGCAAAGTCGTCATCGATCATCAGGCGGATTATGCTGCCAGCCGGTATTGCCCATCGGTCGATGCGATGCTTGAATCGGTTGCAGCCGTTTATGGATCGGATGGAATCGCTATAATCTTCAGTGGCATGGGCAACGATGGTGTCATCGGTGCGCGGGAACTTTCTGCTTCAGGCGGGGCAATTCTGGTACAGGACATGGAAAGTTCGGTGGTTTGGGGCATGCCCGGCGCCGTCGCACGCGAAGGGCTGGCAACGGCGATACTGACGCCAGAGCAGATGACCGAAATGCTCCTGCGGATCGCGAAAGCGGCATGAGCATTACAGACGCCAAGGCATATAAGGCATTATCGTCGCTGCT
>JBGSPK010000407.1:0-17883 GCA_041738665.1 Sphingorhabdus sp. | reverse complement strand
GCCAAGATGCGGGCCAATGGCGTAATTTGAACGGTGGGCAAGCTTTCCGGCATTAAGGTAATTGACCTCTCAGTCTTCCTTCCCGGCCCGATGCTGACGATGATGATGGCGGATCAGGGAGCGGAGGTTATCAAGATTGAGACCGCGACCGGCGATCCTGCGCGGGAGCAAGCGCCGTTTGAAGCTGGCCAATCGGTGTGGTTCCGCAACCTCAATCGCGGTAAAAAGAGCGTGGCGTTGGATCTGAAAAGCGATGACGGCAAAGCACGGCTGTGGGAATTAATCGAGCAGGCCGATGTGTTCGTTGAGGGCTTTAGGCCGGGCGTGATGCATCGCCTAGGGTTCGACTATGCCAAGGTTTCGGCGCGCAATCCGCGTATCGTGTATTGTTCGATTTCGGCCTTTGGTCAGAACGGTGATCTTGCGCATCACCCGGCGCATGACATGGCGGTGCAGGCGATGGCGGGGTTTCTTTCGGTCAATGATGGCGCAGATGGCCCGCCAGTTGTCCCCGGCACTCCGTCGGCTGATATGGCCGCTGGCCTTACCGGATTGTCCGCAGTGTTGATGGCGCTGATGGGGCGCGAGCGGACTGGAAAAGGCGACTATATCGATTGCGCGATGTTCGACAGCTTGCTGCCATGGTGCGCGCATATTGCTGGTTCGGCCATATCAGGTGGCGGAGCGCCGCGTTCAAGCGAACAGCGCTCGCTCGGCGGCGCGGCTTTCTATCAGGTTTATCAAACCGCAGACCGTAAGCATATCGTGCTTGGCGGGCGCGAGATGAAATTCGTCACTAATCTGATGACCGCGCTGGAACGGCCCGATCTGATCGCGATTGCCGAGCTGCCTGCCGGTGAGCAGAGCGAGCTCATCCAGTTTCTCAGCGCGACATTCCTAACCAAAACGCGCGATGACTGGGTCATTTGGTTTGCCGATAAAGACGTTGCTTTTTCGCCGGTTCTCGATTTCCGCGAAGCGTTTGATCACGCGTACATCGCCGAACGTGGTTTGCTAATCGAACATGGCGGCGCGCATCAGTTAGCGCCTGCCATCCGTTTTGCGGGCGAGAATTGGTTGCCCACCGAGGCGCCGGAACTTAACGCCGATGGCTGAAACGCTAACCCTCGATATCGATGTGCATCGAATAGGCAAACCGGTCGCCGGGATGGTGGCTTGCCGAGATTTCGAGTATGCGATCGGCGGCGTCATGATAGCATCTCAGGATGCGCAACGTCGGCGCGCGTTTGGGGATCCCAAGCGCCTTGGCAACGTCCGCGCTGGCTGCGATCGCCTGAATATCCTGCGTCACCTTGACGAAATTGATCTTCGCAAGCCGTTCGATCTGCTTGAAAATAGTATCTTCGCCCGGACTGATTTTTGTCGCAATATCGCGCAAGCTTTCGTGAACATAGGCAACGGTATGTGCAAGCGGTTCGGTCGAGTCAGCGCGGGTGCGCAGACCCTGAAACCGGCTCCATCTTCCGCCTGCGACAAGGCCAAGCTGCTCGGCAATATTGCGCGGCAATGGGCCTTCTCCCAAGGGATCGAATACAGCCCGCGTGTTGCGGGCATATTGCAGAATTTCGGCGACGTTGGACAATGGCTGATGCAGCGCGCCGCCGCGCGCAGCGGCTGGCTGAATGCTCGTACCCGAACCGCGCTTGCGCGAAATAAGGCCTTCGGTTTGCAGCGAACGCAAAGCCTCTCGAACGGTAAAGCGCGACACGGCATAGCGTTTGCACAGGTCGCTCTCGGTCGGAAAGGCATCGGCTTTATACGTCCCGCTGAGGATTTCCTCGCGCAGTTCGTCGGCCAGTTCCTTGTAACGCGGCTTGGCTGCCAAATATTCTCTCCCCGTCGTGCAGCGATGACCGCATGAGCAAGCCTTTAAGCCTAACCGAACAACTCGCCAAGCATTTGATGCGCAAGGTCGACGGCGCGACACGCGATCGGGCGCGGCTGCATTTACTGGATTGGCTGGGGTGCGTGGCGGGGGCGAGGGACAGCAAGATTGCTGCGACGCTCAATCCAATGCAGAGTTCCCGCCTGATCCAGGCTATGTTTCTGGGCAATGTGCTTGAGATGGACGACGTGCACCGGTCGGCGGTCTTGCATCCAGGCCCGGTAATCTGGCCAAGCGCATTGGGCGAAGACATTGGAGATATGGACGCAGTGCTGAACGCTGCGGTTGTTGGCTATGAGGCGATGATTGCCGTTGGCGCGACGCTGGATGCACATCATTACGCGCATTACCATCCAACCGCGACGGCGGGCGTCTTCGGCGCGGCCGCGACTTTCGCGCGGGGATTCGACCAATCGCAGAAGCATATAGTCGCATCGCTCGGTCTGGCGGGATCGGTCGCTGGCGGTCTGTGGCAGATGCGGCACGAAGATGTGACGACGAAACAATGGCATGTCGCCCACGCGTGGGGGACGGGGCGTTCGGCAGCCGAATATGCCGAATATGGTGTCACCGGACCGCGCTTCATTCTCGAAGGCCCGCAAGGGCTTTATGCGGCCACCTGCAAAAGCCCCAAGCTGATGGAGCTCCCCAAAAGCTGGCGGATCTGGAATGTCAGTTTCAAGCCCTGGGGCGCGTGCCGTCATGCGCATCCGGCGATTGACGCGGCGCTGGAGTTGCAGGCATTATTGGGCAAACTCGATGGCGAGATAGTCATTGAGACATATGCCGATGCGCTTGCTTTTTGTGACAACCCCAACCCAAAGACACCGCACCAGGCAAAGTTTTCATTGCAGCATGCGGTAGCGATTGTTGCGACCAGTGGCGTGCCGACGCTTGCTGATTTCGAACCTGCAGCGATCCGTAAGCTCGCGAAAGCAAGAGCGCGGGTGACTGTGCGTGAATGCAAGGACATCACCGCGCGTTACCCTTTACATTATGGCGCGCGCGTCACCTGCAATAAACAGGCGGTCGAGATGATCGACACGCTTGGTGACCCGGAACGCCCGATGAGCGAAGCACAGATAATCGACAAGGCGCACGCTTTGATGGCGTGGGGTGGTTTGTCTAAAAAACAGGCGGACAAGGCGGTCATACTGGCGCTGGAAGGCGATGATCCTTTGGCGATCCACAAAATGCTAGGGAAATGGCTGGCATGAGCCACACCGCCGCCATCCTTGATTTCGCCGCCGCGCCGCACGTTTTGCCGCCGCAGGTGCGGACAGATGCCGAGCGGTTGCTCGCTGATACATTGGCGGGCGGAGCGGCCGGTGCGGCATCGCCGGAGGCGCTTCATCTGTTGCCAGCGGTGCGTGGATGGGGCGCAGGCGATGAGGCACGGACGTTGTTGGGAGAAAAGCTGCCTGCGCCGTCTGCGGCATTTTTCAACGGATTTGCCATCCACTGCCTCGAATGGGATGCGGTGCACGAGCCTGCAGTTGTTCACGCCCTATCGGTGGTGACAGCGGCGTTGTTGGCGGCATCGGACCGGGCGGCCGGAAGCGAAAGCGATGGTTTCCTAATTGCACTTGCCGTCGGCGTGGATATCGCCAGCGGGCTTGGCTTGTCGGCCACTGGCCCGATGCAATTCTTCCGTCCCGCAACTGCAGGCGTAAATGGTGCAGCATTGGCAGTAGCGCGGCTTGAGGGCCTGTCGCTCGACCAGATGGCGGATGTGATAGGCCTGGCCTACAGTTTTGCAGGCGGTACGATGCAGGCGCATGTCGAGGCTTCTATTGCGCTGCCGCTGCAAATCGGTCGCGCGGCTCAGGCGGCGGTTCAGGCGGTTGATCTGGTGAAGGCTGGACTAAGTGGCCCGCATGATGTGCTTGAGGGGCCGTTCGGCTATTCCAAATTGGTCGAGCCGCTCGACTTGTCCTGCTACACCGCCAACCTTGGCAAAGTCTGGCGGATCAGCGAGGTCAGCATCAAACCCTACCCATCGGGCAGGGCAAGCCATGGGGCATTGGGCGCGCTTGCCAATTTGCGAAAGGAGGGCGTGGTCTCGCTTGAAGCAGCAGAGAGCATTCAGCTGTTCGCGCCGCCGCTGATCCACCGCCTTGTCGGTCGCCAATACCAGCATGACGCGCCGATGAGTTACAATCGGCTATGCCTTGCTTTTCTTGCGCCGCTTATGCTGCGCAACGGGCATATCGACCCGCGCCATCGCGACACCGTGGCATCGCTCGCCGAAAAGGTAACAGTCACCCTGGATGGAAACTCGGACGAAAACGCAATGTCACCGCAGCGATTGGTGCTGAAGCTCAAGGACGGCTCGATCATCGAACGTCAGATCGATGCCAATCTCGGCGGCCCCGATGCACCGATGTCGCCTGCGCAATATGCGGCCAAATATGACCTGTGCCGTGCGCTTGCCTCCAACTGCGATCCACGCATTTTCGACGATCCTTTATCTTACGCAACGGACCCCAAATGAGTTTTGCAACTTACTTCGAAGCCTTTGATGCCAAACAGATGCTGGCCGATTACCCGGTGGGCGACGCTTTCACCGCGCGCTATGCCGCGATGTCGCGCGATGAGTTGCATGCACTGCAAAACGAGCGGTTTTTGAAGCTGATGAAGCGCGGGTGGGAAATTCCTTTCTACCAGCGGCTGTGGGGCGAAAAGGGGATACAGCCGGGCGATATCCGTAGCCTCGCCGATATTGGCAAATTGCCCGTGTATGATAAGTCCGATCTGATGGCCTCGGTGAACGCCCATCCGCCTTATGGCGATTTCGATGGTCGCGGTCACACGCCGGTGGTGTTCCACACGACCAGCGGCACGACGGGACGTCCGCAACCTTTGATGTTCGGACCCAAGGGACGCGAAATCACCAATCTGCTCGTTGGCCGCATGTATCGCTGGATGGGTTTGCAGCCATCTGACGTCGTTCATTCGGTCTACGGTCATGGTATGATCAACGGCGGCCATTACATCCGCGAGGCCGTTACGCACTTTACCAATTCGCTGTTCCTGTCGGCGGGCACCGGTATCGAAACCCGCAGCGCCGCTCAGGTGCAGTTGCTCGCTGACTTCGGGGTGACGGTGATGGTCGGCTTTGTCGATTATATCCGCAAGCTTGCCGATGTTGCGCGCGATGCTGGATTGATTGAGCAAATAAATCTCAAAATGATTATCGGCCATCTTGGCACCGAAGACCGCGCCTCTACGGAAGCCGCGTGGGGTGGGGCGAAGGCCTATGATTGGTACGGCGTTGGCGATACCGGTAGCATCGCTGGCGAAGGGCCTGACCGCGACGGGCTGTATGTCTGGGAAGATGCGCAATATCTCGAACTGCTCGGCGTCGAAGATGGGCTGCCTGTCGCGCATGGAGAGACTGGCGACATGGTGGTGACCTGCCTGTTCAAGGATGACATCGCGCCGTGCATCCGCTTCAACACACACGACATCACGCACGAGCTGGAAGGGCGCGGCGAATTGGCTTTCAAGCGGATCGCCGGCTTCAAGGGCCGAAGCGACAATATGGTCAAGCTGCGCGGTATCAACCTGTTCCCCCACGCAATCGGGGCTCTGATCGAGAACCGCGCGGATCTGACCGGTGAATATGTCTGTACGGTAAAACGCGACCCGGTGACTCACCGCGATGATATGGTTGTGCTGCTTGAAAGCCGTGGCGGGACCGACGTGGGCCAGGTTTCCGCACTGCTTCGGCAAGGGTTGAATGTCGACGTTGGTGTCGAATTGTGCGCGCCCGGAGGGACCTCCAGCTTGACCCAGATTGATGTGCGGCAAAAGCCGATCCGGCTCATAGATGAGCGCGGCCTATGATTGACTGGGACGCCCTTGAAGCCGCCAACGCGCCGCTGAATGCCTTCACCGATTTTGATAAAGCCGCGATTGCTGGGGAAGGTAAACTGGCCGGGCTGACCATTGGTGTCAAAGCCAACATCATGGTCAAAGGCCTGCCGTGGACCGGTGGGTGCGAAGTATTTCGGGGTCGTATCGCCGAGCGTGATGCGGAGGTGGTGGCAAAGCTGCGCACGGCAGGCGCAGTCATTCTTGGCACGACAAATATGGAAGAAGCCGCGCTGGGCGCAAAGACGGACAACCCGTTTTTCGGTGCGACGCAAAATCCGCACCGGTCGGGTTACACGCCTGGCGGATCATCAGGCGGCAGCGGTGCGGCAGTTGCGGCAGGGTTATGCGATGCTGCCTTGGGAACCGACACAATGGGTTCGATCCGCATTCCGGCAGCCTATTGCGGGATCTACGGCTTCAAGCCTGCGCACAACGCGATCAGCCAGGATGGACTGGAGATGACTGAGCCTTCGCTCGATACGATCGGCCCGCTGGCACGTGATCTTGATGTGCTGGAGCGGGTATCACGGGTGATCTCGGATTTTGGTGAAGGCAAGTCAGAAGATCAGGTCGCTATCGTTAGCGGGCTGGGCAGCGTCGAATGTGCGCCTGCGGTGTTGCAGGCGTTTGAAGCAGCAAAATCCGTCCTAGGCGCAACTGCCGAAATCGAGCTTCCTTATCCCCCAAGCCGGATCCGCTTTGCCGGGTTCATTGCCGCCTCACGCTTTCTGGCGGCGCATCTTGCCGATGCCGAGCCAGCGGAAATATCGCCATTGCTTGCCAAACTGCTCACTTACGGTCCAAAGCGCGGCGCTGCGGAACTGGAGGAAGACCAACATGTGATCGCCGAAACGAAAGCGGCATTGGAAGCCGCAGTCGCGAGTCATGCTGCAACCCTGCTCCCGACCGCGCCTCAAACCGCATTTCCGCATAATGAAGCCGCGCCTGCCAATCAGGCCGATTTTACCTGCCTTGCGAACATTGGCGGATTGCCCGCCATCGCCATTCCCGCGGGATGGGATGATGACGGCCTGCCTGTCAGCGTGCAGCTGATCGGCAGGACTGGTCACGAGGCGGGGTTGTTCGCGCTTGCGCGCAGACTGGACACAGCGCTTGCCGCTTATCGCCCGCCTGCTAATTTCGGATATTGAGGAGGAGACCAACATGCGCATTATTTGTTCGTTCAACCTGAAAGAAGGCGCGAGTGCCGAAGCATATGAGGCGTGGGCGCGCGGCACCGATATTCCGGGCGTTAACGCTCTTGGTTCGGTCAGGGGCTTCACTGTGCATCGCGCAACCGGACTGTTCGGCTCTGACGCGAAACCGCCTTACGACTATATCGAGGTCATCGACATTCACGGTATGGATGCCTTTGTGGCTGACGTAACCGATCCGGATTTTCAAAAGGTCGCCGCGGCGTTCGGTGAATTTACCGATAACCCTACGTTTATTCTCACCGAGGATTTGTAATGCGCTTTGCCGGCAAAACTATCGTTGTCACGGGATCCGGCAAGCAGAAGGGGCTGGGGCAGGGGATATTGCAGCGTTTTGCCGATGAAGGGGCGCAATGCGTGGTGTCGGACCTTGTCATTGACGCAGAGGCCGAAGCAGTGGCGGAAGAACTTCGCGGGCGCGGTGCAAAGGTGGCGACGATTGCCTGCGACGTATCGGACCCAGCGCAATGCAACGCGTTGGTCGAGCAATCGGTCGGGGCGATGGGGTCAGTCGACATTTTCGTCAACAATGCGGGCATCGGCTTTATGATGAAACCGATGCTTGAGGTTGACCCCAAGGATTGGGCGACGGTGATCGCGGTCAACCTGTCTGGCGCGTTTTACTGCACACAGGCGGCGGCGAAGGCCATGATAAAGGCAGACAATAGCGGGCGGATCATCAACATTGCGAGCCAAGCGGCGAAAACCGGCTTTCCGCATCTGCCTGCTTATGTGTCGTCGAAGCATGGCATGATTGGCCTGACACGTGCGACGGCGGTTGAACTCGGCACATATGGCATCACAGTCAACGCAGTTTGCCCCAATCATGTAACAACAGGTCTCGGCGCGCAGCAGAACGAATATTTCTCTAAGCTGCTGGGTTTCGAGAATGTCGAGGCGTATCTCAAGAACATGGCTGCCAAAAACCCGATGGGCCGCCCAGGCCTGCCTTCTGATACCGCCGCCGCGTGTGCCTGGCTTGCGAGTGACGATGCATTTTATGTGACCGGTGAGGCGATCAATGTTTCCGGCGGTGAGGAAATGCACTGATGCGTGAGGAACGGATAGACTGGCCTGACGGTGCCAAAATGGCCTTGTCGATTGTTGTCAATGTCGAAGAAGGCAGTGAACAGAGCATCGCGCGTGGCGACCGCGGGATGGAGCCCGTCGATGAGCTCGGCATCTTCATCAAAGCGCCGATCCGCAATTATTCGAACGAGAGCAATTATCTGTATGGGATAAAGGCTGGCGCGCCGCGAGTGGTCAAGCTGCTAAAGGAATACGACATCCTCGCCAGCTGGACGGTCGCTGCGCTCAGCCTCGAAAACCATCCCGAAATTGCGCAGGCCATCGTTGAGCTTGGCCATGAACCCGTCAGCCATGGTTGGCGTTGGATTCACCAGTTCAAATTCGACGAGGATCAGGAACTCGAGTTCATCCGCAAAGCAGCGATATCGATCGAAAAAACCTGCGGCGTTCGCCCCAAAGGCTGGCTATCGCGCTACATGCTAACCGACAATACCCGCCGATTATTGATCGAGGAGGGCTTCACCTATCACATGGATGATTATTCGGGCGATGTGCCTTTCTGGGACCGCGATACGGTGCCAGCCAAGCCAATGGTCATCGTCCCCTATCAGCTAGACAACAACGACATGAAGATGTGGACCGATCCTGCGATGACCCCCGAACAATGGCTTAATTATGCCAAACGCAATTTTGACCAGATTTATAAAGAAGGTGTTGAGGGCAATCCGAAGATGATGTCGCTGGGGCTCCACTTGCGAATCATAGGGAGGCCCGGCCGGATATGGGCGCTACAACAATTTTTCGAACACATTCGGACTCATCGCGACATTTGGGTCACCACACGTCAGCAAATCGCGCAGCATTTCGCAAAGGTACATCCTGCATGACATTGCGCCTTGAACGCGACGGCCCGATTGGCCGCATCCTGATCGACAGGCCCGACAAGCGCAATGCGTTCAATCAGGAGATGTGGGAACAATTCCCAGTGATGCTTGGTGCGGCGCTGATTGATCGTGCGATACGGGTTGTGGTGGTTCAGTCCGCGACGGCGGGTATGTTTTGTGCCGGTGCGGACATCGGCGAGTTGATGGCGTACAAGGACAATGCCGCGTGGCGTGAAGCAAATCAGGCGGCAATCAACCGCACGCAGCATGAACTCGCGCGCTTTGCCAAGCCGACCATTGCCTTTATCGACGGTGATTGTGTCGGCGGCGGATGCGGCATTGCGCTGGCATGTGACATCCGGGTGGCGACATCACGGGCGCGCTTGGGGATTACACCAGCCAAGCTTGGTCTTGTGTATCCGCTGCACGACACCAAGCTGCTCGTTGACCTGGTCGGCCCCGGGCAAGCGAAAAAGCTGCTATACACAGGAGAGTTATTGTCGGCCGACGAGGCGTTGCGGATCCGCCTTATCGAAACCATCGATGAAAGCGCTACCCCGGTCGCGCGACAAATCGCTGATAACTCAGGACACAGCGCGCATGAAATAAAAGGATTTGTCCGGCGTATTCTCGATGGTCAGGCGGATGATGATCTGGAAACACGGCGCGTTTTTGCCGAAGCCTTCACCAAGCCTGACTTCCTTGAAGGCACAACGGCATTTTTGGCAAAACGAAAGCCTGCATTCTGATGACGGACTTCCTGACGCATGGACGGATTTTGGGCGGCATCGTCACGACTCCCGATCTTGCGGGCAGTCTTCGGGACTATCGCGGCATCCTGGGGCTCGAACTGGTAGAGCGGTCACAGATTTCCGACGAACTTGCGGCCAGTTGGGGGTGCCCCGAAAGCGCAGGCGCAATGATGGCTACGCTGATGCCGACCAGTGGCGCCCATTGCGCCCTCCGCTTGGTTGAACAGGATGTGCCCGAAAATTTTCGAGCGGTCAGCAGTTTTGGCTGGGCATCATACGAAATTACGGTTCAAGATGTGTATGGCTGGTCTGACCGGTTAAAAGGCAGCGGATTTGAGATCATTGGCCCACCGCGCGAAATTGAAGGGCTGCCCTATTTCGTTGCGATGCAAATGCTCGGGCGCGGGCTTGAAATGATTTACCTGAACGAAGTCCGGATGGACACCCCGTCGTCCGATCTGCCCAAGGCCAACTCGCCGACCGACCATATCTTCATCGTGATCCTTGCGACGCCCGACCGTGCCGCGACAGTCGACTGGTATCGCAAAAAACTGAACCTCGACGAAGGTGGGACATACACCCTTGAATATACCATGATTAACAAAGCGTTCGACTTGCCCGATGGTACCCAGTCTTCAATCACTATGGTGCAAAAGGGGCGGCTGCCTATTGTCGAAGTCGATGATTATCCGGAGGCAACGGTCATCCGTCCGGGAGGCACAACCCGTCTACCAGCAGGTAACGCGCTGGTCAGTATTGCGGTGACAAATCTGGACGCCTTGGCGCTGGATTACATCATGCCGCCTGCCGCGCGGACCGAAATGCCTTATGGCGGCAGGCGCGCAGCGACGGTGTTCGGGCCAGCGGGTGAGCGGATCGAGCTGATCGAGATCGGCTAAACCAGCAGAACGGTCGATCCTGTGGTGTTGCGCCCTTCCAGATCGGCATGCGCTTGTGCCGCCTCTTCCAGCGCATATCTCTGCCCGATATTGACCTTGATGATGCCCTGCCGGAACATGTCGAACACATATTCGCTGCCAGCCGCGCGCTCTGCGGCATGGTGGTAATAATCGAACAATGTAGGCCGGGTATTATAGAGCGAACCTTTCTGCGCGAGTATGCCGAGATTAATCCCGCCGACGGGTGCATCAGCATTGCCGTAATTGACGATCAGTCCACGCCGCCTCGTGCTGTCTAGTGAGGTTTCCCAAGTTGCCATCCCTACGCCATCGAACACGACCTCGACACCCTTGCCATCGGTCAGCAGACGAACCTGCCTCGCGACATCTTCCTTGCCATATAGAATGACATGGTCGGCCCCGGCTTCGCGGGCAAGCGCCGCCTTTTCCTCGGTGCTGACCGTGCCGATAACATTCGCGCCGACATGTTTCAGCCATTGTACCAGCATCATGCCGACACCGCCCGCGGCTGCGTGGAGGAGGATATTCCATTTGGGCTGCACTTTCGCGCAGCGTTCGACAAGAAACTCGGTTGTGCATCCCTTTAATATACCGGCAGCCGCGATTTCGTCGCTGATGTCATCCGGGATAAGGAACAGGCACGCCGCATCGATATTGCGCGCCGTTGCATAAGCTCCCAATGTCGGGCCGAAGCAGCAAACGCGGTCGCCGACCTTCCAATCGGTCACGCCTTCGCCAATCGCCTCAATAGCGCCAGCCGCCTCAAGGCCCAGCCCCGACGGCAGAGCCACCGGATAAATGCCGCGCCGGTGATAGGTATCGATGAAGTTCAAACCGACTGCCGTATGACGCACTCTGACTTCGCCGGCTGAGGGGGGCGGCAGATCGACGTCGATCCATGTAATGACTTCCGGCCCGCCATGCGCGGTGATTACTGCTGCCCGTTCCATTATTCTCAAGCCCCTGCAAGTTCGCCTTCGACCAATATCACCTGACAGTCGGCAAGGCCATCGCGAAGCTTCTTAACTTCGCAATATTCAGGCGAGTTCCAAAAGCGTCGTGCAGCTTCCTTGTCGGGCCATGCCGAAATGACGACCGACGTCCCGTCACCGAAGCTGCCTTCCAGTAATTCGGCTCCGCGCGCGCGCAGTACATATTTGCCGCCAAATTTTGTGACAAGTTCTGCGGCCGCCTTGCCGTAGCTATCTATAAAAGCGTCGCGGTCGGCGATCTTGGCGGCGATGATCATATAGGCTGGCATTGGGGTTCTCCGACTGCGCTTTTCAATGTTGCAAAATAGAGACAGCCACGCCGCTCCATTCGAGTCAATGTAAAATTTGTCTGGACAACTTTCAGACATAATGGAAGTCTGGACAGGTCGCTGCCGGTCAGGGTCGGCTGCTTTGAGGGAGGCATTTATGAAAAAGTTAGGCAAGGGGATTTTGCTATCGGCGAGTGCATTGGTTTCTGCAGTCATAACGCCGCAAATGGCTGCTGCACAGGACACCCCAGCGGCTGAGGAGCAGGGCGGCATAAAGGAAATTGTCGTGACCGCGCGCAAGGTCGAGGAATCGCTTTCTGATGCGCCTGTCGCGGTTTCGGTAATCACATCCGATACAATCGCGCGGCAGGGCCTCAATTCGATCGACGATTTCGCCAAGCAGGCGACCGGCATCAGTTTCAGCCAGGCATTCGGGCGCTCTACTGACCGTCCGGTCATTCGCGGGCAGTCGAACGTGCTCGCCGGGGTTCAGGCGGGCGTTGAAACCGGTGCGGCTTACTTCGTCGATGGTGTTTATTATCAGGGCGATATTCAGGGTTTCGATCCGACCTCGATTGAGCGTGTCGAAATCATCAAGGGGCCGCAGTCGGCGCTATATGGTCGCAACACCTATGCCGGTGCTATCAACTATATCACCAAAGATCCAAGCGAAGATTTTAGCGTTTCAGGGCGCCTGCGTGCCGCCGAGTACAAAGAGTATGAGACAGCGGCATCTGTCAGTGGTCCGATTATCCCGGGTTTGCTCGGCTTTCGCGCCGGTGGGCGCTTCTACACTTATGGTGGCCAGTATCACAACCAGCTAACGGGCAAGCGCGTTGGTGACGAGGAAAGCCAGTCGGCTTACCTTACCCTGCAACTCGAACCATCCAGCGACATCAAATGGCGGACCCGGCTGAGCTGGCAAAAGGACGACGATGGCCCGCTAGCCATTTTCCTTCAGGGTTCGGCCGCGAACAATTGCAAGCCCGGCTTCCGTTCCAACTTCTACCGCAACGCCAGTGTTCCCTTCGTGCCGGGTAACGACAACAATCAGAACCAGTATTTCTGCGGGACCATTCGGCCACAGCCTAATAATGTGCAATTGAACACTGATCCGCTCCTCGTCAGTACTGCGCTCGGCACGCGCGACGGGACAGCATTTGACGGAATCGAGAACACACAGTTGCTGGTCACCAGCGTTCTTGACTGGGATGTTGGCGGTTCTGGCTGGGCGTTTCACGTTTCGGGCGGCTGGCGCGACAATGAAAACTATTTCGGGACCGATTCCGATCACAGCAACGCTTTTGTTTATTTTGGGCCACCCCCGCCAGCTGCCGCCGGAGTCGAACCGGCCTTTGCCAACACCAACCGCGACGACCAGAGAGATTACAGTATCGAAGCGCGTATCAGTACACCGGCTGAAAACGCAATCCGCGCGATGGTCGGCGGCTATTATTTCAAACAGAAATTCCAGTCGGTCGACATCACCTTCGCCAGCGGCAAACAAGGTCTTGCGCTGGGGACCAATCTTTCCAACTTTTCGACAATCGAGAACAAGGCCGTTTTTGGCATGGTCGAATGGGACATAACCGATTCTCTGAACGTGACAGCTGAAGTCCGTTATGCGGAAGAAACCAAAACGACCATTGATCGTGCGAGTGCGACCGCCGCGGGCATATTCTGCGCTGGTGAGTCGGGCCGGACCGGGATTTTCGATGATGGTTTGCCTGTTGGACAGACAATCGCCTGTCGCGACGCCGGCAAATTCACCGGTACCGATCCCCGCATCACTCTCAATTATAAGACGCCGGGAGGTACCCTGATCTATGGTGTTTTCGCCACGGGACGCAAACCGGGTGGTTTCAACGGTACAGCCGGGGTAACGGCGACGGCACAAACCGGGCAGGACTTCATCAACTATCTGCCCGAAAAGTCCAAGGGCGGGGAAATCGGCGTGAAGTTCGACGCGCTTGATCGCCGTCTACGGATGAGCCTGACCGGCTTTTACAATGAATTAACGAACGTCCAGCTCACATCGGCTATCCCCAATCCGGCGGGCACGGGTGCGCTGACCTCAGTTGTTACCAACTCGGGAGATGCCGAGACCAAGGGTCTGGAAATTGAGATGACCGCGGCCCCGGCAGATAATCTCATCTTCAACTTTGGCTTGTCCTATGTCGATGCCCGGTTCACCAGAGGCTGCGACGGCGACCAGTTCATCTTCAACAGTGGCGGGTTGCGCCCGAATTTCGATACGCGCGATCCCACCGCCGCAGCATTGCCGCTGTGCGACATTACAGGCAAGCGGTTGCCACTAGGCAGTCCATGGATTGTCAACGGCGGGGTCAGTTGGGACAAGGAACTGGGCTCGGGACTCGCAATGTTCGTCAATTCGAATTTCTCGTACGAAGATTCGAAATTTGTGCAGGTTCATAACCTGGCCAAAACCGGCGACACCTTCCTGCTAAATGCGCGGTTCGGGCTGCGCCACGACAATTTTTCCATCGCATTGTTCGGTCGCAACCTGACCGACGAAGACTCGATCCCGCTCGCGACGCGCTGGTTTGATTTGCGTTACGGCGGCGCGCGCAACGGGCTGCCGACGACTTCGACATTTGATGGTCGCCCTGCACAGGTGGAAACCGGAAACTCGCGCGCTTTCTTCGCTACGCTGCGCAAAGGGCGAACCTTTGGCGTGGAGGCAACCTTCAATTTCTGACCGGAATTTCACGGGAATGGATACTTTGGGCGCCAGATTTCTGGCGTCCCTTTTATTCGCATTTGCCCTGATTTTGGCACCTGTCGCAGTGTCGGCAGATGATAGCCTGAGTGGTAATCAGATACTGCTTCGCGCCCGCGAGGCTGCGGGTGGTGACGCATGGGCCAATGCACGAACGCTCATCCTTTCCGGACGTGCGGTTTTCTATGGAGCAAATGGTCACAAGCCGACATCGTCGCCCGATAGCTATACGATGTGGCGCCTGTTCAACCCCAATCGGCAGGCGGCACATGGCGCAGAAGGTAAGGTGCGTATCACTATAAAAAATGGTGGCAGCTTGTTCATGGATGTCGGATTTAACGGTACCGACACTTGGAATGAAAAAGGTGTGATCCCCAAAGAACAGGCCGATATTTTCTGGGCAAGTAACTTTGGTTTTGGCATTATCCGGCATGCTGGCAAACCCGGCTTTGCAGCGCAACGGCTTGCCGATGATGCAGTGGATGGCCACCCGGCATATATGGTCGAACTCACCGACCCAACAGGCACAAAATCATTGTTTGGAGTCGACAAGGACAGCTTCGCCATTCGCATGGTTGGTTTCAAGACGCCGAAGGGATGGCATGTCCGCACTTACCAGGATTTCGTCACTTTGGAAAATCCCCGCTGGTTGCAGGCGCGCCACGTCACGTTGTATTATGACGGGCGCAAGGCGAATGAAGTGTTTTGGACCAGCTATCGGGTAAATTCCGACATTGACGCGGCGCTGTTCGACCCGCCAAAACGTTAACCGCTAGGCTTTTCCCTGCCGTCGACGGTGCAACTCGCTTGCATCCAGCGCAGGTTGATCCCGATGCGGCTCGCATCCGGATCGGCCCACACATAGGGCACGGCCTTGTCGGGTTCGTCGGGGGTATGGACGTAGAAGACTAGGCTGGGGCGATTAGTGTTTGCGCTACCGTCGGGTTTCGGGGGCCAGACAACATTGCGCATGCGGAGGATGACGGCCTTCGTCCCGCTATCGCGTCCACCGACCAAAGCGCGTCCGCCTTGGTCATGCAATTTTATGTTGCTGGTAAAATGCCAGTCAACATCGCCATTGGCCTTGGCTACTTCTTTTGTAACCGCAGCCCAACAGGTCACCGGTCGAGCTTGGCGGAGGACTAAGGTCTGTCCGTCCAAATTCAGCTCAATTTTTTCTCTGTTTGGTAACGGCCCCATCTGTTCAGCAAGCTTGGAAGGCGGGAGCGGAGGCCATTGTTCGATACCGAACGCGTCAACAACTTTTACCACATATGGCACCTTGTCGATATCCGGTCGGGTTGGAACAATATTTATACCAAGCCAACGCGGGGCTGGCTTGGCGGCCTCTTTGTCGAAATAAACTTGTTCCTCATTGGTGTAGATGACACCCTGAGCCGTTGTTTGGTTATCGGCGTTCGCCGGTAAGGCCGTCCAAAACGCGCAAAACAGCGCAAAACAAATCCGCATCGCAATTCTCTCATGGTTAACGCGATGTTAGCAGATGTCACAGTTCGGGACAGTCCAAAAACACGCCACAATTAACCATCTTTCGCGATGGCCAATATGCCTAACAAATCGTTAACGTCACATCATGATGAAAAGAAGATTAGTGTGTCGCAACGAAGCAGCCCGTCATCCATTTCGCCGGATGCTGCCGCCACCCGCTCTCGATATGACGCTTGTCGCACCACAACCGCAGCGTTGGTGGCGTAAAGAGGACACACATTTGTTCATGCTGAGCTTCAGCGCGTTTTTCGTGGCGATTACGAGCTTTATCGCCTGATCAGTCACACGCGCGGTCAAGCTTCCACGCCAGCCATGCCGATATCAGGCACATGGCTGCGCCCAGCAGCAATTGATTGACGATGCTTAAGCCCGCCGCGCTCAATCCAAGTGCGATCAGCGATCCGATAACCATTGCGCCGGAATTCACGATATTGTTCGCAGCAACGGTCCGGGCGGTTTGGTCCTTGGGCACAGTTGTGGTCAGAAACGCATAAAGCGGCACAACGAACATCCCGCCGGCAATGGCGATGCCCAGCAATGAGAGCAATAACGGTATCGCGTCGGGATGAGCGACAAAGCCGCCGATATTATAAAGCTCGCCCTCACCAATCACATGCCAGTTGCGGCATACAATGTGGAAGGCAACCACGAACAGCCCCATGACGATGACGCTCGCGGGTGCATATCTTGCAGATACCTGACCTTTCAGCAAACGGTTGATTGCAACCGAGCCAATAGCAATGCCTATGGAGAATATCGCCAGAAACAGGCTGGCCACTTCCTTGTCGGCGCCAAGGACATTTTTGGCGAGCGGCGGAAACTGGATGAAGAGTACCGCGCCAATGGTCCAGAAAAAGCTGATAGAGGCAATCGCCAGATATAGTTTGCGGATGTGCATCGTGCTTTTGACGAGCGTTACCGAGGACCGGATAATGTGCCAATCGATGCCGGTTTCTGCATGTACGGGCGGGGCCGGTGGAACTTGCCGGCCGGAAAAATAGCCGATAACTGCGGTGATGACGACACCAAGCGCGGCCCATTCAACGTCAATAACACCCGCCAATATCGTGCCGACCAAGATCGCGATATAAGTCCCGGCCTCTACCAAGCCGGTGCCGCCCAATACTTCATCTTCTTTCAAATGCTGCGGCAGGATTGCATATTTGATTGGACCGAAAAATGTCGAGTGAATGCCCATCGCGAACAATGCCAGCATCATCAGCGGAATAGCGACCAAATTGATCGCAAAACCGAGCCAAGCCATGACCAGTCCAATCCCGCCAACCAGCATGATGATGATTTCGCAGAATTTGACGATCCGGATGATTTGCGCCTTGTCGCGCGTGTCGGCGAGTTGCCCGGCCAGTGCGGACATCAGGAAAAACGGGATGATAAACACAGCGGTCGCGACCGCGCTGAACAACGCCTCTGCTTTCTCATCATTGTACACGCCATAGACCACAAACAGCACCATCGCGTTCTTGAACAGATTGTCGTTAAAGGCACCAAGCAGTTGGGTTACGAATAGCGGCAGGAAACGTCGCTTGTTGAGCAACGACAATGACGTCGACATGTTGTGCGAAACCCTCTCGTTGTTTGCAGTGCCTTAGCGGTCCCTGCTTGCACCACAAAGCGCTTTTCTTGAGCATGGCAAATAGCCGCGTGATTTTGCGGTAACATGACGCTATCGGTAAATGATGCTGAGCCTTCCCAACATATTGACCCTTTCGCGGATATTAGCGGTACCGATTCTGGTGTTCTTGCTCTGGCCCGGCGCAAAGCATCTCGG
>JBGSPK010000384.1:0-1908 GCA_041738665.1 Sphingorhabdus sp. | reverse complement strand
ATGATTATCCGTTCGCGGCATGCTAAGAAGAAGAGGTAACTCATGTCTCGTTCCGTCTGGAAAGGTCCGTTTGTTGACCTCTATCTGCTGAAAAAAGCAGAAACCGCTCAGGATGCATCGAAAGCTGCGCCGATCAAGACCTGGTCGCGTCGCTCGACAATCCTGCCACAGTTCGTCGGCCTGACGTTCAGCGTCTATAACGGCCACAAGTTCATTCCCGTTTCGGTGAATGAGGACATGGTCGGCCACAAGCTCGGTGAGTTCGCTCCTACGCGGACCTATCATGGCCATGGCGCCGACAAGAAGGGTAAACGCTAATGGGTAAAGCATCCGCCCCCCGTCGCGTCGCCGACAACGAGGCTCTGGCAGTAGGCACGACCATCCGTGGTTCGGCGCAGAAGCTTGGCCTCGTTGCCGCGCTGATCCGTGGCAAGAAAGCCGAAGACGCGCTCAACATCCTGAAATTCTCTACCAAGGGAATGGCTGATGATGTCCGTAAGGTTCTGGCTTCCGCCATCGCCAACGCCGAAAACAACCACAATCTCGACGTCGACGCTCTGGTCGTTGCCGAGGCAAGCGTTGGCAAGGCGCTGACCATGAAGCGTTTCATGGCACGTGGCCGTGGCAAATCGAGCCGGATCGTCAAACCGTTCAGCCGTCTGCGCATCGTTGTGCGCGAACAGCAAGAAGAGGCATAAGTCATGGGTCAAAAATCAAATCCACTCGGTCTGCGTCTTCAGATCAACCGCACCTGGGACAGCCGCTGGTATGCCGAAGGCGCGGAATATGGCCGCATGCTTCTGGAAGACATCAAGATCCGCAAGTTCATCTTTGAAACTCTGCCACAGGCAGCGATTTCGAAGGTGGTGATCGAGCGTCCTGCGAAGAATTGCCGCGTTTCAATCTACGCTGCCCGTCCCGGTGTCATCATCGGCAAGAAGGGTGCGGACATTGAAAAGCTGAAAAAGCAGATCAACAAGTTCACCACTGCTGAAGTTTCGCTGAACATCGTTGAAATCCGCAAGCCGGAAGTTGACGCGAAGCTTGTTGCACAGGGCATTGCTGACCAGCTTATCCGCCGTATCGCTTTCCGTCGCGCCATGAAGCGCGCGATGCAGTCGGCGATGCGTCTGGGTGCAGAAGGCATCAAGATTACGTGCGGTGGCCGTTTGGGCGGCGCTGAAATTGCCCGCGTCGAATCGTACCGCGAAGGCCGCGTGCCTGCGCATACGCTTCGTGCCAACATTGACTATGCCGAAGCCGAAGCGCTCACCGCTTATGGCATCATCGGCATCAAATGCTGGATTTTCAAAGGCGAAATCCTGGGTCACGACCCGATGGCAACCGACCGGCTGATGATGGAAGCGCAGACTTCCGGCGTCCGTCCGCAGTCCGACCGCCGCTAAAGGTTAGGAACACAACATGTTGCAACCAAAGAAAACCAAGTTCCGCAAGCAGTTCAAGGGACGGATCAAGGGCGAAGCCAAGGGCGGTTCCGACCTGAACTTCGGCTCATATGGCCTGAAGGCGTTGGAACCCGAGCGTATCACTGCACGCCAGATTGAAGCGGCTCGCCGCGCGATTACGCGTCACATCAAGCGTCAGGGACGTTTGTGGATCCGCATCTTCCCGGACGTGCCGGTAACGAAGAAGCCTGCCGAAGTCCGTCAGGGTAAGGGCAAGGGTTCGGTCGAATATTGGGCAGCCAAGGTTAAGCCAGGCCGCATCATGTTCGAACTCGATGGCGTACCGGGTCCAATCGCTGCGGTCGCATTCCAGCGCGCTGCGATGAAACTGCCAATCAAGACCAAGGTCGTGGCGCGTCTCGGCGACACGTCGCATCTGGGAGCATCATAAGATGAGCAAGACTGAAGATCTGCGCGTCAAAACCGACGACCAGCTCGCCGT
>JBGSPK010000381.1:0-6075 GCA_041738665.1 Sphingorhabdus sp. | reverse complement strand
TGGCTTATAGCTGGACGAGGCGGTCTGGCCCTTAACCACCGCATCAGCTTCAACAATCATCGCTTCAATCTGGTCAGGCAGCGCAACCGAAAGCGCTTCGTCGTCATACATTTCCATCACGACATCCATGCCGTCCTGCAGAAACGCCGCGGCGTCACCCAGCAGATCGCTAGGCAATGTCACCTGATCATAGGTTTCCTTATCCATGAACACGAGGTTATCACCCTCTGCGTAGAGGAACTGAAAATCCTTTTGGTCGAGGCGCACCTTTTCGACGCTTTCGGCCGAACGGAAACGGATGTTGTTCTTGCGGCCATCGCGCAGGTTTTTAAGCTCCACCTGCATATACGCGCCGCCCTTGCCCGGCTGCGTATGCGCGGTTTTGACGGTTTTCCATAGTCCGCCTTCATATTCAAGGATGTTACCCGGCTTGATTTCAACCGCGTTGATTTTCATGAGATCACTCGCTTAACAGATGGAAAGAGCAAGCGTGCATTTGCACGCCGTTGGACGCGGCCTTTAACGATGGCAGCGCGATTAGGCAAGCAGGGCGTTGAAGGCCTTTACCGCTTCGGCAGGACCTTGCGGGTGGTTCCACACGGCACTGCTCACCGCGATAAAATCCGCGCCTGCTTCGATGAGCGGCTTTGCATTGTCCGGCGTGATGCCGCCAATCGCAACACAAGGAATTTCCGTCACCCGCGACCATTTCTGGAGCGTGTCCAGCTCCGCGACATGCTCGACATGCTTGGTGCTGGTCGGATAGAATGCGCCAAACGCGACATAGTCCGCACCCGCCTCCGCTGCTTCCATCGCGAGATGACGGCTATTGTGGCAAGTCACGCCAATCTGCGCGTCGGGGCCAAGGGTCTCACGTGCCTCACGCACATCGCCATCGCCCTGCCCCATATGCACGCCGTCCGCTTTGAGCCGCTTGGCAAGCGCGACGCTGTCGTTGACGATGAAGGCGACGTCATGAGCGGTGCATATAGCCTGCAATGGCTCGGCTAAAGCAGCGGCCTCATGCTGATCAATTTCCTTTACGCGGAACTGAAACGCCGCCACCGGCCCCGCTGACAAGGCAGTCTCAAGGCGGGTGGGAAAGTCGCCGCCGACATCCAGTGGGGAAATCAGGTAAAGTTGGCAATTCTGGTCGGTCATAAAATGTTCATAGCCGCAGCGTTAAGCCGCTGCAAATGAACACGAAGAAATATTTCGCGCCCTTTGTCCTGTTGTTGGCGGCATGCACCACTGCAACGATGCCACAATTCGATGGCAGCGATGTCGCGCTGGGACAGGAAGCAATGGTTGATGGCCCTGTGGTCAAACCAATCGCAGTTATCGAAGACAGCCGCTGCCCGATGAACGCCCGCTGCGTGTGGGCGGGACGGGTGCGACTTAAGATGCTCTGGGTCCGCGGTCAGGGCAATCAGGAGTTCGAACTTACGCTGGGCGAACCCAAACCGCTTGCCGATGGCAGCATCACGCTAACATCGGTCCGCCCGGATAAGCGCGCAGATGTTGTGCTAAAACCAGCAGACTATCGCTTTTCGTTTAGCTTCGCCGGCGGGCTTTGATACTCACGACATGCCTGTGTTGATGCCATCGCCTTATCAAATGCGTCAGGCTCGTCCAATTTTATTGCTATTGAATCGACCGCTTTCTTGCCCGGCAACCGGGAATTTAGTCTTATCAGCCGATTTGGAAATGCAATCGGCACTAGATTTTGCACGCCCTGTGCTTTGAGTGTGCTGCTGGTGAAATCATGCTCAATGTTTTTGATCAGGCCCAATGGTATTTCAACTGACCTTAACGAACCCATGTGTAGCAAAAGCCTGTCATCATAAAGTTCGTGCGGCAGCCGCCGCCATGATTTGATCCATGCGACAAGCCAAAAAAAGGAAGCTGCGGTGAGCGCAGTCAGCGGCCAAGCAAGGCTTGGCCAAACCAAGCTCATCAGCAAATGCATTGCAAGCAATTCACACATTGCAAGGGTAGCAAATGCCCAGAGCATTGGCACGACTGAGCGAGCGTTAGGAAAAGTGGCTAGCAATTGTGCTTGTTTGCAGTTCTCTATCATATACTCTTATAACCAAATGTCCCGCGACGGCTATGTTATGGACGCAGCGCATATTTCGTCAATCGCCTGTCCGAGCGCTCGGTCGAATTCCTCATCACTCATCTGGTGACGCAAATCTTCGAGCAACGCGCGGGAGAAACTTGCTATCATGCCTTTATTCTTGGCCAGTTCTATACAAGCCTCAGGACGGGCATAACCGCCCGAGAGCGCCACGACGCGCAGTACGCGCGGGTGGCTGATGAGCGAGTCAAAAGTTCCTGCTTCTGCCGGAATCGATAGCTTCAGCATCACCTTGTTTTCGCCGGAAAGCGTATCCAGCGCCTTCAATATGTCGTCGCGCAATATCGCATCGCTCGTCGCACGATCAGCGCTCTTGATGTTTACCTCAGGCTCAATGATCGGCATCAGTCCGTTGGCAAGGATCTGCTCCGCGACTTCGAACTGCTGCTTCACGATGGCGGCGATGCCAGTTGGCGACGCTTGATTGATAACCGAGCGTTTCTTCGTGCCGAATACGCCTTTTGCCTTTGCGCGCTGGAGAAGTTCATCGAGACCCGGCATCGGCTTCATCATCTGCACGCCGTCGGCTTCGTCTTCCAAGCCTTTGTCGACTTTCAGGAAAGGCACCACGCCCTTATCCCACAGCGCCGCAGGAACGGGCTTGCCGCCCGCGTCGCCATCCATTGTCCGTTCAAACAGGATCGCGCCAAGCACCTTGTCGCCTGAAAAGCTGGGTGAGGTAATGATCCGCGACCGCATTTCATGGATCAGCGCGAACATGTCCTCGTCGTTCGAATAAGCGTCTTCTTGCATGCCATAGCCCTTGAGCGCCTTCGGCGTCGAGCCGCCACTCTGGTCAAGCGCCGCAATAAAGCCGGGCGCAGTCGCTACTTTTTCGAGCATCTTTGGGTCTTGCATCTTTACTTCCCTGTACTTCGGTAGTGCATACGTATGCACTACATTGTCAAAAAAAACGAGGCCAAGCGCCCCGTCCGGTTAAGTGATTTGGAGCGCGTCGACTCCGGGCAGCGGTTTGCCTTCCATCCATTCGAGAAAGGCGCCGCCAGCAGTTGATATAAACGTGAAATCCTCGGTCACGCCTGCATGCGCGAGCGCAGCAACGGTGTCGCCACCACCTGCAACCGATACCAGAGAACCTTCCTTGGTCAACGCGGCCGCTGTCCGCGCCAATGCCACCGTGGCCGCATCGAACGGCTCGATCTCAAACGCACCAAGTGGGCCGTTCCAAACCAAAGTCCGGCATGTCTTAAGAACGTCCGCCAACGCTTCGACTGCGGCGGGGCCGACATCGAGTATCATTTCGTCGGCGGCTACCTCGTGCACGTTTACAGTCCGAACTGGCGGATTTGCGCGGAATTCGACTGACGTCACGACGTCATATGGCAGATGGACCGTGCATCCCGCCTTGTCCGCCGCATCCAATATGCCGTTCGCTGTGTCGGCAAGGTCATGCTCGCATAAAGACTTGCCAACATTGATGCCGCGCGCTGCCAGAAAGGTATTGGCCATGCCACCACCGATAATCAGATGATCGACCTTGTTTACCAGATTGGTGAGCACGTCGAGCTTGGAAGAAACCTTTGCACCACCGACCACCGCGGCAACGGGATGCTCAGGATTTCCGAGCGCTGCTTCCAGCGCTTTCAGTTCGGCTTCCATCGAACGTCCGGCATAAGCTGGCAGCAGATGCGCCAAACCTTCGGTCGACATATGCGCACGGTGCGCGGCGGAGAAGGCGTCGTTGACGTAGAAATCTCCATTGGCGGCAACAGCTTTCGCCAGTTCCAGATCATTCTTCTCTTCACCCGGCCAAAAGCGCGTGTTTTCGAGAAGCGCGATATCGCCGTCTGCCAATATACCGACCGATTGTGTAACCACGTCGCCAGCAATTTCCGGCACAAACATGATTTCGCGGCCCAGAACTTCCTGCAAAGCATCGAGCACCATCGATACCGACATTTCGCTGTGCTTGGCACCCTTGGGACGGCCAAAATGGGCAAGCAAGAGCACTTTTGCGCCTTTGTCGGACAGTTCCAGCACGGTCGGCAGCAAAGCCCGCATCCGTGTCTCGTCGGTCACTCGCCCGTCGGCCATCGGCACATTGAGGTCGACACGCACCAAAGCACGTTTTCCCTTGATGTCACCCAGATCGTCGAGCGTGCGAAATGCCATGATTAAAGCAACTTTCCGATGACACCTGCGGTGTCGACCATGCGGTTTGAGAAGCCCCATTCATTGTCGTACCAGCTCAATACCCGGACCAGCTTGCCGTCGATAACTGCAGTTTCGAGACTGTCGATGGTCGAGCTTGCCGGGCAATGGTTGTAGTCGATGGAAACTAGCGGCTCATCAGAATAAGCCAGGACGCCCTTGAGAGCGCCTTCCGATGCCGCTTTCAGCAATGCGTTGACTTCTTCTTTCGTTGTATCACGCGCTGGCGTGAAGGTCAGATCGACGATGCTGACATTGGGCGTCGGCACGCGGATGGCCGAGCCGTCGAGTTTGCCCTTCAATTCGGGCATCACTTCGCCAACTGCACGCGCTGCCCCGGTGGTGGTCGGGATCATCGACATCGCTGCGGCACGTGCGCGACGCATGTCGTCGTGGATCTGATCGAGGATTTTCTGGTCGTTGGTGTAGCTGTGGATGGTGGTCATCAGCCCGCGTTCGATACCGATGGCATCGTTAAGCACCTTCGCCATCGGTGCAAGGCAGTTGGTGGTGCAGCTCGCGTTTGAAACGATCACATCGTCTGACGTCAAGACGCCGTGATTGACCCCGAAAACGACGGTTTTGTCTACATTTTTACCCGGAGCCGAAATCAACACGCGTTTTGCACCAGCGGCCAGATGCTTTTCGGCACTGGCGCGGTCGGTGAAGAAACCGGTACATTCCAGCGCAATATCGACGCCGTTTGCGGCGTGCGGCAGGTTTGCCGGATCGCGCTCAGCGGTCACATGGATGCGTTTGCCGTTGACAATGATATCGTTGCCGTCGGCTTCAACGGTGCCGGGGAAAGGGCCGTGGACGCTGTCGCGCTTGAACAACAAAGCGTTGGCTTTTGCAGGAGCGAGGTCGTTGATTGCAACCAGCTCAAGGTCATGATCGTCGCGCTCCAATATGGCGCGTGCGACGAGACGACCAATGCGGCCAAATCCGTTAATTGCTACTTTGACAGTCATATGTGCTCCTATCAGCCCAGTTTGGCGATGATTTGAGGGGTAATTTTGTCAGGCGTCAGCCCGAAATAATCATATAGCGCGTCAATCGGTGCCGACGCGCCAAAGCTGTCGATGCCGAACCGCAGGCCGTCGCTGACATAGCGTTCCCACCCCATCGTTGTCCCTGCTTCGATGGAGACGCGCAACGGCCCCGCAGGCAGGACTTCTGCCTTATAAACAGCAGATTGCGCGTCAAAACGCTCCCAGCTCGGCATCGAAACGACGTCTGCGCCAAAGCCATGCTCTTCAAGGCGGTCTGCAACCGAAATCGCAAGCGGCACTTCGGAGCCGGTAGCTATCAAAACCACACGCCGTGCGGCATTTGCCGTCCGGAGCGTGTAAGCACCCTTGGCCGACAGATTTTCGCTGACATCGGTCCGCAATTGCGGCAAATTCTGACGCGAAAGCGCCAAAAGTGACGGCCTGTCTTCGGTTTCAATCGCCAACGCCCAGCATTCTGCAGTTTCGATACTATCGCATGGCCGGAAGACGTCGAGATTGGGTATCAACCGTAGCGACATGATTTGTTCAATTGGCTGGTGCGTAGGACCATCCTCGCCAACACCAATGCTGTCGTGCGTCATCACGTAAATGGCCCGCGTTTCCTGCAACGCCGACAAGCGGATGGCAGCGCGGCAATAATCCGAGAAAATCAGGAATGTCCCACCGTAAGGAATGATTCCGCCGTGTAGCGCCATCCCGTTCATCGCAGCCGCCATGCCAAATTCGCGAATGCCGTAATTGACATATCGT
>JBGSPK010000376.1:0-2633 GCA_041738665.1 Sphingorhabdus sp. | reverse complement strand
GCCCGAAAATTTCATGTTCAATGGTTTGCTCGATTCGGTCCGCGAAGACCAGTCGATAGGCGAGCTCGCTTTCGCGTTATTCCAGATGACCTTTGCAGTCATCACTCCAGCCCTCATCGTTGGCGCATGGGTCGAACGTGCACGTTTTGGCTGGGTGGTTGCTTTCAGTGGGCTCTGGTCGTTGCTGGTTTATATTCCTGTCACCCGCTGGGTGTGGGGCGGAGGGTTTCTGGCCGAACAAGGCGTCATCGATTTTGCTGGTGGTATCGTGGTGCATACCTCAGCAGGCATTTCCGCACTGGTTGTCGCGCTGATGCTTGGCAAACGTATCGGTTTTCCAAAGACGTTGATGCTGCCGCATAGCCCGGCGCTGACGGTTGCGGGTGCTGGCTTGCTCTGGGTGGGCTGGTTTGGCTTTAACGGCGGCTCGGCACTCGCGGCGAATGACGCAGCAGCGAGCGCGATCATTAACACGCATGTTGCTGCGTCGGTTGCCGCGCTTGTGTGGATGCTGATTGAGCGGATCAAGGTGGGCAAATCGACCGCCGTCGGTTTTGCGACTGGCGCAGTTGCAGGGCTTGCAACGATTACTCCTGCTGCTGGCACCGTTGGGCCGGGCGGTGCTATCATCATTGGGGTGCTCGCTGGCATAATTTGCTTCTGGTTCGTGGGTCTGATCAAAAGCACCCTCAAAATCGATGACTCGCTCGACGTTTTTGCAGTTCACGGTATCGGCGGGATGACCGGCTCGCTGTTACTCGCGGTTTTTGCCAGCGAAAGCTTTGGCGGTGTCGGTTATGCCGAAGGGGCGGGCATGGCATCGCAGCTTTGGGTGCAATTGAAGGGCGTTGCCATCGTTGCAGTCTACTCCGCCGTGGTGACGCTCATCATCGGTTACATGGTCTCAATGGTCCTGCCGATGCGGGTCAGTGAAGACCAGGAGCGCGACGGCCTTGATATCGCTAGCCACGGCGAACGGGCTTGGGACCTGGATTGAGTTTTACCTCCGCTGGTCAAACCGCCGTCCGACCATGGCGCTGGCGATGTTGACCTTCTGGATATCTATCGCCCCGCCCGCAATGCCCCAGCCCCATGCGTCGCGCATCCGGCGCTCCATCGGGTATGCGGTGGAGTAGCCATAGCCGCCCATCATCTGCACGGCGTTGCCGGTGACGCTGCGCGCAATCTGGTTGGCAAAACATTTGGCGGTGCTGCTGTCGAGAATTGAAGGCAGCCCCTTGTCGGCATTGACCGCTGCACGGTAAATTAAAAGCCGCGCTGCCTCGACCTCCATCTGCATTTCGGCCAGCTTCATCTGCACCGCCTGAAAATCGGCGAGCGGCTTGCCGAATTGCTGGCGCTCCTGCACATAAGCCAGCACATCCTCCAGCGCGCCTGAGGCCTGCGCCAGCGCCATAGTCGCATTGCCACAACGTTCCAGGTCGAACGCTTCCATCAGTTTTGCAAAACCACCTGCCGGCACAACGATATTGCCGACCGGTACTTCAACATTATCGAGATAAATGTCGGCAGAGGGGACGCCGCGGAAGCCCATCAGCGTTTCGGGTTCGCCAAAGCTGAGGCCTGGTGTGCCTTTTTCAACCAGCACCGCGCCAATGCCTTTCGCACCGGGTGCATCGGACAGACGCGTATACACCAGATAGGCATCGCTATGCCCGCCGCCCGAGCACCAGCGCTTGGTACCGTTGATAGTGACCGTATCGCCATTTATTACGCCGCGCGTGGTCAGGTCGGTCAGCGCAGTGCCTGCATTGGGTTCGGACATCGACACCGCAACGATCATATCGCCTCGACACACGGCTGGCACGATGCGCTGTTTCAACGCGTCGGGCGCAAAATGGCGGATAGCATGGACAGGACCAACATTGGCCTCAAAACAGGGAAAGGCGACCGCGCTTGAAACCTTGGCGAGTTCCTCCAGCACGATTAGTGCGTCGAGATTGGAAAGGCCCAGACCACCCAGTTCTTCGGGAATATTGATCCCCAAAAAGCCCATAGCGGCCATCTGCTTGATTACATCATGCGACAGCGGTTCGTTATTCGCCTCAAGGCCCGCAGCCAGCGGCGCAAGCTCTCTTTGCGCAAAAACGCGCGCGGTTTCTTTCAGTGCCTGCTGTTCCTCGGAAAGACTGAAATCCATCACGCTGCTCCTCAATTTAATCGAACGATTAAATCATTAGCGAGCACAGCAACTGGGTCAACCGCCGTTTAAAGTCAGTTCCCTGAACAAAGTGCGGTCAAGCATTTCGTCGAACTTGCAACCGAGCCGGTCCCCCTCGGACCAAACGGCGGTAGCGCTGATAGGACCGCTGCCTGCCAATCTCAGCCACAGGCGGTCACCAACCTTTATACTGCCGTCGATAAGTACGCGGCATCCATATATGGACAGGTCGACAAGACGCGCTTCGATAGGATGCTTGGCATGTCGCCGCACAGTCGCCTTACCGAGCAAAACAGGATGGCGCGCAGCCTCACGCTGTTCCAGCTTGGCTGGTTCGACTTTCCGATATTGCGACGTCAGGTAACCCATCAACATCCCCCATCGAAAGTTCTAAAACGATAAGGTCAATAATCGGTAAATGTAAAATGCGATTAGTCGCCGGTCAGGATAC
>JBGSPK010000361.1:0-2649 GCA_041738665.1 Sphingorhabdus sp. | reverse complement strand
TCGCCAAGAATCGCTTCGATCATATCCGCGCTAGCGTTCTCAAAGCCGGGCAAATTGGCAAAACGTTCGATGCCCAACACTTCGTTGATGACGAACTGGGTATCGCGAACGGGGGCTTGATAACTGGGCATGATTTGTCCTTCGACGAATGAGATTATTTAAGTTCAGGCAGCAGCCGATTTTTCGGACAGCTCAACCTTTTCGACCATCGCTACAAACTCGGTCAATTCCTTGATCGCGCTTTCGATATCGTCGCGCTGCGCTTTCAACAGGTTGATACGGTCACGGCATTTCTCGATTGTGACACGGCGCTGGATATTGCGGCCGTCGTTAAGGTCATACAGATCGATCATCTCGCGGATCTCGCCCAGCGAAAAGCCAACGCGCTTCGCGCGCAATATCCATGCCAGCCGCGCGCGGTCACGCTTGGAATAAATGCGCGCCAGTCCCATGCGTTCAGGCGAAATCAGGCCCTGGTCTTCGTAAAAGCGCAGCGCACGTGCAGTGACGTCGAACTCGCTCGACAAATCGGAGATGGTAAACGATTCGCGGTTAAAGGCATCAGGCGTGTCGATGGTTGCGTCGGCCCGACCTTCATTACCCACAATAGTATCCATAGCGACGCCTTCCCTCTTCGTTGCACTAGCGTCACTACTTTACGTTAGCGTAAACGTCAATCAGAGAAATCTCTTTAGAGCAACAGCCTCCAATCTAAAGGATCGCTTTTAACAAAACCTCTTGCTCACAAAATGCCTGTTAAAAAGTTCGAATTTTATTGGATCGGCTTGGGGGGAGATGCAGGCGGAGTGATATCAGGGTCAACTGATGGCGGGACGACGGGGACTATGGGCTCCTCAACAACCGGAGCGGGCTTCGGCGGTGGCCTTTTGACTGGCGTGGACGTGTCCTTCAGGACAACGACCTCTTGACCCATCTGTGTGGCTTCAAACAGCGATTTAGCAAAGGCGTGCGGCAGCCGGATGCAGCCGTGCGACGCTGGATAGCCCGGTAAATGACCACCGTGCATCGCAATGCCGTCCCAGGTCAGCCGCTGCATGAACGGCATCGGCGCGTTGCTGTACAGGTTCGATTTATGGTCGATATTCTTCTGCAGAATGTTGAAAATGCCGGTTGGCGTTTCCTTGCCCTTTTTGCCCGAAGAAATCGTGCTGAATCCCAGCAACTTATCGTTCTGGAATACATAAATACGTTGAACATCCAGCACCGCGACAATTTTCGTAGGGCCTTCGTAAATGTCTTGCTTTACCCAGACAAATTGGCCCGGCTTTAGCGAATCCACCGGACCTTTTTTCTTTACCACTTTCGGTGCAGGGGCAGGCGTTGGAGCTGGCGCAGGTATCGGATCTGACGTGACTACAGGGGGCGGAGTAGCCACTACAGGGTCACTAACCACGGATTCCGGCGTGGGCATCGCTGGATTGACGGGCTGTTGCGTCACTGACGCTGGCTGCGTTGACGGTTGAACTTGCGCCGTCGCCGGCGCGGCAACGCCATACGCGGCCACAACCAAAATAATAGCAGCCTGCAAATTGCGAATGCTCGCACGGAACTTCATGGAAAATGCCCCTGAAAAATATATCTGTCGGATGCGACCGGAGTTTATAGCCTCTTATATAGCAAGCATCTCAATCAGTTTCGACCGGATTTTGTGCCTTACCACCCGCACCCGCAAAATAAATCGCGCTTAACCGTCCGTGATTTGCGTCCAAATGCATTTTCTAAGGGTTTTGGCAACCACTCTGAGCCACTATCTATGTCGTGATGACACAAATGGGGCGCAGACAGTTTTTCCAATCGGCGGTTGCTGGCGCAGCCATGCTGGCGACACCGTCGACCGCACGCGAGATTGTTTTCGTCCCGGGCACGGGTACCGCAAATGGTCCCGCACCCTCACAGCTTCTTTTAAACCGCGCAAAGGCAGCCATGGATCTGCATAAATCGCGTGTCCGTAACCGCGATTTGCTGGCCATTGCCGATTTTTCCAAACCGTCGCGCGATCCGCGCTTCTATCTGGTCAATTTGAAGAATGGTAAGTCCACCACATTCCTAGTCGCACATGGTAAGGGATCCGACCCTAGCCATAGCGGCTGGGTGCAGAACTTTTCCAACACCCCGGGATCGGAAGCGACATCCTCAGGAAGCTATCTTGTCGGTGAGGGTTATTTTGGCGAACATGGCGCCTCGCGTCGGTTGGCCGGTCTTGATCCCCAGAATGACCAAGCTGAAGCGCGCGCCATCGTTATCCACCCCGCCTGGTATGTAAGCCAGTCAATGATCGCTGAACAAGGCAAAATCGGCCGGAGCCAAGGGTGTTTTGCCTTTTCACAAAACGACATAGTGCAAATACTTGATCGCCTGGCGCCCGGCACGTTGCTGTACGCGGACAAAGTGTAGGCAAAAACGAACAGCGAGGCGAGTTTACGGTGGTCTCGGTTCCTCTCCAAAAGACGGCTGAATAGCCCCCCTCCGCGCTATTTAGCTCCGGTTCCCCGACTTGAACACACCGCAGATAATCCGCTTTCCGCTATTTCCGCTGGGGTCGGTAAGATAGTCGTCAGCTTTCTCGTGAATAACCAGCGCCGCGCCGTCAGCATCGAGCAATCCGCTTGGCCCTTCAAGCATGATGTC
>JBGSPK010000371.1:0-3181 GCA_041738665.1 Sphingorhabdus sp. | reverse complement strand
GCCCGAAACCGCCGCCAAATATCTGTGGGTCGCGCTCAAGCACGAGATTACTTACCGTAAACCAGCATTTCTAAACGACGATGTGATTGCATCGGTTGTGCTGGAAAAGGTCCACGGTGCGCGGTCATTTTATGACACGGTCATCAAACGCGGCGAGGAAGTGCTCGCGGAGGTCAAGTCTAGCTGGTGCTGTATTGACGCAGAGACATTGCGACCTGCACGGATCGCGTCGGAAATTCAGGAATATTTTTTCCCGAAGGATTGATCAGAATATCGGATCGTTTGCGCCGCTTTCATCCAGTGGCGTGACTTCGCTGTGGATACCGCATTCGACCTTGTCCCAACCCTTCCAGCGGCCTGAGCGCGGGTCTTCACCCGGAGCTACTCTGGTTGTGCAGGGCGAGCAGCCGATGGACGGGTAACCTTGCTCGACCAAAGGATGCGCTGGTAGTTTGTGCTCGGCCATATAGGCGTCAAGGCGGTCCTTATTCCAATCAGCCAGCGGATTGACTTTGAGGCGGCCTTCTTCGATTTCAAACCGGGGAAGCGCCTTGCGGGTCGAGGATTGAAACGCTTTGCGACCTGAAAATTGCGCATCGAAACCAGCCAGCGCGGCCTTTAAAGGGAGCACTTTGCGGATTTCGCAGCAGCCATCGGGGTCATAGGACCAACGCAGGCCGGTTCCATCGCGTTGTGCCAGCAACTCAGGGTCGGGTACGAGGTTGCGAAGGTCGGTCAGGCCAAGCCTTTCGCGCAACTCTTCGCGATAAGTGATGGTTTCGGGAAAATGTTTGCCTGTTTCGAGGAACAGTACCGGCACATTGGGGTCAATGCTAGCAATCAGGTGAAGCAACACCGCGCTTTCCGCACCAAAGCTTGAGACAATTGCGGCGTCACCAAGCATATTTTCCTTAAGTAAAACGGTCAGCATCTCAATAGTATCGCGCCCGCGGAACATGTTATTGAGACGGACGGCGTCGGCCTCGGAATAACGTGGCGCAGTGTCGATACGGTCGATGATGCGGACATGTTCACCCATGCCGTAGCTTCCAAACCGGCACAGCTGCGTCGGCTGCTTTTTGGTAAAACTGGTCGTAGGTTGACAGTGCGCGCTCAACCGCTTCGGGATTGAGCGAGCCTTCAGGGGCAAAGCTGTCAAAGCCGCAACGACGCATGAAGGCGATCTGGTCGACCAGCACGTCGCCCTGCGCCCGCAATTCCCCGGTATAGCCCGCCTCGCGCAATATCCGCGCCGACGAATATCCTCGCCCGTCGCGATATTTCGGGAACGCGACCTCGATAAGCGTCAGTCGGTCCAGAAAGGGAATCAGCGCGCGCGCATCGTCATCTGGCTCAAGTCGTACGGCGGTGGCGTTTGACTGATCAAGGAAGGCGTCGAGCGTGACCGATGGCTGCTCGGTAACTTCGTCATCGCGGTATCTGAACTCAACCATAGATCGCCTCCTTGAAAGGATCGAGGCCGACACGGCGGTATGTATCCAGAAACCGTTCGTCGCCTTCGCGCAGTTTCTTGTAGACCTCGGTGGCCTTCTCGACCGCATCGACTACACCGTCCTCGTCAAAGCCCGGGCCGATAATTTTGCCGATGCTGACGTCTTCGGCACCTGATCCGCCGAAGGTCAGTTGGTAGTTTTCAATGCCCTTACGGTCGACACCCAAGATGCCGATATGTCCGGCATGGTGATGGCCGCAGGCGTTGATGCACCCCGATATTTTGAGCTTCAGTTCGCCCAAATCGCGTTGCCGGTCGAGGTCAGCAAAACGCGTCGCAATCTTTTGCGCAACGGGGATAGAGCGCGCATTTGCAAGGCTACAATAATCGAGACCCGGGCAGGCGATGATGTCGCTTATCAGGTCGAGATTGGCATCGGCCAGTTCTGCTTCGCGCAGTGCTTGCCAGACTGCATACAGGTCGCGTTTTGCGACATGCGGCAGTACGATATTCTGTGCGTGCGTGACGCGCAATTCGTCGAAGCTATACTTCTCAGCCAAGTCCGCCATCACATCAATCTGCGCTGATGACGCATCACCGGGTATACCGCCAATTGGCTTCAGGCTGATATTGACGATTGCATAGCCAGCCTGCTTGTGCGGCTTCACATTCTGGTCGAGCCAGACGGCAAAATCTGGGTCGCTGCGGTCGAGTTCGACCTCGCCCGCGTCAAACGCAGGAGGCGCGAAGAACGCAGAAATACGTTCAAGTTCAGCGAGCGGCGGGTCAATGCCCAAAGTCTTCACATGCGCAAATTCTTCGGCAACCTGACGACGATATTCTTCGGCACCGATTTCGTGGACGAGGATTTTAATCCGCGCCTTGTATATATTGTCGCGGCGGCCGTAGCGATTGTATACGCGCAGGCAGGCCTCAATATAGCTTAGCAAATCATCGGCTTTGACGAACGGATTGATTTCGGGAGCAATCATCGGTGTACGGCCCATGCCGCCACCGACAAAAACCCGCGCACCGAGCTCGCCATCCTGTTTTACGAGCTCCAGCCCGATGTCATGCAAGCGCATTGCGGCGCGATCTTCGGGAGAGGCGATAACCGCAATTTTGAACTTGCGCGGCAGATAGCTGAATTCAGGATGGAAGGTCGACCATTGCCGCAACAATTCTGCCCAAGGACGGGGGTCGGCAACTTCGTCCGCCGCAGCACCTGCATATTGATCTGACGAGATATTTCGAATGCAATTGCCGCTGGTCTGGATAGCGTGCATTTCGACGGTTGCCAGGTCCGCTAACAGGTCGGGGCATTCCTCCAGCTTTATCCAGTTATACTGGATGTTCTGCCGCGTGGTGAAATGGCCGTAATCGCGATCATATTTGCGCGCGATGTGCGCGAGCATCCGCATCTGGCGGCTGTCCATGGTGCCATAAGGAATGGCGACCCGTAGCATATAAGCGTGGAGTTGGAGATAGAGCCCGTTCATCAGCCGCAGCGGCTTGAACTGGTCTTCGGTGATTTCGCCCGCCATGCGGCGTTTCACCTGATCGCGGAATTCGGCAACGCGGGCATCAACGATTGCCTGGTCGTAATTGTCATATTTATACATATCAAATCACCCATTCGCCGGCTTGAGGGTCGGCAGGTTTCAATGTCAGATCGGGGCGGACAGTCGGGCCAAGTGCGCGCACGCGGTCCTTAATGTGCGCAGGCCG
>JBGSPK010000328.1:0-7535 GCA_041738665.1 Sphingorhabdus sp. | reverse complement strand
CTGCTACGGTCGCTTCGGGATGTATGCCAACATTGCGTTGGTCATCAACGTTGCGATGATCTTGGGCGTGATGGCCTTTGCCAACGCGACTTTGACGCTGCCGGGTATTGCAGGCTTTGTTCTCACCATCGGTGCAGCGGTGGACGCCAACGTGCTGATTAACGAGCGCATACGCGAAGAACTCAAGCGCGGGCGACGGGTGGTTCAGGCCATCGAATTTGGGTATAAGGAAGCTAGCCGCGCGATTTTCGACGCGAACAGCACCAACGTCATTGCCGCTGTCTTGCTGTTCATCTTCGGCTCCGGCCCGATCCGCGGGTTCGCAGTGGTGTTGATGATCGGCATCGTCACATCGGTCTTCACCGCCGTTACCATCACCCGCATGTGGGTATCTCGCTGGGTCAAACGTACCCGCCCACAAGAACTGACGATTTGAGGAAATACCGATGAAACTGCTCAAACTCGTTCCCGATGATACCAACATCAACTTCCTGAAATGGCGGACATGGGCTTTCGGCCTCAGTATATTGCTGATGCTGGCTTCGGTCGGTCTGGTTGCAACTAAAGGGTTAAACTTCGGCGTCGATTTTATCGGCGGACAGATGATCCGTGCGACATTTACACAAAGCGCCGAAGCGCCGGTTGCCGAATTGCGTGAGAAAGTGGGTAGTCTGGGCTATGGCGATCCGACGATCCAGCGCTTCGGTAAGGAAAACCAGGTTTCGATCCGGATGAAACTGCCTGACGGCGCGGACAAGAATCCCGAGCTATCCAACGCGATGGCGAGCAAGATTACCGGCAAGCTTAAGGCCGATTATCCAGGCGTTCGCATCGACGGCGTGGATTCGGTTTCGGGCAAGGTTTCCGAAGAACTGTTCAGCAAAGGGATATTGGCTCTGCTGGCTGCGATGGCGGGGGTTTCGGTTTACATCTGGTTCCGGTTTGAATGGCAATTCGGGGTGGGGGCGATATGGTCATTGCTACACGATGTGACGCTGACATTTGGACTGTTTTCGCTGACGGGGTGGGAGTTCGATCTGAACATCATCGCCGCATTGCTGACAATCATCGGCTACTCACTAAACGACACGGTTGTGGTGTATGACCGTATCCGCGAGAATTTGATGAAATACCGCAAGATGGATATGGCATCTTTGCTTAACCTGTCGGTCAATGAAACGCTGTCACGCACCGTGATGACCAGCGTATCGATATCGATGCCGCTGATTGTGCTGGTATTGTTCGGGCCGGACGTAATCTTCGGGTTCAGCGCTGCGATGGCGTTCGGTATCGTGGTCGGCACCTATTCGTCGATTTATCAGGCCGCACCTATCCTGATCTGGCTGAAAGTCGGTCCGCACAGCTTCATCCCAAGCGAGAATCAGGGCTCAGCGCCCAAGGGTGAGCGGATTAGCGAAGGCTTCGGCGCTCAGCCTTAAGCAGCACCGCTGCGGAAAAACGCCGCTAATGTTCTCGCATTTTCGCCCCATGAGAATGCACTGACATTGGCGGAAACCGCTTCGGGTGATGGCGGGTTGGCGAGGATGTCGTTGATCGCTAGCGCGATGGCATCGGGATTGCGTTCGACAATACGCCCAGCTTCCGGAGTTTTGACCAGCTCGCGAATGCCGCCGACGTCACTCGCGACAATCGGCGTGCCACAGGCCAGTGCCTCCACCCAAGCATTGGCCAAGCCCTCGCTTTCCGACACTAGAGCCATGACGTCGGCGGCGGCGAAGAGCGCGGGCATTTCATCATGCGGCACGCTGCCTAGAAACTGGACGCGGTCTGCCACGCCAAGACGTGCTGCAAGCGCACGATAATCGCCTTCGCTAGGCCCTTGTCCGGCGAGCATCAATATGGCGTCCGGAAGCAAAGGCAGCGCGGCAATCAGCAAATGCTGATTTTTGCGCGGGATCAACGCGCCGACGCTCAGTATCAGCGGACCGGTTACGCCCACCCTGGCCTTTTCCGATACGCGTTTACGCGGGGCAAAGCGCGCCCGATCGAGGCCGGTATAATGAACAGTGATTTTGTCGGCGTCCATGCCCATCGCAACCATATCGGCTTTGAGCGCACCTGACACCGCCAGTAATCCGGAGGCTTTTGTCGCTGCTTCGAGGATTTGCTGTGAACATCCGGGTTGGCTTCCCCAATGATGAATGTCTGCGCCGCGCGCTTTGATGGTGAAGGGAATGCCCAATGCCTCGGATAACCGCATCGCGGCGGGACCATCCGGATAGAAAAACTCGGCGTCAATCAGGTCAAAGGCTGTTTCGGCGTGAAGCTTTTCTGCCAGCGGCAAAACGGCCCGCGCGATCATGCCGGGGTTAAGCCGCCCTCCGATTTTGGGAATGGCGGTGAAGCGGGGGCGATAAACGTCAAGTTCACCCCATTGCTCGTCATGCAGCAAGTAACGCAGCAAGGCCTGCTCGCCGAACATGCTGAGAGGCCATGGCGCGATCCCGATGGGGTTGATAACCGTCACCGCAAAATCGCGGACCGCGGTTAATGCGGCTGTCTGGCGTTCAACGAATATGCCAAAATTGGGCCTGCTCGCGGCAGGGAAAAGCGTTGAGAGTGTCAATATACGCATCGTAGCGGTCTTAAAGCGTCCGCACCAGCCGAACGGCTTTGGCAATCCATGCAGGGTCTGCCACTATCTGCTGTCGTGCGCCTGCCTCAAGCGGCAAGATATGCAGCTTGCCGTTGTCGCGCCCAAGAAGTCGACCGAAAATGAAGCGCCCGCCGGGACGGGGGACAAGGACGTCGAGGTTTAGCGCCGCAGCATAAGCCTCTGGCTGCAATTGCTCCATCCAAAGCTCGTCACCGCGCCGATATTCCCCGGCAGCCGAGGCAATCCGCAGCCCCACCATGTTGTCGCCGATGTTGGGCACCATGATGCGTTCTTCCTTGGTCGGTGCGTGGGTGCCATCATCGTGCAGCACGGCAGCAACGGGCAGATATTGCTGATCGGGCAACGCAACGAGATCGCTCGAATCCACGCCAAGCGCATCCGCAATGCGGTTAATCCAGATGAGCGACAGAACCCTTGTTCCGGTCTCCAAACGCCCGATAGTCTGTGCGGTGGTGGCGGGTTTGCAGCGTTCGGCAACATCGGCAAGAGTAAGGCCTTTTGCCTTACGAACATCGCGGATACGGCTTTGCATCGATATTCTCCGATTACCAAATAGGTTTTTTCTTTCCTACAATATTCACCAGATGGCAAGAGTGATTCGCACATTATGGAGAAACACCAATGTCCCTAAAAATTGTCGAAGCCCGGAAATATGTCGATCCCAGACCGCTCGCCGAGCGCCCGATGCACGAATCTGGTGAAGCTAGCCAACAGCGGCGCACCAACCGGACGGTTACCGTGAATCTCGCAGAATCGCCTTTATCCTGGCTTCACACGCGGGGGCATCTGACCGACCGCCAGTTGCTGGCCGGAGAGAAGTTGCGAAACGATTATGAGGCGGCGGCGATGGGCCCGAATGTGACGATGCGCTGGGAGAATATCCCGCTGAGCCGTCAGAAACGCGGCGCGCCGTTGGGGCTAAACCAGACCGAGCGGATGATATCAGCCAAAAGACGCTTTGACGATGCGCTGGTCGCGCTCGGGCCGGATCTGTCCGACATCGCGTGGCGTGTGATTTGTGCGGGCGAAAGCATGCCGGTCGCTGAACGCGAAATGGCATGGCCAGTGCGGTCTGGTAAACTGGTGCTGCGGATCGCGCTTGACCGGTTAGCCGGGTTTTACCGGTTGCCGGGTTAGGATGTCATTTCTTCGACCAGCATCGCTAGGTCAAGCCAGCGCACCTCGGCGGCCTCTTTTTCGGAGCGCAGGGCATCGCACTTGGCCGTCAGTTCGGCAAAGCGCTCTGGCTTGCGCGTGTACAACGCCGGGTCGGCCATCTCGGTTTCAGCTGCTGCTATCTCCGCATCGATTTCCTCGATACGCCCCGGCAACAAGTCATAATCGCGTTGGTCCTTGTAGGATAATTTTGCGGGCCGCTTTGTTGAACTATTGGCGGGTGATTTGACTGTGAACGTGTCAGTTTTGCTGGGCGCTTCGGGCCTGTCACGGCGGTCACGCTTTGCTTCCCAGTCAGCATAGCCTCCCGCGATGATATCGACCTTGCCAGTTCCAGCCAGGCCGAGCGTCAGCGTGACGGTGCGGTCAAGAAAATCACGGTCATGGCTGACGATCAACACCGTGCCGTCATAATCGGCGATGACTTCCTGCAGCAGGTCGAGCGTTTCGAGGTCGAGGTCGTTGGTCGGCTCGTCAAGCACCAGCAAGTTTGCCTCGCGAGCAAATTCGCGGGCGAGCAATATCCGCGACTGCTCGCCGCCCGATAACGTGCCGATCCGCGCCTCGATCAGTTCGGGGTCGAACAGAAATTCCTTGAGATAGCCCTGCACATGCTTGCGCACGCCGCGCACATCGATCCAGTCGCTGCCATCCGCCAACACGTCACGAACACGTCTTTCAGGCGTCAGCAATTTGCGTTGCTGATCGATCACAATGCCGGTCAATGTCGGCGACAATGTAATCTTGCCACTGTCGGGCGCGGTTTCTCCGGTCAGCAATTTGATCAGCGTGGTTTTTCCTGCGCCGTTTGCGCCGACAATTCCAATGCGGTCGCCGCGCTGGATACGCAGCGTGAAATCGTCGATTATCTTACGGTCGCCAAAGCTTTTGCTCACGCCCTCAGCGCTGATAACCGTCTTGGTCTTGCTGTCGTCGCTCGACGCGCCAAGCTTTGCAACGCCTTGCGGTCCCATCATTGCTGCCCGTGCCGCGCGCATTTCCCACAATTTTGCGAGACGCCCCTGGTTGCGCTTGCGCCGCGCAGTGACACCGCGTTCAAGCCAGTGCGCTTCGATCTTCAGCTTGGCATCAAGCCGACTTGCATTGCGGGCATCCTCGGCAAAAACCTGCTCGGTCCACGCATCATATCCACCAAATCCGATCTCGTTGCGGCGCAGCAAACCACGGTCAAGCCAAAACGTCTGCTTGGTCAGGCGGGTCAGGAAAGTCCGGTCATGGCTGATAACCATGAATGCCCCGCGATACCGCGTCAGCCACTCCTCCAGCCATTCGATGGCGGCAAGGTCGAGATGGTTGGTCGGCTCGTCAAGCAACAGCAGGTCAGGCTCACTCGCCAGCGCCCGGCAAATTGCGGCACGGCGTTTCTCACCGCCGCTCGCGGTCTTGGCCTCGCGGTCGAGATCAATGCCCAGCTGGTCGGCAATAGCGCGCACCGCATATTCTGGCGGACCTTTTTCGCCGTGAACCGCGAAATCGACCAACCGGTCGAAGGCGGCAACATCCGGATCCTGATCAAGCATCACGATATTGGTGCCCGGCACGACGACGCGATTGCCTTTGTCCGCCTCGACTGTACCGGCGACCAGTTTCATTAGCGTGGTTTTGCCTGCGCCGTTGCGACCGATGAGTGCCAACCGATCACGCGCGCCGATAAAGAGGTCGATATCCTCGAACAACCACCCGCCGCCTTGTTGAAGGGCGAGTTTTTCGAAAGCGAAGATGGGAGGTTGCGACATATTGACGGGCGGATAGGGGGAAGGTTGACCTTGCGCAACCCATCGCGCAAAGCTTCCCTATGCGAACTCTCTATCTTAACGGCGACTATTTCCCCGAAGCCGAAGCCAAGGTATCGGTGTTCGACCGCGGCTTTCTGTTTTCCGACTCTGTGTACGAAGTCGTATCCGTGCTTGATGGCAGGCTGGTGGATTTCGACGGCCACGTTCACCGCTTGGCCCGCTCATTGAGTGAACTTGGCATCAAAGGCGCGCCAGATGCCGCGAACTGGATGGATATTTGCCGCGAACTTGTGACGCAAAACGCTGTCGAAGAGGGCATGATTTACTGGCAAGTGACACGCGGCGCGCCTGGTGACCGTGATTTCGTGTTTCCGCCCGAAAACACCGTGCCCACGGTGCTTGCCTTTACGCAAAGTCGCTTGCTTGCTGACAATCCACTCGCCGAGCGCGGCATAAATGTTGTCATATTGCCGGACCTGCGCTGGGGCAGGGCAGACATCAAGACCACGCAGCTGCTTTATGCATCGCTGATGAAAAACGAAGCTGTTGCCCGTGGCGCGGATGACGCCTGGATGGAGCGCGGCGGCGTGGTGACCGAGGGAACAGCGCAGAACGCGCATATCATCACCAAAGAAGGCGTGCTGGTAACGCACCCCCTTAACCGCGAGATATTGCACGGGATTACCCGCGCGGCGGTTTTGCCGTTGGTTGCGCAGACCATCGACGAACGGCCCTTCACCGTGGCCGAAGCGGAACAAGCCGCCGAAGCTTTCGTTTCCTCCGCCTCTGGCTTTGTGATGCCGGTGGTTAGCATTAATGGCAAGGCCATCGGCGATGGCAGGCCCGGTTCGGCAACCATTCAGCTTCGTAAAGCCTATATCGAATGGGCACGTCGCACTGCAGTTTGAGCAAGCGGCACTCTATAGGAGTATGATATGCGTAAATTGGTTTTGGCAGCCTTGTTGGCAACGGGCAGCATGACAGCGGGAGAAGCAATGGCAACGCAGGTAAACATCACCGCGAACAATCCGGTCATTGATCTTACGATTAGCGAAACGGTTGAAACCAAGCCGGACATTGCGACATTTTCGACCGGAGTGCAGACCATGGCACCGACCGCGAGCGAAGCAGTACGGTTAAACAACACGCAAATGGCGTCGGTCGTTTCACGACTGAAAAAGCTCGGTATCGCAGACAAGGATATCCAGACCACGCAGATCAGCCTGAACCAGCAATTCGACTACAACAACGGACAACAGATTTTCAAAGGTTATCAGGCGGCAAACATGGTCAACGCCAAGCTGCGTGATTTGAAGAAACTGAGCGCGTTTCTCGATGCACTTGCAGTCGATGGCGCAACCAATTTTAACGGCCCGACCTTTGGCATCGACGATGACAGCAAGTTCCGTGAGGCTGCACGCGATAAGGTTTGGGCTACGGCAATGGGCCGCGCAAAATCAATGGCGCGCAAGGCTGGATATGCCGATGTCCGCGTGCTGCGGGTTGAGGAATCTGACAATCAGGGTGGCGGTTTTCCCATGCCAGTGATGGCCCGCGCAATGGATGCGTCTGAAAAATCGACCCCGATCGCGCCCGGTGAACTGAGCATCGGAACGACGCTTTCCTTTACCTTTGAAATGGTGAAATAAGTTTTGGATCAGGGGCGTTATCCTTTCCAAAAGGTTGACGCCCCATTCAGTTTGCGTTCAAAGCGTGGGGGGTAGAAGACGACCATGTTGAACAAGATTACGCTTCTTTCTGCGGTAGCACTTGCTGCGTTGTCGCTTTCCGTCCCCGCCGATGCGCGGCGGGGGGAGCAGGATGATGCACGTCAGGATATGGCGGCGGGCAAAGTTAAATCCTTGCGCGAAATTGAAGGCACTGTCGTTCCACGGATGCGCGGCATGCAATATCTTGGTCCCGAATATGACCCTACAGCACAGGTTTATCGCCTGAAATTCATC
>JBGSPK010000321.1:0-2496 GCA_041738665.1 Sphingorhabdus sp. | reverse complement strand
CCAACAGTTGACCTCGCCGCAACATATCAAGCAGCTTGATCTGGTCGAAGTGCTGGACTGGACTGGCAACACGCTCAACCGCATCAACGCGGCGGAATTTCTGAAACGCTTCGATCAAGGCGAAGCGGTCCAGTATTTCTATGAACCCTTTCTCGAAGCCTTCGATCCCAAACTACGCAAACAGTTCGGCGTCTGGTATACGCCCGCCGAAATCGTCGACTACATGGTGGCGCGTGTTGACCGCGCGCTAAAAGACGAACTCGGCATAGCCGATGGCTTGGCCGACGGGCGAGTCTATGTCCTCGATCCGTGCTGCGGCACGGGCGGCTTCATCAATGCCGTCCTCCGTCGCATCCGTGCCAACCTCGAAAATCACGGGCTTGGCGATGCGCTGGCCGACCGGCTGCGCGATGCGGCGCAAACGCGCGTCTTCGGGTTCGAGATTATGCCTGCGCCGTTTGTCGTCGCGCATATGCAGGCGGGGATGACGCTGGCGAAAATGGATGCGCCGCTTGCCGCAGACACGCGACCGGCGATCTACTTGACCAACGCGCTGACCGGATGGGAGCCGCATACAAACAAACCGCTACCTTTTCCCGAACTAGAAGCCGAACGTGCATCCGCCGATGCGGTCAAGCAATCGACACCGATTCTCGTTATCCTCGGCAATCCGCCTTATGATGGCTTTGCGGGAATTGCGGACAACGCGGAAGAACGTGCGCTAACTAATGAATACCGTAAGGTCAAAAAGGTCGCGCCATCAAAAGGACAGGGCCTGAACGAGCTATATGTCCGTTTCTTCCGCATGGCTGAACGGCGCATCGCCGAAAAGACCGGCGAAGGCGTTATTTCATTTATTTCGAACTATGGCTGGCTAGACAGTCTGAGCTGCCCCGGTATGCGCGAACGCTATCTAGAGACGTTCGACAGCATCGCCATCGACTGCCTAAACGGGGACAAATACAAGACCGGCAAAAAAACTCCTGAAGGATTGTCGGACCCGTCGATATTCTCGACGCCAGCCAATCCGGCAGGCATCCAAGTCGGCACGGCGATTGCGACGCTGGTGCGCAAGAAGGATCACAAGCCAGCCGAGACGATCGCTTTCAGGCATTTGTGGGGAACTGCGAAGCGCGAGACACTGGCGTCCTCCGCCGAAGCCGACCCGACCACGATTTATGAGCATCTCATCCCCTCACTACCGTTGCGTCTGCAATTTATGCCCGCCGAAGTCGGTGCGGGTTATTTCGAATGGCCGCGCTTGACGGAGCTGCTCCCGGTCAGCTTTGCGGGAGTAAAAACGAGCCGCGATGAATTCCTCATCGACGTAGATCGCGATGCGTTGGAAAAGCGGATCGAACAATATTTCGACCCAAAGGTGAGTGATGCGGACTTAGCAAAAGCGCATCCTACCGTGATGGCAGCCTCGGGCGGCTTCGACGGCTCAAGCGTTCGCGCAACCTTACGCTCAAGGAAACACGCGCTCGGCAGCATCACCCGATATGCTTATCGGCCTTTTGACGTTCGATGGGTTTATTGGGACCCGGACGAAAAACTCTTGGATCGTGCGCGCCCAGAGTTTTTCGGCAACACAGGCTTCGACAACCGTTTTCTCACGGCGGGTGAACGCAACAGAATGGGCGTCTTTTATAAACCGCAATCCGTAAGCGTTCTTGGCGACCACCATCTAGTCGAGAGCAACGTCGCTATCTTTCCGGCCACAGTCCGCCAAGACAGCCAAAACGTCGGACCGAATGTTGCGAAATCAATCAAGGAAGCCCTGGCTCACCGGGGCGTTTCCAGCGCCCAACTCTTCGACCATATTCTTGCAACACTGAACGCGCCAACATACGAAGTTGGCTACATTGACGCGCTGAGAATTGATTGGCCGCGCATTCCGTTCCCCGGTGAACTTGAGGTATTCACCTCGTCTGCCGTATTGGGTGCTGCGCTTTCGGCGTTGCTCGATGCAGAAATCGACGTTGATGGCGTAACCCGTGGTTCGCTGCTTGCGGGTCTTTCAGCAGTAGCAACGCCTCGCGGCAAATCATTCGAGGTGACCGCTGAGTGGGGCTACAGCCAGCGTCGCGATAATGGAACTCGGCTTGTCATGCCCGGTGGCGGCAAAACCACTGTGCGCACGTGGACGGATGCCGAACGTGCTGCTTTGTCGCAAATAGCTGCGCGGCACGATCTCGACCTCGAAAAGCTGCTCGGTCTCATCGGCGAGCAGGCCGTGGACGTTCACATCAACGACGATGCCAAATGGGAGGGCGTGCCTGCTAAGGTGTGGGATTACACCCTTGGTGGATATCAGGTGCTCAAGAAGTGGCTTTCTTACCGCGAGGCTGACGTTCTCGGTCGCGCGCTCACGGGCGAAGAGGCGCTCCACTTCGCCAAAACCGTGCGCCGCATCACCGAAATTCTTTGCATGGGGCCAGCCCTTGACGCCGCCCACACCAAGGTACGCGATTGCGCAGTGCCGTGGGTGGACGG
>JBGSPK010000304.1:0-3697 GCA_041738665.1 Sphingorhabdus sp. | reverse complement strand
TCTATCATGCAATTGTTGAACGCCTTGCGGGCATTATCCATCGGATCGGCCTTCATGGCGGCCATGCTCAGCATCGTTGCTGCGACCAGACTCATCATTTTCGTAACCCCCAGCTACTTTTTCAATTCGGCTATATTTACCGATGCCTGATAATATCACTCAGGCCAGTTGCAATCAATGCACCTGTGATGATTGACCTAAGCTGACTATTCGACCCGTTTACCACCTTTTACAACGGCATCTACCGAGGCCAGTTCGCCGACATCCGCCAGCGGGTCGCCATCAACCGCGATAATGTCGGCAAAGCGTCCCACCGCGATTGCGCCAACGTCTTTCTCGCGCCCAAGCGCCTGCGCGCCGTTACGTGTTGCGGCCTGAATAGCTTCGAGTGGCGTCATGCCATATTGCACCATTGTGCGGAATTGCCCGCCGACCTGCGCGTGCGGCATCACCCCGGCGTCGGAGCCGAACACCATACGAACGCCAGCCTTGTGCGCTTTACGGAAATTATCGCGTTGTATTTGAGCGACTTCGCGGTCTTTCCTTAGATTGTCCTCAAGCACGCCATTTTTCGCACCCTCGGCTTGGGTGTAATCCGTGTTGTAGATATCCATCGAGAACCACACCGGGCGCGCACGCGCTACCGCAAGCTTGATACCTTCGTCATCGACAAGGCTGGCATGTTCGATGGTGTCAATACCCGCCTTGATCGCGGCCTTGATGCCGTCGCCGCCATGGGCGTGGGCGGCAACGCGGATGCCCCATTGATGCGCTTCGTCGGCAATGACGCGCAGCTCACTCTCGGACAATTGCTGCTGCCCGGGCTCGGTATTGCGCGAGAATACACCGCCAGTCGCACACACCTTGATAACTTCAGCGCCATATTTGCGTTGACGGCGGACCTGATAGCGAAGCTCGTCGGGGCTTTCGGCTACCCCCTCCTCTTTCTTTGCTTTTTCAAGGCTGGGCGGAAGGAAGGTCGAGTCGCAATGCCCGCCGGTCGCACCGAGCGCATAGCCTGCCGGCACGATGCGTGGGCCAACCGCATAGCCGTTCTCGATGGCCTGTTTCAGGCCGATATCATTGCGATTGCCAGAACCGACATTGCGCACCGTGGTGAAACCGGCTTTCAGCATCGCCTGCGCGCTGCCAACGGCGGTCATACCCCAGAAGCTATCGGTAAATTCCAGACCGCGATAGCCGCCAATATCGGCAGGCCCATCGAGATGAACGTGCATGTCGATCAGGCCGGGCAGAATGGTTTTGCCGCTGAAGTCGATATGTTTGACGTCACTGCCCCATTTGACGGTGCGCGCGTCGGCAATGCTGGTGATGCGGCCGTCGGGGCCAACGAAGACTGCGGGATATTCGACGGTCTTGCCGGTTAGAACGTCAATCATCTTATCGGCGGTAATTACGGTATTTTGAGCATTCGCCGTCGCGGACAAAATGGCTGCGCCAGAAAACGCCAAGACCCGCAGATTCTTCAGAAAGTTCACACTATATGGCATACCCGTTTTCCCTACATTTTCTTGTTGTCCGAAACGATGGCAAAAAGCGGCGGTGTAGGACAGCAGAAAATGCAAAAATGGTTCAGGGCGTAAGCACCGAAGGAAATTGTCCCTGCCGCTGATGCTGGCGATAGGCAATTACGGCGGCCGCCATCAATGCAAAGGACGCACCAAGCATCCAGCCGCCGATCACGTCGGTCGGCCAGTGGACGCCGAGCATTATTCTGGAGAGCCCCGTGACGATAATCATGAAAGCTGCGGCAACCTGCCATCCCGGATGCCGTGCCTGCGGGACGAGCATTATGAAAAGAATATAGACCACCGCCGCGTTATTGGCGTGGCCACTGGGATAGGCCGCGCTCGTCACCGAATCGAGATGCGGGACGAAATCAGGGCGCACCCGCGCAAAAAAGGCCTTCAATATTTCAGAGGTAAATGCCGAAACCAGCGTGGTGAGCCCCATCGCCAAAGCCGCACCCCACCCCCACCAGCGCCATAACGCGATCGTCAGGATCGTAACGATGATGTATCGCTGAATACCGCCGCCAATCCAGCTGATGCCTTGCATAAACTGGATGATCCAATCAGCGTCGGTCCTGCGCTCCAAATTGAGCGCGTGTGAAGCCGCAATATCGAATGAATAAAACCATCCGGCGCGGACCGCGTATCCCAAGGCGATGACGGCAACGAATAGCAAGATGGCGGATGCCAACAGCTTCGCAGGTAAATTGAAGGATTTCATTGAACCGCCATGCCAAAGCGCAGTCGCTTCGAACAGTGGAAGTTTTAACGGGCCGACGACCTGACTTTAGCCAAACGCATTTTTTCAAGATAATCGGCAACACGCTGCAGCTGCGGCACGCCGCTATCGAAATCATTGTCGACCAGCCTGATGTTCTCACCGGACTTATATTCGATGTACAAAATATGCCGCATTTTCGAACCCATTCTTGCTGCCCAGGCACCGGTCAGGGAATATCCGTGCAAAAACGCATCCATGTCTGACTTGGGAATTCTGTCGGCGCGGTCGAATAGCACCAAATTGATTTCGCCCAGCGGCAAGCTACTTGGTGCGCCCGTGATACTGGGATGAAACTGGACGAAATCATAATCAACCCTGACCGCAACCTCCCTCACGAAAAACCGCCAGCCATATCTTATAACATAAAATATTCCGAAGCAGCCGCCAACGAACAACGCTGCGGCCTTGATGGGCGCCAGTGGGTCTTTACGGGGACTTGGCGCCGGGAGTTCGAGGCCGCCTGGCAACATTATCTGGCGGACAGGCTCAGGTTGCACACCAAGCAGATCATATGCGCCGTAAAAACAAACCACGGTAGCACCCGCAAGCAGCGCCAATTTGAAAAAGCTGTCAACGCGCGAGAAATGGAGGACGGATGGGTTCATATCGGTGGATAAAAGAACGAAATTCATTCTTCCGGCAACGCCGTTTATGCACCGGTATCTAATATCACATGTGTATCATTTTGCCGTACGCCCCAAGCACGCTTTCGTGCATCATTTCGCTTAATGTGGGGTGCGGGAAGACGGTGTGCATGAAGTCGGCTTCGACCAATTCCGCCGTTTTACCAATCGTGTAGCCCTGAATCAGTTCAGTGACCTCAGCGCCGACCATGTGCGCGCCAAGCAATTCGCCGGTTTTCGCGTCAAACACGGTTTTGATGAAGCCTTCGGCCTCGCCCAGCGCGATGGCTTTGCCGTTGCCGATGAAGGGGAAGTTACCGACTTTGACGTCGTAACCTGCTTCTTTGGCCTTGGCTTCGGTCATGCCGACGCTGGCGACTTGTGGGTGGCAATAGGTGCAGCCGGGGATGTTCAGCGGGTCCATCGCATGCGGGTGGCCGCCGGCGATGGCTTCGGCGGCGATCACGCCTTCGTGGCTCGCCTTGTGTGCGAGCCAAGGCGGCGCGGTTATGTCGCCGATGGCCCAGAGGCCTGGGACATTGGTGCGGCACATCGGGTCTGTTTTCAGAAAGCCGCGATCCGTTGCGACGCCTAAAGCCTCCAGCCCGATATTTTCGGTGTTGGGGACGATGCCGATGGCGACGATGCAGTGGGTAAAGTCCGATGCGACGACCTTGCCGTCCTTGCCCTTGATCTTGGCGGAAACGCCGGTCGCTGTCGCCTTGAGTTCTTCAACCCCAGCCCCGGTCATGATTGTCATG
>JBGSPK010000303.1:0-3689 GCA_041738665.1 Sphingorhabdus sp. | reverse complement strand
TCTATCATGCAATTGTTGAACGCCTTGCGGGCATTATCCATCGGATCGGCCTTCATGGCGGCCATGCTCAGCATCGTTGCTGCGACCAGACTCATCATTTTCGTAACCCCCAGCTACTTTTTCAATTCGGCTATATTTACCTATGCCTGACAATATCACTCAGGCCAGTTGCAATCAATGCACCTGTGATGATTGACCTAAGCTGACTATTCGACCCGTTTACCACCTTTTACAACGGCATCGACCGAAGCCAGTTCGCCGACATCGGCCAGCGGGTCGCCATCAACGGCGATAATGTCGGCAAAGCGGCCCACCGCGATTGCGCCAACGTCTTTTTCGCGGCCAAGCGCCTGGGCGCCGTTACGTGTCGCGGCCTGAATAGCCTCAAGTGGCGTCATGCCATATTGCACCATCGTTTTGAACTGGCCTCCAACCTGCCCGTGCGGCATCACGCCTGCGTCGGAGCCAAAGACCATTTTCACGCCAGCTTTGTGGGCTTTACGGAAATTATCGCGTTGTATTTGAGCGACTTCGCGGTCTTTCCTCAGATTGTCCTCTAGCACGCCATTTTTTGCGCCCTCGGCCTGCGTGTAATCGGTGTTGTAGATATCCATCGAGAACCAGACAGGCCGCGCCCGCGCTACCGCAAGCTTGATACCTTCGTCATCGACCAGGCTGGCATGTTCGATTGTATCGATGCCTGCCTTGATCGCGGCTTTGATCCCGTCGCCGCCATGCGCATGCGCCGCAACGCGGATGCCCCATTGATGCGCCTCATCGGCAATGACGCGCAGCTCACTCTCGGACAATTGCTGCTGCCCCGGCTCGGTATTGCGCGAGAATACGCCGCCGGTCGCGCAGACCTTGATAACTTCAGCGCCATATTTCCGCTGGCGCCGGACCTGATAGCGAAGCTCGTCGGGACTGTCGGCAACGCCTTCCTCCTTTTTCGCTTTTTCAAGGCTGGGCGGAAGAAATGTCGAATCGCAATGCCCACCGGTCGCCCCGAGCGCATAGCCTGCGGGCACGATGCGCGGCCCAACCGCATAACCGTTTTCAATCGCCTGTTTGAGGCCGATATCATTGCGGTTTCCCGAACCGACATTGCGGACAGTGGTAAATCCAGCCTTCAACATCGCCTGCGCTGAACCTACCGCAGTCATGCCCCAGAAACTGTCAGTAAATTCGAGCCCGCGATAGCCGCCAATATCGGCGGGTCCATCGAGATGGACATGCATGTCAATCAGGCCGGGTAGAATGGTTTTGCCGCTGAAGTCGATATGCTTGACGTCACTGCCCCATTTGACGGTGCGCGAGTCGGCAATGCTGGTGATGCGGCCGTCGGGGCCAACGAAGACTGCGGGATATTCGACGATCTTGCCGGTTAGAACGTCGATCATCTTATCTGCGGTGATGACGGTGTTTTGGGCATTGGCTGTTGAGGACAAAATGGCCGCGCCAGAAAATGCCAAGACCCGCAGATTCTTCAGAAAGTTCACACTATTTGGCATACTCGTTTTCCCTACACATTCTTGTTATCCGGAACGATGGCAAAAAGCGGCGGTGTAGGACAGCGGAAAATGGCTCAGGGCGTAAGCACTGAAGGAAATTGTCCCTGCCGCTGGTGCTGGCGATAGGCAATAACGGCGGCCGCCATCAATGCAAAGGACGCACCCAGCATCCAGCCGCCAATCACGTCGGTCGACCAGTGGACGCCGAGCATTATCCTGGAGAGCCCCGTGACGATAATCATGACAGCCGCTGCGAATTGCCAGCCTGGATGCCGAGCCTGCGGGACGAGCATTATGAAAAGAATATAGACCATCGCCGCGTTATTTGCGTGGCCGCTGGGATAGGCGGCGCTCGTCACCGAATCTAGATGCGGGACGAAATCGGGGCGCAGCCGCGCAAAAAAAGCCTTCAATATTTCCGAGGTAAATGCCGAAACCAGCGTGGTGAGCCCCATCGCCAAAGCCGCGCCCCACCCCCACCAGCGCCATAACGCGATCGTCAGGATCGTAACGATGATGTATCGCTGAATACCGCCGCCAATCCAGCTGATGCCTTGCATTAGCTGGATGATCCAATCAGCGTCGGTCTTGCGCTCCAAATTGAGCGCGTGGGAAACCGCAATATCGAATGAATAAAACCATCCGGCGCGGACCGCGTATCCCAATGCGATGACGGCAACGAACAGTAAGATGGCGGATGCCATCAGCTTTGCAGGTAAATTGAAGGATTTCATCGATCCGCCATGCCAAAGCACAAGCGCTTCGAACAGTGGAAGTTTTAACGGGCCGACGACCTGACTTTAGCCAAACGCATTTTTTCCAGATAATCGGCAACACGCTGTAGCTGCGGCACGCCGCCATCGAAATCATTGTCTACCAGCCTGATGCTCTCACCGGACTTATATCCGATGTACAACATATGCCGCATCTTCGAACCCATTCTTGCTGCCCAGGCACCGGTCAGGGAATATCCGTGCAAAAACGCATCCATGTCTGACTTGGGAATTCTGTCGGCGCGGTCAAATAGCACCAAATTTATATCGCTCAGCGGCAAGCTATTTGGTGCGCCTGTGATGCTGGGATGAAACTGGACGCAATCATAATCGATCCTGACCGCAACCTCCCTCACGAACAACCGCCAGCCATATCTTATAATATAAAATATTCCGAAGCAGCCGCCAACGAACAGCGCTGCGGCCTTGATGGGCGCCAGTGGGTCTTTACGGGGACTTGGCGCCGGGAGTTCGAGGCCGCCGGGGAACATTATCTGGCGGACAGGCTCAGGTTCCACACCAAGCAGATCATATGCGCCGTAAAAACAAACCACGGTAGCGCCTGCAAGCAAGGCTAATTTGAAAAAGCTGTCAATACGCGAGAAATGGAGGACGGATGGGTTCATATCGGTGGACAAAAGAACGAAATTCATTCTTCCGGCAACGCCGTTTATGCACCAGTATCTAATATCACATATGCAACATCTTACCATACGCGCCGAGCACACTCTCGTGCATCATCTCGCTCAATGTCGGATGCGGGAATACGGTGTGCATGAAGTCGGCTTCGACCAATTCGGCCGTCTTGCCAATCGTGTAGCCCTGGATCAGCTCGGTAACTTCGGCGCCGACCATGTGCGCGCCCAGCAATTCTCCGGTCTTCGCATCGAACACGGTCTTGATAAAACCCTCCGCCTCGCCCAGCGCGATGGCTTTGCCGTTGCCGATGAAGGGGAAGTTGCCGACTTTGACGTCGTAACCGGCTTCCTTGGCCTTGGCTTCGGTCATTCCGACGCTGGCAACCTGCGGGTGGCAATAGGTGCAGCCGGGGATGTTGAGCGGGTCCATCGCGTGCGGGTGGCCGCCTGCAATGGCTTCTGCGGCGATGACGCCTTCATGGCTTGCCTTGTGCGCGAGCCAAGGCGGCGCGGTGATGTCGCCGATGGCCCAGAGGCCCGGAATATTGGTGCGGCACATCGGGTCGGTTTTCAGGAAACCGCGATCCATCGCGACGCCCAGCGCCTCCAGTCCGATATTTTCGGTATTGGGGACGATGCCGATGGCGACGATGCAGTGGGTAAAGTCCGATGCGACGACCTTGCCGTCCTTGCCCTTGATCTTGGCGGAAACGCCGGTCGCTGTCGCCTTGAGTTCTTCAACCCCAGCCCCGGTCATGATTGTCATG
>JBGSPK010000299.1:0-7902 GCA_041738665.1 Sphingorhabdus sp. | reverse complement strand
CTCGATAAGCAAAGCCTGCTGAGCCGCAGCGAATAGCACGAAGCCGAATTCGCCGCCTTGGCTCAACAGCATGGCCATGATGATCGACGCCTTGCTGTTGAGGCCAAAAATGCGGCCAAGCGAGAAGATGACCGCTATTTTGACAGCGATCAGCGCAAGCGCCAGACCGACAACGAGCAGTGGTTGGGCAAATATGACATTGACGTCGAGCAACATGCCGACCGCCAGAAAAAACAGCCCAAGCAGGATCGACCGGAACGGGTCGATATCGGCCTCTAACTCGTGCCGGTAAGGAGATTCCGCCAGCATCACACCCGCGACGAACGCGCCCAACGCAGGCGATACACCAATCATCTGCATTACTGCCGCGCTGGCGCAGACAGTAAAGAGGCCGGTTACGATGAACAATTCACGTTCCGAAATCTTGCCAACCAGCCGCAGCAAAGGGGAAAGCAAATAGCGGCCAGCCAGAACCAGTCCCACTATTGCAAGCACCGCGTAAAGCACAAGCAACCAGCCGCTAACAGCTCCTTCGGCAGCAGGCGCACGCGACAATGCCGCAACAATAGTGAGAAGCGGAACGATCGACAGATCCTGAAACAGCAAGATCGAAAAGCTCTTTTCGCCGTAATCGGTTTTCAGGCGGCCACGCGATTGCAACAGCGGCAAAACCTGCGCGGTTGAGGAAAGTGCCAGCGGCAATCCCAATACCAACGCTGCTTCCCAACTGAAACTCGGCATAGCGAAAGTGATAACGGCAAACATCGCAAGGCCGCACAGGGCAACCTGCAACGGGCCAAAAAGGAAAATATCTCGCCGCAACAGCCATAATCGGCTCGGGGAGAGTTCCAGTCCGACAAGAAACAGCAGCAGGATGATGCCAATTTCGGAATAAGCGAGGATTGTTTCGGGCTCGCCGATTAATCCCAATCCATACGGCCCAATGAGAATACCAGCGACCAGATAGCCCAGCACCGCACCCAGACCCAGCCGACGGAAAATGAGTACAGAGATCAGCGCAGCCCCCAAAAGCACCACGCCGCCCATCATCACATCGGCGACGAGATTATGGGATGCTTCTTCAACCATCAGCTTGCAATTTTCATAGGGTCGGCGGCCGCGAGTAAGGCGTCATAAGGCAACAATATCGCGGCATGACGTGACGGATAGTCTTTGGCAGGCGTCAACAAGGTAAGTTCGGGCCAGTGTGCAGGCATTGCTGCGTGGCCTTTCAGGGCTTGCTCGACCTCATTTCTCGTCTGGCTGATCGAGCTCGCATTTTCTCCGACGACATTTGCGTGCAAAATGGCGGCGGATGCCTGTCCCAAGGCGCAAGCGTTGGCGCGTAATGCCACTGCAGCGATGCGCCCGTCGTCGGCAAATTTGATATCAGCCTGAATCCGGCTGCCGCAAATCGGTGAGCGCGCTTCGGCGCTGCCGTCGGGATTATCCAACCGGTCGCCAGCAATCAACGACGACGCCAGCCGCAATATGTCCCGATTATATAAAGCGGAGTCCATCACTCCGCCGTTTCGGCTTCGCTATCCGCCGCCGCGCGCCGCTCACGGACAAAAGCCGACATCGCATCGCCGCTCGCGTTAAGCAACGGATAGGTCCGCGACGCAGTCATCCAATCGGGGCGAGGCTCTTTTTCACCGAACATCGTTTCATACCCCATGACAAGCAGCAGGAAGATCAAAGTCGCTAAAATCAGGCCTTTGACCATGCCAAAGCCAAAACCGAGCACGCGATCTATGGGGCCAAGCACCGATTTGCGCGATTTTGTGCCGATCGATTTCGATATCCATTTACCCAACGCGAAAATTACGATGACAATGGCGAGAAAAGCCAACACTGCAGCGCCGGATTCGGTGCCGACCGCCTCGCTCAGCGCTGCCGTTGCCGGGCCGTGAAATACACGGATTGCTGCGATAATCATCAACCATGCGATGAGCGACAAGGCCTCCTGCACAAAGCCGCGCATGAAGCCAAACACGGCGCCGCTGCCGAGAAGGAAGAGGACGATAATATCTAAGGCGGTCATGCCGCGTTTGCTAACCGCGTCCCAGCATATGGTCAACGAGATTGGCGAGCGTGCGGAACTCTTGGGTGGAAATTCCCGCCTGCCCCTTGACCGATGGCGGAACGAGCGCGCGACTAAAACCGAGCTTAGCCGATTCCTTCAACCGCAGCGCACCATGCGCCACCGGGCGGATTTCGCCCGACAGCGCAACTTCGCCGAACAGCACCGCGTCTGATGGCAAAGGCCGCTCAGCCAAAGCCGATACAAGAGCCGCTGCAACGGCCAGATCGGCTGCAGGATCCGAAATACGGTAGCCGCCTGCAATGTTGAGATAAACTTCCGCAGTTGAAAAACTCAGGCCGCACCGCGCCTCGAGTACCGCCAATATCATCGCCAGTCGCCCGCTGTCCCAGCCGACGACTGCACGGCGGGGTGTGGCACCGCTCGACAGTCGAACAACCAACGCCTGTATCTCTACCAGCACCGGCCTTGTACCTTCCAACGCCGGAAACACCGTCGCGCCAGTTACTTGCTCTGCGCGGTCGGTGAGGAATAATGCACTGGGATTGCCAACCTCGGTCAGCCCCTCTTCCTGCATCGCGAACACGCCGATTTCGTCAGTTCCGCCAAAGCGGTTTTTCGACGCACGCAATATCCGGTATTGATGGCTGCGTTCACCCTCGAACGCCAGCACAGTATCGACCATATGCTCAAGCACGCGAGGCCCGGCGATGGTTCCGTCCTTGGTCACATGTCCGACCAACATCAACGCAGTGCCGCGTTCCTTGGCATAGCGGATCAGTTCCTGCGCCGACGCGCGCACCTGACTCACCGTCCCGGGCGCACCTTCGATCAGGTCGCTGTGCATTGTCTGGATAGAATCGATGACAAGCAACGCTGGTGGCGCGCCGCCGCTCAACGTGGTCAATATGTCCCGCACCGAAGTCGCCGCCGCCAGCTGCACCGGCGCATCGCCCAACCCCAGCCGCCGCGCGCGCAACCGCACCTGATCGACCGCTTCCTCACCAGAAATATAAGCGACGCTCAGCCCGCGCAAAGCCAGATTGGCCGCCGCCTGCAACAGCAGAGTAGACTTCCCGATCCCCGGATCACCGCCAAGCAACGTCGCCGACCCCGGTACAAGCCCCCCGCCAAGCGCGCGATCAAACTCGGCTATCCCCGTCGACGCACGATCAGGCAATTTGATGTCGCTATTCAACCCCGAAAGCTCAACCGAACGACCGCCGGTGCGCAGATGATGCTTCATCTCGAAGACAGTCGCACTCGCCTCTTCGGCGAGCGTATTCCATTCCCCGCAATCGTCACACTGCCCCTGCCACCGACTTGCCTCCGACCCGCAAGCCTGACACACATATCTGCGTTTTGCCTTTGCCATGGCTTTTCAATATCAGAACATATCAGGAACTCAAGTGTCAATATGGGCGCTTCTTTGCTTGCGTCCACCCCATAGCAGTGTCACATCAACAACATGCGGGAGAAAGAACTCAGGCTGGCGCTTATCTGCTATGGCGGGGTCAGTCTGGCTATTTATATGCACGGCGTTACCCGCGAAATCTGGCACCTTATCCGCGCCAGCAGGGCTTATCATGACGACAGCGAAACCGCCGGCGGTAGCGAGATTGTCTATCGCGACCTTATTGCCAAGATTGAAGACGCAGCTGGCACCAAATTGCGGGTTTTTACCGATATCATCGCCGGTTCCAGCGCGGGCGGGATTAACGGCGTTTTCCTTGCGCAAGCCATTGTCACTGGCCAATCGCTCGAACCGCTGACCGACCTGTGGCTAGAAAAGGCCGATGTCGAAATCCTGCTTGACCCGGATGCCCGGCCCCTGTCGCGTTTCTCCAAATTCTGGGCGATCCCGATTGCGTGGATGGTGCTGCGCCGTAAAGGCGGTGCCATTGACCGGATGGTCGCCGACGAGGCCAAGGAGGAAGTCGCGACGAAGTTATCACGCTTTGTCCGCGCCCGTTGGTTCGCGCCGCCTTTTGGCGGGCAGGTGTTTTCGGGGCTGCTCTTGGATGCGTTCGATGCGATGGCCAAGGGTATGACGGGTAAGGCGTTGTTGCCACAACATCAGCCGCTCGATCTGTTCGTCACCGTGACCGATTTTGCAGGACATGACCAGGTATTGATGCTGAACAGTCCTTCTATGGTCGTTGAATCCGAACACCGCATCACGATCAGCTTTTCCACACGTGGCCGTCAGGGTATGGATATTGCAGCGATCCCGGAACTGGTATTTGCGGCGCGAGCGACTGCAAGCTTCCCCGGCGCCTTCCCGCCTTTTTCCGCGCATGAGCTCGATGCACAGGTCAAAACACGCGGTATCGAATGGCAGGGCCGTGACGCTTTTCTGCAGCGGATATTGCCGCAGCAATTTGCCGCTGGCGTTGCCGCCGACGCGATGCTGATCGACGGATCGGTTCTCGCCAATGCGCCGTTCAATCAGGCGATAGAGGCGCTGCGCAACCGTCCAGCTCGGCGTGAGGTCGACCGGCGCTTTGTCTATATCGACCCCAAACCCGGCCGACCGAGTTTCCGTTTCAAGCGGCGCGGTGGCACCAATGCGCAGGACGGCGCGCGCAAGAAGCCGCCGGGCTTTTTCTCGACGATATTCGGCGCGACTTCCAACATCCCGCGCGAACAACCCATCCGCGATAGCCTCGAAAAGCTCGAAGGGCGAACTGAGCGCGTCGAACGGATGCGTCAGATTACCGATAGCCTGCGTGTCGAGGTTGAGAAGACCATTGAACAGATGCTTGGCAAAACATGGTTCCTGTCACAACCGACACCCGAGCGTTTGGAAAAATGGCGCTCGACCGCCAACCAGAAAGGCGCTCAGGCAGCGGGCTATAGCTATCCGGCTTATGGGCATCTCAAAATGGCTGGCGTAGTGGACGACATCATTGCGATTGCGCGCCGCGCTTACCCCGAGGGCGACTCGCTCCATTTCCGGAATTTGCGGAGCGCGGTCTGGGCTGAAATTCGCGCGCGCGGTCTGGAAGCGATGGCGGGTACCAAGGGCGTTGGTGCGACCAAACAATCAATCCAGTTTTTCCGCGATCACGATATTCGCTACCGCATCCGACGCCTGCGTTTTCTAGCCCGCCGATTGGCGCACGAGATTGAGGCCGACTATGGCGAAGAGGGTATTGGCACCAAAATCATGCACGACAATATCTATGCGTGCCTGTCGCTGTTTCTGGAGCGCGAGACATCGGACTATCTAGGCGCGGATTTTGCCGAGATAGTTGCTAGAGGCATCGAAAATCCCGGCATCCTGCTGGACCGACTGGCCGAACGCCGGGCACTCATCGAAACCGACCGGCTCGCAGACCGGCTATTGTGCGATGCACTGCTGCAAATGCCCGATGAGAGCAGGCGGACCATGCTTTTGGGCTATATCGGCTACCCGCTTTACGACATTGCCACCCTGCCGTTGTTGCAAGGCGAAGGCCTTGACGAGTTTGATCCCGTAAAGGTTGACCGCATTTCCCCGGAGGACTGCAACGCCATACGAACGGGAGGTGCTGCCACGACCCTAAAGGGGATCGAGCTCAACAATTTCGGCGCATTCTTCAGCCGCGCCTATCGCGAGAATGATTATCTCTGGGGCCGCCTGCATGGTGCGGAGCGGTTGATCGATATCGTGCTGTCGTCGCTGCCGTCTGGAAGCCCGATTGCCGACGCAGAAGTGCGCAATTTCAAACGCAATGCGTTCGCAGCGATCCTTGACCAAGAAGCACCGCGGCTCAAAAAAATTCATCCTCTGATCAAATCACTCCGCTCCGAGATCGAAGCGCTTGGCGGCACTGCGCCTTAGCTTTTGACCATATTGTAGACGGTTTCAACAAAGCGGTCGGCGGTGATGAAGCCGCTGGGGTTAACGCCATAGCCATCGGCTGGCCTTTCAGCCTTGATCTGGTCGAGCGTTTTGCCTTGCTTGATACCAGCTTCTACCTTGCCAATGATTTCAGATATCATGTTGCGATAGGCCAAAAGATCCGCCTTAGTCGCAACCGCGCCGTGGCCTGGAATGATCTTGGTTTTGTCGTCTGCAATCGCCAGCGCCTTGTCCGCCGCAGCCACTACACCGCGCACATTACCTCCGCTGCCGCCATCGACAAACGGGAAGGTCGCGCGGAAGAAGAACAGGTCGCCCATGTGGATGATGTTCGACTTGGTCCAGTGAATGATCGAATCGCCATCGGTGTGTCCGGCTGGCATATGAATCACGCGGACTTCCTCACCGTTGAGGTGCAGTTTCAGACCGTCGGCATAAGTGATAACCGGCAGCGCGACCTTGGGACTGGCTTTCACCTCGCCGAACGCAGTTTTTTGGTCGCTCGCCATCCGCACGCGGACATTGTCATGCGCCATGATCACAGCGCCTGCGTTGCCGAGATTTTCGTTCCCGCCGCTATGGTCGCCGTGCCAATGGGTATTCACGAGAAACTTCACCGGCGCTGCACCAAGTCCCGAAACCGCCGCCTGAATTTTTGCGGTTAGCGGCGCATATTGGTCATCGATCAAGATCGTACCATCTTCGCCATAGGACACGCCAATATTACCGCCTGAACCAAATAATACAGCCACACCCGGAGCGAGTTGTTCGGCCTCGATTTCGACCTTGCTGAAGTCCTGCTGGGCAAAAACCGGGGTAGCAATACAAAATGAGATGGCAAATGCCGTGGCCGCGGATTTCATACAATCACTCCCCATAAATTCCTATGAGGCACCCTAACATCTGTTGCCGAAGACGCTATCCGATTTTCTCAATCAATCAGGTAATGCCGTCCCAGATGCCTTTGAGTTTATCGAAAAAGCCGGTCGATTGCGGGCATTCTTCGCCGGTTTCGGTCTCGCGGAATTCGCGTAGCAGTTCCTTTTGCCGGGCCGAAAGCCGCGAAGGCGTTTCGACATCGATTTGGATAACCATATCGCCGCGCCCGCGCCCTTGCAGAACGGGCATACCTGCACCGCGCTGACGGAGCTGCTTGCCCGACTGGATGCCCTCGGGAACAATGATGATATGCTCGGCGCCATCGAGGCCAGGTATGCGGATTTCGCCACCCAATGCTGCGGTGGTAAAGCTTACGGGTGCGCGGCAGAACAATGTCGTGCCGTCGCGTTCGAACACTTTGTGCCGCGACAAATGGATGAAGATGTAAAGGTCGCCGGCCGCTGCGCCATATGGACCAGCCTCGCCCTTGCCAGCCACACGAATGCGCGTGCCTTCATCAACACCGGGGGGTACGTTGACCGAGATGGTCTTGCGTTCGTCGACCCGGCCTTCGCCGCCGCAGACTTTGCATGGATCTTCGATAACCTCGCCGCGACCATGGCAAGTCGGGCAGGTGCGCTCGACTACGAAAAAGCCCTGCTGCGCGCGTACCTTGCCGTGCCCGGCGCACAGGTTGCAGCGACGCTTGCCCGAGCCCGGCGTTGCGCCAGAGCCTTCGCAGGTGCCGCAGGCAGTAGCGACGTCGATGGTGATTTCGGCTTCCTTGCCGTGGAAGGCCTCGTCGAGCGAGATTTCGAGGTCGTAACGCAGGTCAGCACCGCGCGCAGGACCGCGTTGGCGACCGCCGAAGGCATCGCCGAAAAAGCTTTCGAATATATCGGAAAAATCGCCGAAGCCAGCACCGCCCTGTCCACCGCCGCCATTCTCAAATGCAGCCTTGCCGAACCGGTCATAGGCCGCGCGCTTTTGTGGATCTTTCAGGACATCATAGGCTTCCGAAATCGCCTTGAACTTGGCTTCGGATTTGTCGCAGCCCGGATTGCGGTCGGGATGGCACTCCATCGCGAGACGGCGATAAGACGACTTCAGCGTCTTTTCATCCGCCGTCCGC
>JBGSPK010000259.1:0-7813 GCA_041738665.1 Sphingorhabdus sp. | reverse complement strand
TCGGAAGCGGCTTCGTGGATCGAGACGATGGCGTGACCAGCTTCATGATACGCGGTCATTTTCTTTTCATCGTCGGTCATGACCATCGATTTGCGCTCGGTCCCCATCATCACCTTGTCTTTGGCGTCTTCAAACTCCTGCATGGCGACAAGGCGCTTGCCACGGCGTGCCGCAAGGAGCGCAGCCTCGTTAACGAGGTTGGCAAGATCGGCACCAGAGAAACCAGGCGTACCACGGGCAATCACGCGACCATCAACGTCGGGGGCTAGCGGTACTTTACGCATATGCACTTCGAGAATCTTGACGCGGCCATCGATGTCGGGCCGGGGCACGACAACCTGACGGTCGAACCGGCCCGGACGCAGCAATGCGGGGTCAAGTACATCAGGGCGGTTGGTTGCCGCGACGATGATGATGCCTTCATTGGCTTCAAAGCCATCCATTTCGACCAGCAACTGGTTCAATGTCTGCTCGCGCTCGTCATTCTGGTTGCCAAGACCTGCGCCACGGCTGCGGCCCACGGCATCGATTTCGTCGATAAAGACAATGCACGGTGCGTTTTTCTTGGCTTGCTCGAACATGTCACGCACGCGGCTCGCGCCGACGCCGACGAACATTTCAACAAAGTCAGAACCGGAGATTGAGAAGAATGGCACGCCAGCCTCACCCGCAATAGCGCGCGCGAGCAGCGTCTTACCGGTACCCGGCGAGCCAACCAGCAAAGCACCCTTGGGGATTTTGCCACCAAGTCGCGAGAATTTGTGCGGGTCTTTCAAAAACTCCACGATTTCCTGAAGTTCTTCGCGCGCTTCATCGATTCCGGCAACATCTTCGAAGGTCACGCGGCCATGCTTTTCGGTGAGCAGCTTTGCCTTCGACTTGCCAAAGCCCATCGCGCCGCCTGCACCCCCACCTTTTTGCATCTGGCGAAGCACGAAGAACGCGATGCCAAGTATCAGAAGAAACGGCAGTGCCTGATAAATCAGGATCAGCAACAGGCTTGGCTGTTCTTCAGCCTTGCCTTGGACATCAACGCCCTTTTCATCGAGCAGAGGGTAAAGAGTATTGTCGCTTGGAACAGGAACGGTGACAAACGTTTCGTCATTCTGAAGCTTGCCTGTGATACGCTCAGGCGCAATCGCTACCGACTTTACCTCGCCAGCTTCGACCTTATCACGGAATGAGGAGTAGCTGATGCCCTTGGCGGTTTCGGAAGTGCCGCTGAAAATCGAAGCCACAAGCAAAAGGGCGACGATTATCGCCGACCAGATGGCCATATTGCGCAGCAGCGGGTTGCCTTTGGGTTCCTGTTCGTCGTTCATCAATTACGCCTTGATTTGCTCCCCCGGACGCGATGTGCGGCGGGATATGAACGGCAATGTAAGCGTGAATGCGTGAATGGCAATATAATGAAGTGCAAATTTCGCCTGATTTAACGGGCCGTACGACGCGGCGGCGCGGCCGAGAACTTCCAAACCTCGCCGCCTTGGCAGAGGATGTCGCCGATAGTTGTTGTTTTGCTGCTTTCAAGATCGGCAATCAGACGGTCAATCGCATCGCCCCGCGGCATCAGATCGGGGTCTAGCCCAGACAGGCATTGTAACAGCAAACGGCGTTTAAGGTCACGCGGAAGGTGCCTGGCATCACATTGAATTTGCCTATTTTCTTCGGCGATACGCTGCTCGGCTAGACCTTTTACGACCCAAGTTAAAGCCTCCGCCGCATCCGACAAAGCATGTGCCGTGCGGTTAGCCCGGGCGATATCAAAGGGGTTGGGGGATTGCGCCAGCCACCGGCGCATAACGACGCGGTCAAAATCGGGATTTTCATTACTGGGGTCGCGGACGGGTTCGACCCCGGCATCGATGCAAATTTCCTCTAACTCTGATTTGGAAAACCCGAGTAGCGGACGAATGATACGGCCATATCGCGAACGGATTGCTGCCAGACCATCGAGTCCACTGCCCCTCGCTAGCCGCATCAGCATGGTTTCCAGCTGATCGTCGCCATGATGTGCGGTCGCAACAAATGCGCATTCATGCTCGTCCGCAGCTTCTTCCAACAGCGCGTATCGCACCGCGCGCGCGCTTGACTGGATGTTTCCTTTAATCTGCTTTGATGGGATTAAGGTGACGTGCCGAACGCCGATCTTTTGGCACACATCGCCCACGAAGGCAGCTTCATCTGCTGCCTCGGGCCGAAGCTTATGGTCAACAGTCGCTGCGACGATCCGGCCGGGGGCTATCTCTCGGGCCAGAAGCAACATAGCCAGACTGTCTGGCCCGCCAGACACCGCCAACATAATCCGGTCGTTGTTGCCAACGCCCAAGTCACCCAAGGCAAAGCTAAACCGTTCCAGGAAAGCCGCTGATAGAGTTATTTGCACTTCGCCCGGGTTTTGCCTGAAGCAATGCGTCCTGCCAATCGTCCGGAGGCGGCATCCGGATAGGCTTTTGCAAGCTCTCCAAATGCTTCGCATGCTTCAGCCGTCTTACCGAGATCGGTCAGAGCATCGCCTAAGAAAAACAGGCTTTCCGGCGCACGTTCGCCGCGTGGATCGGTCTTGTAATTGTCGTAAAATACTTTGACCGCAGTGGCTGGCTTTTTGTCGTCAAGCCATGCTCGGCCCAGCAAGTTACGGGCAAAGCTGGCGCGTTTATGTTTGGGATATTTGGTGATGGTCTCTTCGAGCGTTACCTGCGCCTCGGGGTAGAATTTTGCCTCCCACAGTCGATAACCGTAATTATAGCCATCTTCAAACACATCGCCTGTCGCTGGTCTCTCAATTGCGGCAACTGCAGCCGTCCGCGCAGCCGTCGGTTTGGCCGCGGGCGGAGTTATGGCGGGCTTCGGCTTGGCAGCCACCGGTGTCGATGCCGCTGCTGCGGCGGGCAATGCGGGTGGGGGAGCCGCCGCTTGCGCTTTCAGTTGCGCCTCAAGCGATTTCAGCCGACCTTCCATTCCGCGCATGCTATTACCATGCTGTTCGACCTGACCGGTTAGGGTTGCCAGTTGCGTTTCAAGCGCGTCGACCCGTGCCAGCAGATCAGCAGTCGCGGTTGACGATGAGGTCGTCGACTTTGGCGCATTGGGCGACTGGATATCGGGTTCGATAAACTTTCCTGCACCATTGGGGAAAACCTGCCGCTGGACTGCGCGCATTTCCTTTTCAAGCTTGCCAACACGGCCATCGATATTGGCATCTTGTGCGATCACGGGGGTACTTAGCGCGAAAGCCACGCCGCCCATTAAAGCGAGCCGAAATGTCACTGGATTTCTCCCCCGTTTACCCATCAATAGTCGATCTTATAGCTTGCCCGACTCGCGCAATAAAGGCCTATCACACCATTTCGGTGTAAAGTTTCGGCAGTAAGTCTCAGTTGTCTCTTTGCGTGCCGGCGGACGGCAAAGGTACCGCTGCAGCATTGGCGGGTGGACGTGCAAGTAACGCTGCAGAGCTGACTTCAACGTCAGCGATTGTTTTGTCGATTTCGCCAAGCGGGGCAACCGCCTTGCCACCAACCGTTACACTCAGGGCTTGCGGCCTTCCGGTCACGATCATCGGCTTGTTGGCATCCTGCGGAACGGTAAAGCTGTCGCCCGCTTTCATTTCATTTTCATAGAGTCTTTTGTTTTCCGCATCATATATTTTGACCCAGACATTGTCGGTCGCGGTCAGGACCACTGCCCCGCCGGAGGGTGCCACGCTTTCCGAGCCCGCATTTGCAGTCGGAGCTTCCATTTTCTGCGCGGTTGCGGCGGGCATTTCGATAATGTCTGCATCACCGAGCGCCATAGTGCGCCACGTAAAATATCCTGCCACCACGAGTATTCCAATGGCAGCGGCTGTCCATGCCAGCGTTCGCGATGGAACGCGTGCAGGATCGGCTGGCTCGTAGTTCTGCGCAGGTGCCTGATAACCTTCATGCCCCCCTTGCGCCATCTCGACGCGCAGGTCGCTGCTGACTTTCGCGGCATCCATGTCGAGCGCGCGTGCATAGGATCGCGCAAAGCCCAGCGTGTATGTCGAACCTGGCAATGCAGCAAAATCGGATTTTTCTATCGATTCCAGATGCCGCATCGGGACACGGGTTTTGGCTGCAAGATCGGACAGGCTGAGGGTCAAGCGCTCACGCTCCGCCTTCAGCTGCTCGCCTACCGTATGAAACCGGAACTCGTCTTCGCTTGGGGAATTTTCACCCACTGAAATCTCCACGACCCGTTGACCCTCCACCTCTTCGGGCGGTTGCCTGACAATGGCACCCTGCACCCGAAAGTCAATTGATAAAGGTCGGGATATCAGCCGGTTTCGATACCCTGAGCTGATGCCCAGACGGATAGATCGTCGCGCAAATTTGTCGCTGGCGACACAAGCAATTCTTCCATCTTCGCAGCGATGTCGTGAAGATTGGTCGAGCGGATCATCGCTTTAACAGGGCCGACGGCGGCTGGCGTAATCGAAAGCCGCTTGATGCCCAGTCCCATCAAAGCCAATGCCTCCAGCGTCCGGCCGCCCATTTCGCCACATACGGCGAGGTCGACCGGATGGCCGTCCACGGACCTTACCACGCGCCGGATAAACCGCAATATGGCCGGGCTTAGCCAGTCATAGCGTTCGGCAAGGCGTGGGTCGGCACGATCGGCGGCAAACAGAAACTGGGTCAGGTCATTAGTGCCGATCGACAGGAACTGGATTTTGGGCAGCAGCATATCGAGTGTTTCGGCGAGCGCCGGAACCTCGAGCATAGCGCCATAACGGATTTTGCTTGGCAAAACTTTCTTCTGCTTGCCTAAAAACGCCATCTGCCCTTCAAAAATGGCTTTGGCTGCATCAAACTCCCACGGTTCCGAAACCATAGGGAACATCACGTTCAGCGTGCGACCGGCGGATGCCTCGATCAACGCGCGGGCCTGCGCCTTCATCAGTCCTGCATGATCGAGCGACAGACGCAAAGCCCGCCAGCCCAGCGCCGGGTTCTCCTCCTCGCTGGTTTCGTCTTTCAAATAGGGAAGGGCCTTGTCGCCGCCGATGTCGAGCGTGCGGAAGATAACCGGCTTGTCGCCTGCTGCATCAAGCACGTCGCGGTAAAAACGCTGCTGTCGTTCGCGCTGTGGTAAGGTTGCGGAAATGAGGAACTGGAATTCGGTACGGAACAGACCGACGCCCTCTGCGCCCGTGGTCGCCAGCGCCGACATATCATCGCGCAGCCCAGCGTTGATCATTAGCGTTATCGGCACGCCGTCCTTGGTGACCGACGCCTCATCGCGCTGAGCGGCATAGCGTGCCTTTTTCTTCTGCCGGTCAACCAGGTCGTGCTGGAACAACTCCTCGGTGCTCGGTGCCGGCCGGACGATGACGTTTTTTTCATCGGCATTGAGCAGCAGCATGTCGCCGTCGCGGACCTTGTGACGGATGCCGCGCACGCGCCCGAGCACAGGGATGCCCATTGCACGCGCAACGATGATGACATGCGCCGTCAGCGACCCTTCTTCGAGTATCACGCCGCGCAGCCGGCGCTTGTCATATTCAAGCAACTCGGCCGGACCCAAATTGCGCGCGATCAGAATAGAGTCCTTTTTGAGGCCAAGCTGGGCCGCCGTGCTCATCTGACCCGATACGATACGGAGCAGCCGGTTGGACAGATCCTCCAGATCATGCATCCGGTCAGCAAGCAGCGGATCGTCAATTTGCCGCATCCGCATCCTTGTGCGTTGCTGGACGCGTTCGATGGCCGCTTCAGCGGTAAGTCCGCTGTCGATGGCCTCGTTAATCCGTCGGCTCCAGCCTTCGTCATAGGCGAACATCTTGTAGGTCGCGATGACCTCTTCATGTTCGCCGCCGGTACCGAAATCGATTTGGCTCGCCATCCGGTCGATCTGCTCACGCATCTTGTCAAACGCGGAATAGACACGCTGTCGTTCGGCTTCGGTGTCCTCCGCAACGGTATGTTCGATGCGGACATTGGGCTGGTGGAAAATGGCAACCCCGGCAGCCGCGCCCTTAACAAGCGGCAGACCAGTCAGACTGACGGTGCCGGTCGCGCTGTCGCTTCCGGCGCTTGGCTCGTCGATTAGGTCAGCATTGGCGATCAGCTCGGACAACACCATCGCGACGGTCTGCAATGCCTCGATTTCGATTTCTTCATATTTGCGCGGCTCGACATGCTGGACCGCAAGCACGCCGACGGCGCGCTCCGAGCGCACGATAGGGACGCCTGCAAAGCTATGGAACCGCTCTTCCCCGGTTTCGGGGACATAACGGAAATTGGGATGTGCCGCAGCCTCGTCGAGGTTCAGCGTCTCGACATTCTCGGCAATCGTACCAACCAGCCCTTCGCCAAGCCCCAGCCGCGTGACATGCACAGCTGCTTCATTCAGCCCGCGCGTAGCAAACAGCTCGAGAGCGCCGTCGCGCAAGAGGTATATGGAACACACCTCACTCGACAACGCTTCGCCGATGATGTTGACGACATGGTTCAGCTTGCCTTGCGCATGGTTTTTGGATGCCATGACCTCGTGCAGGCCAGTCAATATATTTCGGGCAGATCGGGTCGCGCTTTCCATCACCCGCACCTAGCAGATGCGTTTTGGGCAAGCGATACCCCGATCAAATTTTATTTGAACTCAAGCGGGAAGCGATTCCTGCGTGAGAATGTCTTTGAGCTGGAGTTTCTGCTTTTTAAGGCTGTGGATCAGATTTGTATCGGGGAGGGGTCTGTTTTCTTCGCGCTCCAGCCTGTCTTCCAATTCGGCGTGCTTGATACGAAGCGCGGACATATGACTGTTGTTCACCTCATTCTCCTTCTTGTGAGACTCGACGACCTAACGAATTTGAGTAAATCACGAATTGCGCAAGCTGTCTTCCCCCAAATTTTCGGATCATCGGCACCAGCGAACAAAACACGCTATGCGCCCCTATTTTGGCGATGACTTGTTAACTGCAATAGGGTTAGAGGGGATCATGAACGATGAAGGTTACCAGCAACTGCTTGAACAATTGAAGGTCGAGCATCGTGACCTTGATGACGCAATCCATGCACTCGCGGCAAAGCCGGTCGTCGATCAATTGCAAATTGCGCGGCTCAAGAAAAAGAAGCTTGGGCTGAAGGACCGCATCATGCGCCTCGAAGATCAATTGGTGCCTGATATCATCGCCTGAACTTGGACTTGAGCTTAACCAATTTACGCTTTTGTGTCAGGCGTTTCATCCCGGCACAGTCGGCCCGGGCTATCGGAGCCGAACAGTTTTGCGCTAACAATTCTGTCCCGCTCATGGCATATGATGGCGGATGAATAATGCGCACCATGAACTTACGCCAAAACTGCTAGACTCGCTTTACACCGAAGCGATGCTGTTAGCGGACGAGGCTCGGTCTTATTTTGATCGTGGCCAGTTACCGGGCAATGTGTCGGCGGAAATTTCGGTCGCATTTTCATGTGAATCGTTAAAGGTCACGACCCGCCTGATGCACAGTATAGCCTGGTTGCTTAACCAAAAGGCGTTGCGCGCGGGCGAAATCTCACAGAACGATGCATATAGCGACGCTCGCGACCTGGGCTATTCACCGGCGAGCGACGGCTTTCAGGTGGGCCGTTTCCCCGAGGAAGCGCAAACGCTGATTGCTGCAAGCGAGGATTTGTATTTCCGGTTGCAGCGGTTCAGCAGCAAGATGCGGGCAATGACCGCCCCGGTGACAGAGCCGCATGCCATGATGGAACGCCTGCGCGCGTCTTTTTAGGCGTCGAACTGAAGGCTGGCGAGGCGGCCGTATAATCCGCCAGCAGCGCTCAGGTCCGCATGATTGCCTTCTTC
>JBGSPK010000258.1:0-4031 GCA_041738665.1 Sphingorhabdus sp. | reverse complement strand
ATCTTGAATCGACGTCGCCAAAAAAACAGCAGCCAAACAAACGGCACCGAAATCGGGATAAGTGCCCAGCTATATTTATACGCATTTGACTGCACTTTATAGAAAAGCAGCTGCGGGTTTTCAGCAGCGTGCTTTACCGCCTCGTTTAGCTGATCCGATCCCGGAAACTTCAGGTCGGTAAACGTCCATTCTTCATCAGCCTGGGCAGATTTGCCAAAAGTCGACAGCGCTCCGCTCATCATACGCGCATCGATCCGTTCTTCCTCGAGCCGTTTTTCAATTGCAGATGTTTGACCACCAGACTCGCGTGCTGCCTTAAGTTCGGCTTCAAGGCGGGCAATGTTCGTATCGCTTTTCGCCCGCGCCTGTTCGACCTTCCGCTGCGCCAAGGCTGCAAGCTTTACCTCCTTGCCTCGCCCTTCCTCGAGTTTAGCCAGATTTTTTCTGTGACGAGCAATCTCGCGATCGATCCATTCATAACTGCTCGCCTTTTCCGCGATGGCATCCTTCTTGTCCGCCTCGAGCTCTGCGATATCTTTCAGGATATCCGTGCGGTCTGCCTGATATTGCTCTTCCGCCTGCTCGGCTCCGATGACGGTATTTACGCTGGCGGTTTTGGGCACCAAAAAATTGAAGGTCGCGAAAGTCAGAAACACGGTGAACAGGAACAGCGCAAGCGGCGATACAAACTTTGCGCGCTCGCCATGAACATAGCGCCGCGTCAGTTCGCCGGGGTTCCAGAACAGCATCGGCAATGTGCGCCAAATCTTGCCGTCGAAATGCAAAACGCTGTGCATGAAATCATGCCCAAATGCGTGAAGGGTCCGGTGAACATGCCCCTTTTGACCGCAAACATGGCAATGTGCGCCAATCAATGTAGTGCCACAGTTGAGGCAATTGCCATCGACGCCGCGATGCGCTTCGCCAGCTTCGGGCTCAACGGCACGCGCAAGCGCCGCGCCAGTCAAAATATCTGCAGCCCCTGCCAGTTCCCCGCTCATGATGCGTGTCTAACAGCGCTGCAATCGAATGCCAAAAAGAAAAGGCCCGGACGAACCGGGCCTTCTTCACTCACGCGAGAAGCGCAATTGTTACCGGTCGTAATCCCGCTGCATACCCGCACCGCGTGCTGGTGCTGCGGCTGTCAGGCGAAGCGCTTCGGCCGACAGGCTGATCGAACCGACTTCATCGGCTTCTTCATCCTCATCAACCTGAACCTTCTGCAGCGACTGGATCAGGCCTTCCTGCAGATGATCGGGGCGTACAGTTTCTTCGGCAATTTCGCGCAAGGCAACAACCGGGTTTTTATCACGATCGCGGTCAACGGTGAGCTCCGCGCCACCCGAAATCTCGCGCGCGCGCTCTGCGGCAAGCAATACGAGGTCGAAACGGTTGGTGATCTTGTCAATGCAATCTTCAACGGTAACGCGTGCCATGCTGGCTCCTGATTCTTCTAATTTTCGGAAAGTTGAGCGCAACTAGGGTTACCGTGGCTAAATGTCAACGAAAAGGGCGGGCGGGTTGCCGTTTGCGATCACACGCACTAGGTCCTGTCCATGGCGGCCAAATCACGCAAGCCCATCTTTCCGGGACAGCATTTTCATGTGGCAGAGCACGATCTGCATCTCGTCCATGCGCCCGAAGACCGCCTCGCTGCGGTCATTGCTTTGGTTGGCGCAGCGAAAAAATCGATCCGCATGTTCTTCTACATGTTTGCCAACGATAGGACAGGAACGGAAGTACTCGACGCGCTGGTTGCTGCAGCAATGCGCGGCGTTCGCGTACAACTCATTATAGACAGCTTCGGGTCGAGCGACATCAGCGACCATTTTTTCGACCCGCTGACTGCTGCTGGCGGTCATTATCATTCTTTCGGCACGCGCAAAGGGTTTGGCTATTTCATCCGCAATCACCAGAAAATGCTTATAGCTGACGAAGCTAGCGTCTTGGTAGGCGGCTTTAACATCACCGACCAGTATTTCGGTCGCAAGGGCGAAGATAGCTGGGAAGATTTGGGCTTGATCGTTTCCGGACCGGAAGTCGCGCGCCTGGCCGATTATTTCGATGAGCTGGATCGGATATCGGATGGCGGTAAAGTCCGTTATCGCGGTGTTCGCGACGTGATCAGAGGCTGGCGTCCCGGCATTGGCCAAATCCAGTGGCTGTTGGGCGGCCCGACCAATCGTATTTCGCCCTGGGCGCTCACCTTCAAGCGATCACTGGACGTGGCCAAAAGGTTCGATATCGTTTCGGCTTATTTCTCGCCGTCGCAGACGATATTGCGGCGGATTGCACGGGTTGCCAAACGCAACAAAGGCTCGCGGCTCGTCATGGCAGGCAAAACCGATAATGGGGCGACCATTCCGGCAGCACGACTACTCTATCGCTACCTGCTGCGACGGAAAACACAGATTTATGAATTCCAACCGCGTCCATTGCACATGAAGCTGATGGTCATTGATGATGCCGTTTACATCGGGTCGGCTAATCTCGACGTGCGCAGCATGTTCATCAATCTGGAGATCATGATTCGGGTGAAAGATACCGCATTTGCGGCATATGCGCGTGAACTGATCGATGGTCTTGTGGCACAATCCGAAGAACAGACGCGCATCCTCCTTAAAAGCCGCGACAGCTGGTGGAGCCGGTTTAAGGCAGGCATCGCCTATTTTCTGGTCAATTCGGTCGATTACACCGTCGGCAGACGAATCAAATTCGGTCTGCTCAAGAATAAATGATTATTCTTTCCAGCCCCAGAACAGGTGGCAGGGGAGGACATTCCAAAGCTCGAAACCACTATCGATCTTGCGGAAATGCGGTGCCATGAAATCACGCGCGCGGGCGCGGAACTGATACACGAGAAACGCGCCGCCGGGACGGATGGCCTTCGCGGTTTCCTCTGCAATGACTGGCCCCAGATTGTTGGGAAGCGTCGAAAAAGGCAGTCCTGACAGGATATAATCAGCGTTCTTGAACCCGAACTGCGATATGATCTCGTTCACATCGGCTGCCGAACCGTGAACCGCGATGAACCGGCTATCGCGAATCGTTTTGCGCAGATAATCGATGAAATCTTCATTCAAATCGATCACCAGCAATGTCGCGTCCGGGCGCATGCGGTTGAGAACAGGCTGGCAAAATGTGCCAATGCCAGGACCATATTCGACGAACAATTTGGTGTTTTCCCAGTCCACCGGTGCCAGCATCTTCTTAACGGTGCGGTCTGAGGACGGAATGATTGAGCCGACCATCACCGGATGTTTCACAAAACCTTTGAAAAACACGCCCCAAGGGCCAAAAAAGCGGCTGGCTTTGTCTTTGATGCGATCCAGCAGCGGGGTCTTAGCCAATGTCGACGATGTCATGCGATAGGTCCGGGGACAGTTTTCACGAAAGAACTGCACTCGCAAATTGGTGCACTTTATGCAACCGGATTAAGCAAGAATATGTTCCAACCGGGTTGCGCCGAGCGTAAAATCCGCCTTATGCCGCTATAATGGCAAAGCTTCCGGTTGATACTATTTCCGTCATTTTCATAGCTCAGCGCACCGACGCCGATGCAATTGGCTATGCGCGGGCCGCGACGGCAATGGATGAACTGGCCGCGCTACAGCAAGGCTATATCGGCATGGACTCGGTGCGTGGCGCAGATGGTCTAGGCATAACAGTCAGCTATTGGGCCAGCGATGCCGATGCCAAAGCCTGGCGCGACCATCCTGAGCACGCAGCGATAAGAGACGCCGGGCGCGACTGCTGGTACAGCGACTATAGCCTGCATGTTGCCAAGGTGACGCGAAGCTATGATTGGCAAAAGTCGTGAGCGCGGTTCCGGCAATTCCCAACAACCGTGTGGTCGTGTTGTTTCTTGTCATGCTGGTGGCTGCTGCCGGTAACACCGCCATGCAATCTGCCCTGCCCGCCATTGCAAGCCAGCTTGATATGCCCGATGTCTGGGTGAGCCTCGCATTCAGCTGGTCGGCACTGCTTTGGGTCTTTACGGCTCCCAAATGGGCACGGATGTCGGACCGACG